>DERX01000004.1:2374-13254 GCA_002361875.1 Ruminococcaceae bacterium UBA3329
CTTATTGGCAAGATAATAAATATCATAATAATCTTTCATTCGGCTTGAAAATTCCATTAAATCGAGAATTGCATCAAGTTTTTCGGCAATTGTCGTTTCCAGCGAATATGTATTTACCGTCGGTGAAGCGAAATCGTCAAGCTGTGTTGGAATTTTTCGCTTTTCCTGTTTAGGCACGATGACATCGCCAACGCCGAAATCAATGCTGAAAGGTGTTCTTGTATTCTTGATGTGTGCAACAAGCGATGCACCGATACCGGCGTATTTCTTTGCAACAGCAATGGGAGCAACATCTGTTATCTCAAATGTAACAAATCCATTTTCAGTAGGTGCTGCGATAATTTCTTCAAGCACAACTCGCAGTTGTTCAGGAGTGTTCGGCATTTGTCGAAGCAAAAAATCAACATCGACTGTAACTCTGCTGTCAAATTCGGTAAGCGAATAGATAAACAATCCGCCTTTGAGAACAAAATTTTCTGCGTATTTTGATTTTTCAAGTCTGCGCAAAAATTCTTCCTGACAAAAGAGTTGTAAGCAAAGTTGATAACTTCTTCCACTTG
Source organism: Ruminococcaceae bacterium UBA3329 (assembly GCA_002361875.1). Lineage (GTDB taxonomy): Bacteria > Bacillota > Clostridia > Oscillospirales > Acutalibacteraceae > Fimenecus. The sequence continues at coordinate 2,935 of DERX01000004.1, forward strand.
CCTGAGCCTTATTCTTTAATCGTGTAAGCACAGACGCTGCAATATCAGCCATTCAGCAATACCTCCATCAGTTCGGTAACTTTTTTATACACACGCAATTTTTGGGAATAAGCAGAAAGATTATTCAGATTCTTTTTGTCGTCTTTTACATAAGCGTTAATGGCCTTGTTGAAAATTTCGTTATCTAATCTTGAACGATATTTGAAACAATCACATATTGTTCGCTCACGGTCATATACAGGCAGCTCAACTCCATTGAAGTTGTCGGTGATTTTTCCAAGTTCATACAACTCAGGCTGCATATAATAAGGTTGAATAGCAAGCGAATCGACTTTTAGTTTTGTTCTTGACATTGAACGAGGCACAGCTATTGACCATTTTCGTGGTGCAAAGTCGCTGTAACCATAGTGAAACAACGCAGATTCAACACAAACTATTCCTTTTGGGATGAGTGTTGCAAGCAATTGTTCTTCTGAAGAAACCTCTTGTTCGGCAAGCTGATAGTATCCGTGTCGTACACGATTAAGAAAGCCTGCGTTACACAGGTTTACGACATCAACAGCTCTGATTCCGGCAGCAACAAAGTCGGCAGATTTTGCAATGCCATTATTGTCTACAACCACTTCTTTTGCTCGCTCTTGAAGATTCACTCATTCACCCTCTTACTTAAATAAAATTCACGCACAGCGAATACGTAATTGTGTGCTGATTTTATTATACCTGAGACAACTAAAAAAATCAATTAAAATTTACGCACATTTTTTGAAATATGTGCGTAAAATTAAAATACATCTTGCAAAACAAAAAGAAATCAAGTATAATATGAATTGTAAAACCAATCCGGTTGCGATTATTCTTTTCTTGCAACCATCGGTTTTATCGCACCTGATAAGAAAATGATAAATTCTCGTCATACAGGTATGATAATATGGATTATCAAAATACTGCGAAGACTACACGATGCATTTTATAAACAAAATGTGTTAAGTTTAGCCTTTCGGCAACGAGTGGGAATAAGACAAATTATATAACAAAGCTACTTTTCGGCGGCAGGGAGAAATCCTGCCGCTTGTTTTTTATCCGCCTATTTTATATCCTTTTGTTTTTATATCCTACGATACTGTGTTATAATAATGAAAAACCGAAATTATTTAATATACTCGGGGATATTTCCGAAATATTTTAGTTTTTTTCAGACCGACGGCAAAAAAAGCGTACTTAATAGGTGAAAGCACTTTTAGATTTTAACAACGGAGGTGAACAACATGGATGATAAAAGAATCATAGAGCTCTACTTTGAAAGAGACGAACAGGCAATTAAAGAAACGGATGCCAAGTACGGCAAGCTCTGCCACAGTATCGCCTATAACATTCTGAACAGTCACGAGGATTCCGAGGAGTGTGTTAATGATACTTATATCAGTGTATGGAATGCCATTCCGCCCACAAGACCGAATAACTTCACAGCTTTCGTATGCAAAATTGCAAGAAATCTGTCCCTCAAACGGTTTGAGTTTATGAAGCGAGAAAAACGGTCGGCAGATGTACTCGCATCATTAGACGAATTGTCAGCAATATTGCCGGACGAACGGTACTCTCCCGATGTAAGCGATGAAGACATCGGTAAACTGATCAGCAAATTTCTCCGCAGTCAAAAGGAAGATGCGCAAAATGTATTTATACGCAAGTATTACTTTTTCGATTCTGTTAAAGAGATTGCAGAGCGCTACGGCTTTACCGAAAGCAAGGTCAAAAATATGTTGTTCTACACTCGAAATAAACTAAAAGATTTTCTGATTAAGGAGGGCATTGAAATATGAAAATACCTAAAACAGCAAATGCAGTCGGTCATATTGATGATGATTTAATTGCCAACGCAACAGAGAACGGAACTCAAACAAAACGCATTTCTTGGCTAAAATGGGGTTCTCTTGTCGCTTGCTTTGCGGTGCTCGTCATTGCAGGCGCGGCGGTTCTGCCGTCACTGCTCGGCAGAAATGTAACGCCAAGCGGAAATAACAAAAGATATAAAGAATACAGTATTCAAGCAGAGTCAGAAATTATGTGGCCTTGGGAATACCGCACCGTATACGAAAAATATACGAATGTTGAAATTAACGGCATTGAATATTCGGGAAAAGGCCGTGCAGTATCGGAATCGTTAGTCGGTGAGGGTATCGGCACATATACTGTAATCGGATATGACGGAGTAAATGCAGACAAAAAGTACACTGCCGAGTTTGAAGCGTATAAAATTAAAGACATTTCACAGAGCCGATTTATTGCCGTGAAGATGGAGAACAGTTATTACGTCTTTATGAGTGACGAATATGCTCCCCCGAGTACACTGAGCGAGCTTATGAATGATGTAAATTTGCCAAATGCAGTGGAGCTTAACCGCTTTTCCGAGAACGGCGACGGCCCTGACAGCAGCCATTTTGTATTGACAAATGACGACTATGTGTGGGAAGTTCTGTCCGAGTGCCGCAATGCCCCATTCGTTGAGGAACAGATGTGGACAACTACAGGCAGAAATTACCTCAGCTTTACAATAACTTCCGAGACTCTCGGCATCTATAAAGTTGCTCTGTATATTACGGAGGACGGATATTTATGGACAAATGCTTTTAACTATCAGTATCTCTTCAATATCGGTGAAGATGCGGCAGACAAGATTATCAGTTATGCAAAAGAAAATTCTGCCGAGGCAAAATATGAGCCGTATAGAAACTGCGTTATCGGTACAGTCGCCCAAATTACAAACGAATATATCCTTGTGGACGATTCTGTTCTGTGCAATAATCCGTCAGACGGTATTACCTATAAGGTTATGCTGAACGATTTGCGTATTTCACGATATGTAAATTACGGTGTTGTCAAGGTCGGTGATACAGTGCAGATTTATTATGAGGGAGAAATCGACGAAACAAACACTGTTACAACCGCAACATCTGCATTAATAGCAACAATCTCCAACAAAGATGCGCTCATTCCCGAATAAATTATTTAAACAACCAAGGCGTCGCAGAAATGCGGCGCTTTTATTCAGTATTTGTTCTTGCTTTTCTCTACAAAACAGCCTATAATGAATATACATTATATTCAAGGGGATTATGCAATGGCAAATTGGAATCCGACGCAATATTTAAAATTTAAAAATCAAAGAACTCAGCCTGCAATTGACCTTGCAATGAGGACTGTGAAATATAATCCTAAAACAGTTGCTGATATCGGCTGCGGTCCGGGAAACAGCACTTTTGTATTAAAACAGTTGTTTCCCAATTCTGATATTACGGGCATTGACAGTTCACCGGAAATGATTTCAAAAGCAAAAAAAGAATATCCCGATATTAAATTTGAAATAGGCGACGCTGCAGCCCTTAACGGTAAATATGATTTAATTTTTTCAAATGCCTGTCTTCAATGGGTGCCGAACCACAGCACGGTTATCCCTTCGCTTATGAAAAACCTTAATGACGGCGGTGTTTTGGCAGTACAAATACCGATGAACGGCGACGAACCTTTATTTAAGCTGATAAACGGAATTTCCAAAGAGTCTAAATGGGATTTGGGCAATGCAAAATTGCAGCCTAATGAAACACTGACTCCACCCGAATACTTTAATATTTTAAGCAAATGTTCATCTCAATTCGATATATGGGAAACAAAATATTACCACAGTATGCCCGACCACAAATCGTTGGTCGAATGGGTAAAGGGCACAAGACTTCGCCCCTATTTAGAATATTTGAGCGAAGAAAAAGGCGCTGAATTTGAAAATGAAATTGTAAAGCGTTCAAAAGCACTTTATCCAGTAACGGACAACGGCAGTGTTGTGCTCGGTTTCCGCAGATTTTTCTTTACGGCTGTAAAGTGATTGGAGAAAAAAATGAATAATATCATACAGATTGATAATCTCAGCAAAAGCTTCGGAGAGGTAAAAGCAGTTCAGGATTTAAGCTTCCGTGTAAAAAAAGGTGAATTGTTCGCATTTCTCGGTATTAACGGTGCGGGCAAATCCACCACAATCAACATAATGTGCGGTCAGCTGTCAAAGGACAGCGGCAATATACAAATTGACGGGCACGACCTTGATAAAAATATATCTTTAATTAAAAACGAGCTTGGCGTTGTCTTTCAGTCCTCTGTGCTTGATTCCGCTCTTTCCGTTTATGATAATTTGGAGAGCCGCGCCGCACTTTACGGCATTGTCGGGGCGAAATTTAAAGAACGGCTGTCAGAGCTTGCCGACTTGCTTGATTTTAACAATTTACTAAAACGCCCCGTAGGAAAGCTGTCAGGCGGTCAGCGCCGACGGATTGACATAGCAAGAGCGCTTTTCCACAGGCCTAAAATCCTTATTCTTGACGAGCCGACAACAGGTCTTGACCCGCAAACCCGCAAAACGCTTTGGAATGTAATATCTTCTCTTCGTAAAAATGAAAATATGACAGTGTTTTTAACCACTCATTATATGGAAGAGGCGGCGGAGGCGGACTATGTTGTGATTATTGACAGCGGTAAAATCTCTGCTGAAGGAACTCCGCTGGAGCTGAAAAACGCCTACACGGGTGACTACATAACTCTTTACGGTGTAAACGAAGACATGGTAAAGAAACTCGGCACACAGTACGAAAAGATAAAAGACGCTTACCGTCTGTTTGTTCCGAACACAAAATCGGCTACAGAGCTTATTGTAAAAAATCCTCAAATATTTAACGATTACGAGATAACAAAAGGAAAAATGGATGATGTTTTCCTTGCGGTTACGGGCAAAACTCTTACGGGAGGTCAGGAAAGATGAAAACATTTTTAATTTTAACCAAAAGAAATGTTAAGCTGTTCTTTAAAGACAAGGGTATGTTTTTCACATCTTTAATAACTCCTGCAATTTTGCTTGTGCTTTATGCCACCTTTCTCGGCAATGTTTACCGTGACAGCTTTACATCGAATTTACCTGAATATTTTACGCTTTCCGAGGATTTAATTGACGGTCTTGTCGCATCTCAGCTTATATCATCAATACTCGCCGTTTCGTGTGTAACCGTTGCATTTTGCTCCAATTTTTTAATGGTGCAGGACAAGGTAAACGGCACTGTTAAGGATTTAAGAATCTCCCCTGTAAAACCGTCCCTGCTTTCAATGAGCTACTATATATCAACTATGATTTCAACGCTTCTAATCTGCTTTGCCGCGGCTTCCGTTTGCCTTATCTATGTTTCATTTTCAGGATGGTATATGACCGTTTCGGATGTACTGTTCCTATTACTTGACATCTTTCTGCTTGTTCTTTTCGGAACGGCGCTCTCCTCAATTATCAACTTTTTCCTGTCAACGCAGGGTCAGATTTCGGCAGTCGGCACAATAATCAGCGCTGGCTACGGCTTTCTTTGCGGAGCATATATGCCGATTTCCTCTTTCTCAAACGGACTTCAAAAGGCTCTCTCCTTCTTCCCCGGAACATACGGCACATCGCTTATCCGCAACCACTCAATGAGGGGTGTGCTGAACGAAATCCAAAACCAAGGCGTACCGTCGGAAGTAATCGAAAAAATCAAGGACTCTCTTGACTGTAATCTTTATTTTTTCGGAAATAAAGTAGAATTTTCAGCTATGTATATTATTTTGACAGTTACCGTTACGGTAATTATTGCGGCATATATACTGCTGAATATTTTTAAGAAAAACAAGGTTTAATATTTTGACCTGAGGTGTTTATTATCTCGGGTCTTTTTTCATATTTAAAAACTGATTTATTTTTTATTTTAGTTTGTTTCTCTGTGCTATTGAAAAAAGGATTATAATTAGCTATAATAACCGAGTAAACAGTTTTATGTAAGAAACAGAAAGGACAGGTACGCAATTAAATGAGATTGCACCGAAGGGCTAAAAAAAGAAGCTTTATAACAACATATATCATTGCAGGCGGATTTTTATTGCTTATAATTTTGGGGTCATTGATTTTGCATTTGCCCATAGCGGCGGCTGACGGAAAAGCCGTGCCATACATTGATTCTCTGTTTACCGCAACAACGGCTGTCTGCGTAACGGGTCTTGTTACCGTCCCCACATTTTCCGCTTGGTCGCTGTTCGGACAAGCAGTCATACTCGTTTTAATTCAGCTCGGCGGTCTTGGCGTTATCAGCTTTACAATCCTGTTTTTACAGCTTTTGGGGCAAAGATTGGGGCTTCACGAGAAACAGCTTATTAAAGACGCATATAACCTTGACACAAACAGAGGAATGAATGTCCTTATAACGAAAATATTCAAGGGCACGTTTTTAATTGAAGCTGTCGGCGCATTTGCTTACGGATTTGTTTTTGTTCCCGAGTTCGGTGCTATGGGAATTTGGAAAAGCGTATTTAACTCCGTTTCGGCATTTTGCAATGCGGGAATGGACATTTTAGGACCTGACAGTCTTATTCCGTACAGAGGCAATATTGCAGTCAACCTTATTACGTCCGCACTGATAATCTTGGGTGGTATCGGTTTTCCGATATGGTTTTTGGCGGTTGACAAGGTAAAGGAATATATAAATCAAAAAGGCAATATGAGGAAAACGGTTAAACAACTGCCTATATATGCTAAAACAGTGCTTGTGACTACGGCGGTGCTGATTTTCGGCGGTGCGCTCGTTATATTTATTATGGAATTTACAAACGAGCGAACAATCGGTAATCTTCCTTTAGGCGAAAAGATACTCGCATCGCTTTTTCAGTCCGTAACAACAAGGACGGCAGGCTTTTGCACCGTTCCGCAAGATGGATTGAGGCGTTGCACGGTTATTGTTTGCTCTGTCTTAATGTTTATCGGCGGTTCGCCGTCGGGCACAGCAGGCGGCATTAAAACAACAACCGCCGCAGTTCTTGTTATGTCGCTGATTTCGGCTTTATCGGAAAGAAACAACACCGAAATTTTTAAACGCACGGTAAATGCGGACACGGTAAGAAAAGCAACTTCTGTTTTTTCACTCAGCTTTTGTGTTATGATTTTGTCCCTCACCGCATTTTGCGCAGTTCAGCCCGGCGCTTTTGAGGACTGCCTTTATGAAGTGGTTTCGGCAATCGGCACGGTAGGTCTTTCAAGAGATTTAACATATAAACTGACTGAGCCTGCCAAGCTTATAATTATAGGCACAATGTATCTCGGCAGAATAGGGCCGATTTCACTCGCACTGTTCTTTAATACTAAAAAGAACGCAAATCTTATACAGTATCCGGAGGGAAAAATGCCCATAGGTTAAACGGGCATAAATTAAGGAGCAAATTATGAAAAGAAAACAGTTTATGATTATCGGTTTGGGTCAGTTCGGAAAAAGTCTTGTGTCTACCCTGCACAACTCAAATGTTGATTTGCTTGTAATTGACAGAGATATTACCAAACTTGAAGAAATCGGGGACAAGGCTTCGCAGGCTGTTTGCGCAGATGCCTCAAAGCAAGAGGTACTTGAGCAGTTTGACATTGAGTCTTTCGACGGCGCAATTATTACAATCGGTCACGATATGGAATTTTCGGTTAAGACGGTTATGCATCTTAACGAAATGGGTATGCCGTTTATTATGGCGAAGGCGACAAGCGACTTTGAAGGCAGAATCCTTACAAAGGTCGGTGCGGATAAGATTATTTTCCCTGACAGAGAGGTCGGAATAAGACTTGGCAAGAAAATAGTTTCAGGCAATTATTATGACGCTTTGGATATTTCCGAAACATACAGTATTACGGACATAGTGCTTCCGAATAAATGGGTTAACAAATCAATTATTGAACTGAACCTCAGAAAATCCTACGGAATAAATGTTGTGGGAATACGCCGTCAGGAGGATGTTATTATAAATCCCACTCCCGACTTTGTATTTCTGGACGAGGATGTGCTCATAGCCCTCGGTTCAAACAAGGATATTGACAATGTCAGAAAAATTAACGGCAATTAAACGACAGGTATTGACACAGACTGTTACTTATATTAAAATGTTAGTGTAATCTTTTATAGAAGTGAGGATGATTTTATGTTTTGTAAGCAATGCGGTGCTCCGCTTGAAGACGGAATGAAATTCTGCAATAAATGCGGTGCGCCCGTAAACGATTTGGGCCAACAGGTAAAGGATGCTGCGGCAGGGGCGTTTTCCAAAGCCGAAAGCGAGGTTAAGTCTGCATTTGACGAAATCAACCGTTCTGTTCAGGGTGAGCCTGCTTATGTTCCCGGTCAGAAATTAAAGGACGACAGAGGAATTATCTCTTATATTCTTCTTAACATAATTACCTGCAATATCTACGGTTATTATTTCCTTTACAAAATGGCTGCGGATGTCAATGTTGCCTGCGAAGGTGACGGCAAGAAAACAGCGGGTCTTGCACAATTTCTTATTCTCAGCATTTTAACCTGCGGCATTTATTCATGGATTTGGTACTACAATCTCGGCAACAGACTCGCGGAAAACGCTCCCCGTTACGGACTCAGCTTTTCCGAAAACGGCACTACCATTCTTTTATGGGCAGTTTTAGGTGTTTTACTTTTTGGCATCGGTCCGCTTGTTGCAATGTATTTCCTTATCAAAAATACAAATGCAATCTGCGCCGCATACAACCAATATAACGGTCTTAACTGAAAAGTATAATCATTATAAGAAAATCCCCCTAAATTCAAGGGGGATTTTTTAACGGCAGGGAGTTTTATGAAAATCAGTAAAAAGGAACTGAAAGAGCATTTGGAACTCATTTGCATCTTTCTTTTTATATTTCTTATTTATATGTTTACAGGCTGTCCGATTAAGCTTTTTACAGGGATTTCCTGCGCAGGATGCGGAATGTCGAGAGCATATTTAAGCCTTTTGCGCCTTAATTTCCGTGATGCGTTTTATTTTCATCCGCTTTTCCCCTGCCCCGTAATTTTTGTTGCTGTTTATATTATGACAAAATTCGGATTTTCGAAAAAAGCAGCAAAGGTAATTTACAGCATAATGGCTTTTCTTTTTATTGCTGTTTATATTTACAGAATGATAAGCCCGAATGACAGTATTGTGGTTTTCGAGCCTCAGAACGGGCTTATTTTCAAAGCGATAAAATATATTTTTTCTGCTCTAACGCAGTAAAAAACGGTACACCTTGAAAATGTACCGTTTCTTTTTTATTAAATTTACACGGGTAAATTCAATGCATATCCGCAGACAATGCCTACAACTGCTGAGGCTGTTATAATTTTTATGGGGTGAACCTTTTTAAGTGCTAACACTGTCATAACAATACAAACAACAGCTGAAATATAAAATTCAACATTTTTGAACACTTGGGCGCTAACGCCGTCCGCAAAAAACGCCGTAATTGCAAGCGACAGCGCCGCCGAAGCAATAAGACCGATTGCGGCAGGGCGAAGTCCTGTCATACACCCTGCCACGACCTTGTTTTTCTTAAATTTTTCATAAAATGTCGCGACAAGAAGAATTACTATAAACGACGGCATTACAACGCCGAGGGTTGAGCAAAATGCGCCGAAAATTCCGCCCGTTTCCGTTCCGACAAAAGTCGCCATATTTATGGCAAAGGGCCCCGGAGTGCTTTCGGAAATTGCAACAAAATTCATTATTTCCGTGTTCGTCATCCATTCGTTTTTAAGCACCTCCGCCTGAATTAACGGGAGCATTGCATAACCGCCGCCGAAGGTGAAAAGACCTATTTTAAAAAATGTTAAAAACAGCTTAAGATAAATCATTTTTCACCCTCCTGCTGATTATTATGCTTGTAACAAGTCCGAATACCGCACAGCCGATAAGCACAATCAAAACGCTGACATCAAAAAACGCAACAAGCGCAAACGCCGCTCCCATAACGATATATGACACGGGATTTTTCGGCACCTGTTTATACATTGACACAAGGCCTTTAACTATCAACGCAAGAACGCCTGCACGGATTCCGAAAAAGGCATATTTAACGCCCTTGTAATCGCTGAAATTTTTAAGAAGATATGCGATAACGGTTATGATTACAAATGACGGCAAAACAACGCCCAGCGTTGACACAAATGCGCCCCAAAAGCCTGCGACCTTAAAGCCTACAAATGTCGCTGAATTGACAGCAATCGGACCGGGAGTACTTTCCGCTATTGCGATAATATCTAGAATATCGCTTTCCGTAATCCACTTTTTCTTGTCCGCAACCTCCTTTTGAATAAGCGGTATCATGGCATATCCTCCGCCGAAGGTAAATGCGCCTATTTTAAAAAAGGTCAAAAATAAAAGCCATATTTTATAAAGCTTTTCGTGTTTTTTCATTTTCTTCCTCCGTATTAAATAATTTTCCAATATTATACACAAGTTACTTTC
>DERX01000042.1:0-10551 GCA_002361875.1 Ruminococcaceae bacterium UBA3329
TATGTCCCTTTGGCTCTGCCTTACGGCATACCGCCAAAGATGGACGAAATTTTATCATTAAATTACAAAAGGGGTGGCATTATGTATAAGTTTTATGCAGAGGTTATTAAAAACGGTGTACGCAGCGGTCATAATAGGATGGAGAATGAAGATTTCAAATTTGATTTGACCGAATCTGACGGACGGATTCACGGAACGGTTACCGCTCTTACGGATTTAACCTTCCGTTCAATTTCGCTGACTGAAGAGCGTGAATACGGATTTAACGATTTGTTTTATGCAAACGGGTATCAGGCTTGGACAACTTCAAGAGAATTTTGCAAAACCGATGTTTTAAAGGGCGTAATGGCACTCAGTAAAATTTCGAAATTTACCGAGGATTTAACGGGCATTTCCGGCGACTATAAGTTTGCCTCTTACGGAAATGCAGGCGTATTTCACTCTTATACATACTGCTATTTAAGACGCCGAGGGCAAAGAGCAATCACCCTTTACGGTTCAAAGTCCGAGCGTAAAGGCTTTACCGTTTTTGAGGCGGATATGAATGCGAATACCTTTAAGATTTATAAGGATATAGAGGGGCTTGAGCTTAAATCGGGAGAAACGTATGAGGTATTTGACATTGCGGTAATAAGCGGTGATATAGACTCGGTAATGGATAAATATTTCTTTGATTTTGTCGGCTGTAAAGAGCCGAAAGAAAAGCACCTTGCAGGCTACACCTCTTGGTATAATTATTTTCAGAAGATAAACGAGCAGATAATTCTGCGTGATTTAAACGGAATTGACAGAGCAAGAGAGGAAACCAATATTTTTCAGGTGGATGACGGCTATGAATCGGCTGTCGGCGACTGGTTGAGAGTTGACGGTGAAAAATTCCCGAACGGAATGAAATATATTGCCGATAAAATCCACGAAAAGGGTTATAAAGCAGGAATTTGGCTCGCTCCCTTTAATGCGCAGAAAAATTCGGCTATTTTGGCGGCTCACCCTGACTGGGTAATCCGTGATAACGAAACGGGCAAGCCTCTCCTCGGCTGTGTAGGCTGGGGCGGCGCTTACACCTTTGACATTTATAATGAGGAATTCAGGGAATATTTAAAAATTGTGTTCGACACATATCTTAATGACTGGGGTTACGATATGGTCAAGCTTGATTTCCTTTATTCACAGTGTATGGAGCCTCGAAACGGCAAAACAAGGGGCGAAATTATGTGCGACGCAGTTGATTTGCTCCGTGAAACAGTGGGCGATAAGCTGATTCTCGGGTGCGGTGTGCCGCTGGGCGCTTGTATGGGTATTTTTGACGCCTGCCGAATAGGCTGTGACGCTAACAAGGATTTTGCAGGTCCGTTTTACAATAAGCTGGGCGTAAACTGTGAAATTCCGTCCTGCCAAAATGCGATAAACAACGCAATTTTCCGCAGTCATTTAGACGGCAGAGCGTTTGTTTGCGACCCCGATGTTTTCTTCTTAAGGAACACCAATATTAAATTCACATTACAGCAAAAACTGCTCCTCGGCAAAATAAATGCCGTGTGCGGAAACGTGCTTTTTGTGTCTGACAATGTGGGCGATTATGATGAAACAACCGTCGGGTATTTAAAGAACTTTTTTGAAGATAAGGACTACGAAATAATTTTGGCTGAATATGTAAGCCGTGACGTTATCTTACTTAAATTTACCGAAAACGGCACGGAAAAACAGCTTAAATTCAACATTAAAAACGGCAACAGCAATATAGGAAAGGTATTAAGATAATACGCAAATGAAAATTACGGTAATAGGCGGCGGAGGAGTCCGCTCAATGTTCCTTTCAAAGAGCATTGCAAATAGGGCAAAAGAGTTAAATATAACAGAGCTTGTCTTTATGGACAATAACCCCGAAAAGCTGAATATTTACGGCAAAATGGCGCGTGAGGTCGCAAAAAGGCTTGCTCCCGAAATGAATTTTACACTGACGGGCAACGGTGTGGAAGCCATAAGCGGAGCCGATTATGTAATAACTACTATTCGTGCGGGCGGCGACAAAATGCGTTGCCGTGACGAACGAATTGCGCTTGATATGGGGTATCTCGGGCAGGAAACAACAGGTGCGGCAGGCTTTTCATTTGCAATGCGCAGTATTCCTGCTTTGGCGCAGTATTGCGAACTCGTTAAAAAATATGCAAAACCTCACTGCAAGGTATTTAATTTTACAAATCCTGCGGGAGTTGTGTCGCAGACTCTTCGTGATATGGGCCATGATTTTACCTTCGGCATTTGCGACGCACCGTCGGGAATGGTACGCTCATTTGAGGAGTTTTTAGGGTTGCCGCTTGGTTCAACGCAGTCCTTTTGCTACGGACTTAACCACCTGTCGTTTTTTAATGAGATAATTTCAGACGGTGAAAATGTTGTGCCGAAATTGATTAAAAGCAACGAAGCGTATAAAAAAACAGATTTAAGATATTTTAAGAAAGAGGATTTACTGAAAAAACAGTTTATTCCGAATGAATATCTCTATTATTTTTATGAGCCCCAAAAAAGCGTTCAAAACATTTTAAATGCGCCCGAAACAAGAGGCGAGCAGATAGAACGCATTAACCGTGAAATGACAAAGGCGCTCAAAAGTATTGATGTTGAAAAGGATTTTGACAAGGCAATAAGCATTTTTGAGCATTATTACGGTATGCGTGAAAACTCATATATGGCAAGCGAAACTGGCGAAAAGCGTGACAAGCAGTATAAATTTGACATCTATTCCGCAGATGACGGCGGTTATGCAGGCGTTGCACTCGGAATAATCGACGCTCTCGAGAATAACACGGGAAAACCGTTTATAGCCTGCGTTCCGAATAAAAATAAAGCGATGGATTTCCTTCCTGAAACCGATACCGTTGAAATTTCGTGTAAAATAGAAAACGGTGAGGCAGTGCCGATTGCACCCCGTGTAGTTTCGGAGGAAAACAAAGAACTGATTTCCGCCGTTAAGGAATATGAGCGTCTTTCTTCAAGGGCGATTCGTTTGCACGAAAGGTCGGCGGCGGTTGACGCCCTTACCGTGCACCCGCTTGTAGGTAACAAAGCGGCGGCGGAACAGCTTGTAAATTCCTACGGGGAATTAAATAAAGATTATTTCGGAGAGTGGATATGAAAGATTTTGTTGCAGCATTCGGAAAATTAAACTGTGATTTGCTTTTTGCAGGTATGCCGAGAATCCCCAATGAGGGCGAGGAAATATATTCAAAGGATTTTAAGGTGTGCCTCGGGGGCGGACTTCCCGCTACAATGATAAACTGTTCAAGGCTCGGTGTTCCCGCACATCTCGGCACATTTTTAGGGGACGATATGTTCTCAGATTTTGCAAAGGGCGAGCTACAAAAATACGGTGTGGATTTTGTACCGTTTGAGAGCGAAAACTATCCCCTTAACATAACATCTGCGATTATCACCGAAAGGGACAGGACCTTTGTGTCCTACGGCGGAACGGAAAAATACAGCGACGAAATGCTCGAAAAAATTTATGATGTATTAAAGGGTGCAAAAATTGTCGCTATGCAGGAAAAAATACTTCCTGTTTACGAACAGCTTAAAAAAGACGGCACTGTTTTGGTGCTTGACACGGGCTATTCGGACGATATGTCGATAGATAAACTTCGCGACTACATAAAAATTGCCGACTATTACACCCCCAACATTGACGAAACAGAGAAAATAACGGGAACAAGGGACTATAAAAAGGCTCTTGATTTTTTGAGAGATTATTTTGAAAAGCCTGTTGTAAAATTGGGGCGTGACGGCTGTGCAGGCTTTGACGGCGATTATTTTGTTGTCCCCGAAATTAAAGAATTTTCCTGCGTTGACGCAACGGGTGCGGGCGATGCGTTCCTTTCGGGTTTTATTACGGGACTTTTCAGAGATGAAGATTTCCGTAAATGTATCCTTATGGGAAACATAACAGGCGGAAAATGCGTTACGGGTGTAGGCTGTTTAACGCAGTATTTAACGGAAAGCGAGCTTTCGGAATATGTTCGCAAATATGAAAATTTATTGTAAAATCAGCAAAAGGAAGAGTTTTAAATGAACGAAAAAGCAGATATTTCACAGCAGATGGCTACTGCTCCTGTGTTTCGTTTGCTTATAAAATTGAGCATACCTGCAGTTGCGGCGCAAATAGTTAATCTGCTGTATAATATTGTAGACAGAATTTATTTGGGGCATATGCCGAATGTGGGAAGCTTGGCACTGACGGGCGTGGGACTTTGCTTTCCCGTAATTACTCTTGTAACGGCATTCACAATGCTGATAGCACAAGGCGGCGCGCCCCGTGCGGCAATCGAAATGGGCAGACAGGATATAAGACGCGCCGAAAAAATATTGGGAAACTGTTTTTCTGCTTTAATAATTACTGCGCTTTGCCTTACCGCCGTGTTTATGATCTTCGGTGAAAGGCTGTTAATGCTGTTCGGAGCAAGCAGTGAAACAATTGTTTACGCACTGCCCTATATGCGTGTTTATGTTGCAGGTTCAATTTTTGTAATGCTCTCATTGGGGCTTAATATGTTTATCACAACTCAAGGCTTTACGAAAGTAAGTATGGCAACGGTTATGATAGGCGCAGTTATCAACATTATTCTGGACCCGATTTTTATATTCGGCTTTAAAATGGGCGTTCGGGGTGCGGCTCTTGCAACGATTATTGCACAGGGCGTTTCCGCCGTTTGGGTGGCCGCATTTCTTTTCGGCAAAAAGACAAAGCTTCGTGTTCGCCGTGAAAATCTTATTCCGTCTGCTCGCTTAATGCTCCCTGTGCTCGCGCTGGGCATTTCTCCGTTTATTATGAGCGCTACCGAGGCACTTATTAACATAGCGTTCAATTCAAGCTTGCAAAAATACGGCGGAGACATTGCCGTGGGCGCAATGACCGTTTGCTCCACGGTGTTCCAGTTTGCGTGGATACCTGCCCAAGGGATAGGTCAGGGCGCACAGCCGATTATCAGCTACAATTACGGAGCAAGAAACGGGGAGCGTGTAAAATCTGCATTCAAATCAATGCTTGCTGTCAATTTCTTTTTTGTATTTACTGTCGGCGCACTTGTAGAGCTTTTCCCGTCGGTATTTATTAAAATATTTAATAATGACCCTGCCCTTGTGGAAACGGCAAGCCGAATGCTTCGCATTTATTCGGGCGGTCTTATGTTCTTCGGCATACAGCAGTCGGTACAGCAGACCTTCATTGCTATAGGCAAGGCGAAAGAGTCGCTGTTTATTGCGTGTCTGCGTAAAATAATTCTGCTCATACCGCTTATTTACATCTTGCCGACAATAATTTCGGATAAAGTGACTGCCGTTTTCCTTGCAGAACCTGTTTCTGATATTATTTCAGTTTTAACCTCGGCAATTCTTTTTGCTTTTGTATTCAGCAAAGAGATGAAAAAATTGAATACTCCAAAAGCAACGGATTGAAATTTAAGAAAAAACTATACAAATTAAATGTTATATGATACAATATCTTCATATTTCATATAAAGGGATAAAATATGGAACTGAAAAAACACCATAAGCAAACCTTTGACAACCTGCCGAAAGAAAAACGGCAGAGAATAATTGAAACGGCTACGCAGGAGTTTGCCCGTAAAGGCTATCATGACTCCAGCGTAAGTGCCATTGCGTCAAAAGCGGGGATAAGCGTCGGGGCGATTTACAAATATTTTGACAGCAAGCTTGATTTGTTTCTTACCATTGTGGCGCATAATATCAGCCGAATGGAAGAGCTTTTGACAGGTCTTGCCGCCGCTGACGAGGACGTTATTATCAAGGTTGAAAAAATTCTCCGTGAAATAATAAGCTTTTCGCGTGAGAACGGAATTTTAATAAATCTTTACAACTCGATGACCGCTGTGAATGACAAAAAACTTGCAAGTCAGTTTGCAACGGAAATGGAACAGCTCACCGCTGAAATTTACACCCGTGCAATTATTGAGGGGCAGGCAAACGGTGAAATCCGCAAGGATATTGACCCGAAGGCAGCGGCGTTTTTGATTGACGATTTGTTTATGTCATTGCAATTTTCATTTGCAAATGATTATTATATTCAGCGGTTTAAGCTTTATTGCGGTGACGACGCTACGGACAGAGATGAGTTTATAATCGGCGAAGTTTTAAAATTTGTTAAATCTGCATTGCACGCATGACGGTGCAGTGATTTAAGCATAAAACATTACGGAAAGGAACGGTACGGCAGGTAAAAATTATATTTACATAAGTTTCCGATGCAGTACCGCAGGGTGAAGTGAATGTCAGAGCCAAAATATGTAATTGCCTATGATATAGGCACAACAGGAGTTAAAACCTGTATTTTTTCAATTACAGACAAAATTGAGCTTCTTGCGGCGGCAAGCGAGGGCTACAAGCTTTATGTTATGCCGAACGGCGGCGCAGAGCAGGACCCCGAAGAGTGGTGGCAAGCAATGCGTAACAGCACAAATGTTGTTATGAAAAAATCCAAAATCAAGAAAGAGGCTATTTCAGGCATTTCGTTCTGCTCGCAAATGCAGGGCGTAGTTCTCGTTGACAAGGATGCAAACGCTGTGCGCAGAGCATTCAGCTATATGGACCAGCGTGCAACAGAGGAGCTTAAAGCAGGAATGGGCGGCGGAGTCCAGATTGCAGGCGGCAATGCCGTAAAGGTTTTGAAATCCCTTAAGTGCACGGGTGCGGCTCCTCTTTCGGTTAAAGACCCGATTTGGAAATACAAGTGGACGGAGAAAAATGAGCCTGAAAATTTCAGACGTGTTTACAAATGGCTTGATGTTAAGGAATACCTTATTGCAAGAATGACGGGCGAGTTCGTTATGACTCACGACTCTGCATTCTCCACAATGATTTATGATATAAAGCAGAAAACGTGGAGCGAGGAAATGTGCAAAATGCTCGGCGTTAATATGGACCACCTTGCAAAAATCGTAAAATCGACTGATAAAGTCGGCTGTCTTACTGACAAGGCGGCTGAAGAATTGGGACTTGCAAGGGGCACGGCAGTGTTCGGCGGCGGCGGTGACGCATCGCTGATAGGTGTTGGTGCAGGCGCAGTTAACCTCGGCGACACTCATATTTATCAGGGTACTTCCGGCTGGGTTTCAACGGTAGTTGACAAGTCTATTGTTGACACAAGCTCAATGATAGCCGCTATTGTAGGCGCTAAAGACGGTTATTACAATTACTTTGCCGAGCTTGAAACGGCAGGTAAATGCGTTGAGTGGGTAAAAGACCACTTGGCGCTTGACGAAATTGATATTTATATGGACAAGAGCCATAACCTTAAACACGCAAAGGGCGATATGGAAGTAATATACACCAATCTTTTCGAGTATATGGCGGCTGTTATCAATGAGGTTCCCGCAGGCTCAAACGGCGTTATTTTCACTCCGTGGCTTCACGGCAACCGTTGCCCGTTTGAAGACCCTAATTCAAGAGGAATGTTCTTTAATTTAAGTCTTGATACAGGCAAATCCGAAATGATTCGTGCCGTTTACGAGGGTGTTTGTTTCCATCTTCGTTGGTTCCTCGAAACTCAGGACAAGAAAATCAAGACCTCAAACATAATCCGTTTTGTAGGAGGAGGAGCACTTTCCGATGTAACGTGTCAGATACTTGCTGACTGCACAGGCAGAACCGTTGAAACGGTTGAAAGTCCGCAGAACATCGGCTCGGTCGGCGCGGCAATTACTATTGCAGTCGGAACAGGGCTTATAAGCGACATTACCGAGGCAAAGAGGTTTATTCCTGCGGCAAAAATCTTTAAACCGAATTTTGCACACAAGGCGGTTTATGACCGTAACTATAAGGTATATAAAAATCTTTACAAATCAAACAAAGAGAATTTTGCTATCCTTAACGGGCAAGACAGATAAAAAATAAAAAAGGAAAGGAACGGCACACATTTAATAAAGCGTTGGGGGCTTGGATGTGTGCCGCAGTTGTAGGGCGAAGATATGAAATTAGGGGAACTCAAGACAAAGGTTCAGGGCGCTCCTGCCTATGTTAAGCGTTATTGGAAAACGCCGAATGAAGGGGAATATCTTTCTCTTTCGGAAATGGTTGCTTACACTGCAACACAGGCAGGTACATACGTTTGCGCAACGTTTTCCGCTATTATGGCATTCAGCGCAACTTATTTTACAGGCTCAATAATGGGCATTTCAAATCTGGATTTTACCATAATCAGTATAATGGGTACGGTTATAGGTTATCTTCTTATTTTCTTTAATCCGATAGGCGTATTGCTGTATGAAAACCACGGCAGACTGACGCCGAAAATGAAAATATTCGCACACTGTGCATATTCAGCGGAAATAATTATCGGTATATGCTGTTATTTTATTCCGTCGGAAGGCTTCGAGTTTATTATTAAAGGTTTTCCGCAGCTTGTGGGTAACAATTTGCTCGTAGCAGGTGTTACGAACTATTTAACCTGGGCAATAAGAAGAGCCTTCAGCGCAAAATACGGCAGACTAAAGCCGTTTATTGTGCTTTGCGGCTTTCCCACCGCTATAATTATGTCAATTATACCGTATCTGCCGCTTCTCGATATGAGCTATACAAAAAGACTTATAATCTTGAATTTAGCCTTTTCTTTTATGAATTTCTTCTATCAGCAGTGGATGAATGTTGCGGGAATGGTTGCGTTTATGACGCCGAATTCACAGGAACGCCAGCGCCTTTATTCAATAGTGCCGATTGTTACAGGCTTCTTCCCGTCGGTAATCAATATGTTTTTGCCGATGCTCATTTCCACGACCGGCGGCTACCTTAATCTTAAAACATATAAGGTGTTTGTCCCGATTTTCGCTTTCGCAGGCGCATTTATGTCCTTGGCATCAATTAAGTGCAAGGAAAGGGTAATTGAAAAGCCGATTGAGGAAAGAGCCAAGGTTACATTCTTTAAGGGCGCTAAAAATGTACTTAAAAACAAATATTTTTGGATAATAAACATCTCCAATGTGTTCGGCCAGTACCAATGGCTTATCGGCAACCTGCTTGCTTGGTGGTTCATTTACTCACTGCGAATGGAATGGTTCTCAGGTGTTGCGGCAAATATTGTCGTTTTGGGTATGACGCTCGGCAATCTTCTTTGTCCCGTGCTCACACGCAAGTTTGAAAAGAGAAATATTTTGCTTATTTCCCGTGCGCTTATCATTTTAATGTCCTTAGGAATTGTATTTGCGGTAAAACTCGGAAATATTTATGTGTTCCTTATAGCACTGTCACTCAGAAATGCAATTATGCCCGTTGTTGACGGCGTAAGCTCAGGCTTCGGCGCAGACGTGCAGATTTACCATCAGTGGAAATACGGCGAGAGAGCAGACTCAATGTCGGGCGTTTTCTCTTGGTTCTTAAACCCCGTAACAATGGCAATAAGCTATATTGTTCCCTATCTTCTTAAGCTTTCCGGCTTTACCTCGGACTGGGATGTGCTTTATGACTCGGCAATTTTGACAAAGGTATTTTCAATATACGGCTGGGCAACAATAGCTTCTTTGGCACTTGCCACCGTTCCCTACTTTTTCTATGACCTTACGAAAGAAAAATACGAAATCTGTGTTACTGAGCTTAAAGCAAGACTTGAAAAGTCCGAAGCAGAAGAGGAGGCGGCGGTATGAAAAAGAAAACAGCATTATTTTTAGCGCTTCTTATGACGGTTGCGGTTTTATTCAGCGGCTGCGGCGAGGAGCTCGGTCTTGCCAATACGGAGGTTAAAATCAAGGTTGCCGACGGCAAGGCAGTTGTAACCGAGCTTCCGAATAAAACGGGAATAACTGAGATTACAATTCCCGATGAATATGAAAATACTCCCGTAACAGAAATTGCGGATTATGCAGGCTGTAACCTTGAAAATGCAGAGAAAATAAACATAGGTAAAAATGTTGAGAAAATCGGTGTTTGGTCGTTTGAGAATAATCAAAACCTCAAGGAATTTTATGTTGACCCTGAGAACGAATATTTTTGCTCTGTTGACGGTGTTCTTTACACAAAGGATATGAAAGAGCTGCTCTTTTATCCTGTAGCTCGGGGAATTGAAAAAACCGAAATCAAAAAAGATGACGGCAAGACCGAAGAGGTAGAAAGAATTACATATTCCGTGCCTGAGGGTGTGGAAAAAATCCGTTCAAAGGCGTTTTACAAGTGCGAAAAGCTCTATTCGCTCAAATTGCCGTCTACTCTTAAAGTAATTGAGGAAAAAGCGTTTTTTAAATGCACATCAATGGAAAATATCAATTTACCTGAAGGTGTAACCAATATAGATAAGGATGCATTCAGCTGTTGCGGCTCTCTTAAAGCAATAACAGTTCCGAGCACGGTTACCGTAATCGGCGATTATGCTTTTTATAACTGCACCTCTCTTTTGGAGGTTAAAATGCAGTGCAAAAAAGAGAATGTATCCTTGGGTCAGAAATGGCAGCCTACGAATAACGGACTTGAAATAAAAGAAGTCAATATTATTTGGGAATGATTTTTAAATTAAAATCATTAGTTAAAATCGGCGGATTAGACTGCCGATTTTTTCAT
>DERX01000042.1:10815-10976 GCA_002361875.1 Ruminococcaceae bacterium UBA3329
ATTAGACTGCCGATTTTTTCATTTTTGACCTTTTCTATCGCCAATCTAACAAATTTTATCGCAATATATTGTATTATTTTTGTATTTTGAATAATAAATCTTGACATAAGACAGATTTTTTATTAAAATATAAAGGATAGTGGAAGAGAAGTGTTCTCTTT
>DERX01000054.1:0-1443 GCA_002361875.1 Ruminococcaceae bacterium UBA3329
TTTACTCTTTGCTGAAGAGACAATGAAAGAGAGTGAACTCAAACTGAATTCACTCTCTTTTTCGTTTTAACAATTTTATTGCTTTTCTCTATTGTTTAAAATAACCTCATTTACTGCTTTTTGAAGGCAGTAGGGGTGAGTGTACGGTGCGTCGCAAAAGGCTCTGAAAATCATAACTCCGCCGATGCCGAAATCAAGGGTCAGCGCAGTTTTATCTCTCACCTCGGCGTAACTGTTAAGGTAAGCCTTTGACGCTTTTGCTTCGCCTGTTTTTAAATCTGTGTATTCAAACTGTATTGTGTTATTCCACATTCCGTTTTCTCTACAGTCATCTCTGACGGTGGGCCAAGCGTATTCCGAGCGGTCAACAGTGCGCCCGTAGGTGGGAATTCCAAGCAGTATCTGCCTTTTTTCAAAGCCTGCGTTCATAACCTTGCGAACAGCGTTATACCCGCCGAGATAGCTGTTTGAATGGTTGCCGATATTGTCAAACAAATCGTAAGCCATTAAATTCACATGCTCAATTGACTTAACCGTGTGACTCCCGAACATTATGCCCCACGGCGGAAGAGCAACAGATACTTTGGTGAATTTTGCCGTCCGTTCAACAATCAGTGAATATGCTTTCCATTGAGAGAGCGTTTTCGGAAATTCCCAATCGTAATCTATGCCGTATAAGCCGTATTTTTCGGTAAATCTTTTTATGCTGTGTGAGATTTTAACGATGTTTTTATTGATAAAATCTTTTGTCATATTGAGGTTACGATGACCGTTTTTATCTTTGCGGTCAAAGATAAGACAACACCATATTTTTACTTCTCTTTCGCCTATTATTTTGCATAAGGTTTCAAGCTGACGGGCAAAAAGCTCTTCGGAATGGTTAAAAGCTATTTCAGCATTTTCGTCGATAAACGCTTCTTCAAACAGAATAACGTCGGTAACCGTGTCGTAATAGCCCGAAAACCCTTCGTCATCTATAAGCTCATTAAAATCTTGTTGGTCAAGTCTTAAATATTGAGAAACCTTAAAGCTTTCTTTTCGATATTCACTTTTGTAAACGTATAAACCACGAAGAGTTACATCATTTTTACAGTCAAGTATTTCTATTTTCAGCTTTTGAGCTGTAATTTTGCCGAGGTAGCAGGTATGCCAGCCTAAAATTCTGTCCTGACGGTAAACGGTTTGCCATTCTCCGTTTTTCAGAGCCGAAATTTCAAACAAAAGGCAGTTGTCGCCTTTTTCACAAAGCGTAACGGTGTCAAAGCATACCTCTTTGCCGAAGTCAATTTCAAGCGGTTGACCTTTTGAAAGATTTACGTATTCCGAAAAAATGCCGTTATTGAGCTTTTTCTCAAAGCCTTCACGGTTCGTCTTGTAAGAAAAACGGTTTTTGCAGTTCTTGAGCATTTTCTGTAAATCGTGAAATGCAATATAGTCCGCACC
>DERX01000054.1:1730-2103 GCA_002361875.1 Ruminococcaceae bacterium UBA3329
GTGAAATGCAATATAGTCCGCACCTACGGGAACGGCATTTAAAACTGTCGGCATAAAATTGCTGAGTATTTTTTCCATCATTTTTCTCCTGAAACGGAATAGCAAACGGCGTATCCGTTAAATGCACCTGCGTATATTTTCCCGTCGGAAACTGTCGGTGCGCCGAGCACGGCAGAACCCGCAAAATATTTGCTCTGTAAATTGCCGTCTTTAATGCCGACAACATAAATATTTCCGTCGTTTGCACCGAAAACTAAATCGTCGCCGTCTATTATAATTGAAGATTCAACCGTTTTTGAGCCTTTGCCCACATAGGGCGCAGTGAAAAAAATACTCTCATTCGTCTTAAAGCTCCAAACAATTTCCTGACTGT
>DERX01000054.1:2378-4265 GCA_002361875.1 Ruminococcaceae bacterium UBA3329
AGCTCCAAACAATTTCCTGACTGTTTATGTCGAACGCTACAACACCTTCGTTAGCGGTGGGAATGTAAGCAATTCCGTCACGAATTGCGGGCTTGCCGCTTGAAGAGAAATTGTAATCTTCTATTGTCTTTTTATTTAAAATCTTGCCGTCATTAGTATCAACAATCATAATAGCGCTTGAATCCGCAACAAGTAAACGGGAGCTGTCTATTTGGACAGGTGTTGAGCTTCTGAAGCGGATGTCGCCGTCATCGTTGCTCCAGATTTCCTTGCCGTTTTCGGGGCTAAGTGCCACCAGTGCGTCCCAGTGTGAATTTACAATGAGCTTGCCGTTGATAACGGAAAATTCAGCAGGTGAATTTTCACCCTTATCTCTCTCATTTACCCATTTCTGCTCGCCGTTCTGAAGATTTAATGCGGTAATCACTCTTGATGTGCCTGTAAAAACAGTGCCGTTTTCAATGCACAGTCCGCTGCTCGTGCCGAGAGATTTACCTAAATTGAGCTGTTTTTCCCATAAAAGCTTACCGCTCGTTTTGTCAAGGCAGTAAACATTGCCTTCAGCGTCAACTGCAACAAGTTTGTTATCTTGAATTTTTATATTGTTTTTAACGGAATTTTTAGTTTTACAGAACCAAATAACATCTCCGTTTTCTTTATTAAGGCAGTAAATACCGCATTTCTTCGGAAAATCGTCGTCAGCAGTGGCGGTATAAATGTAATCGCCGTCAAGACATGTGTCGCAGTAAAGAACATTGCCCGAAAGGCGGGTGCCCCACAGTGCGTTCTGCGGCTCGGACGATGCATTTAAGTCGTAATATACCGTGTCAGCGGAAACAACGCCGTTTGCGCTCATATTTATAATTCTTGTGCCGGCAGGTGAGGAGTCTATTCCTCCGCAGTCGGGTCTGGGAGCAGAAATATTCAGCACTCCGTCTGTTTCATAGGTGTAATTGTAATGGTAATGACCGAAAACCCAAGCAACAAGGTTGTGCTTTTTTAAATCAAGCTCTTGTCTGTCAAATGAGAAAACATAATTGTTCGACGGAGCGTCGTGGTTAAATACAACTACCTTCATATCGTCGCCCACATTTTCAAGGTCGTTTTTGAGCCATCTCCAGCGGTCGTTTGCCGAATAGCACGACATATAATCGGCACCTTTTTGGAACGGAGTGATAACATAGTGAATTTTACCCACATCAAAGGAGTACCAAACAGGGCCGTAAATGCTTTCAAACAGCTTTTCGCCGTAGGTGTCCTTAATATAATCGTGATTGCCTATAACATATTTCACGGTACAGCTCATTGTGTCGGTGTTCATATCCTTAATGTGCTGCTTTAGTCCGTCTTCATAGCAAATGTCGCCCGTGTGGATTAAAAATGCGGGATTTTCTTCTTTAATAAGCTCTTTAATCGACTCAAGCCATTCGCCTGTGCCTTTTTCATTTATTTCTGTGTCGGAAATCTGAAGAAAACAGTGGTTTTCACTTGCTGTAAGCTCGGACTTTTCAAGAGTAAAATCGTAAGATTTTATTTTTCTGTCAACTGCCTTGTAAAATTCTTCGCTCTTATAGCCTGACGGTACGGTTATTGTGACAAAATGGCTTTTTACCCAGCCCGAAAGCTTAAATTCGCCGTTTTCATCCGTTTTTACAACGTGTCTGCCGTCCGTTACCGAAACATTTGCAACAGGACTGCCGTCAATGTCCTTTACCGTTCCTTTAAACGGTCCTTTTTTGAGCGTTACTGCCGTTATTACTCCGACAGCGGCAACTGCACAAACAACGCCTACTATAATTTTCTTTTTCGCCTTTTTCATAATGAAAACCTCAATAATTTATTATATAAACTATTTTATGATATTAGCTTTCAGAGTTCAATATTTGA
>DERX01000005.1 GCA_002361875.1 Ruminococcaceae bacterium UBA3329
GTATTTATTTCATATTGTTTTAAATTTTAATATTCGTCACTGAACAGTAAAATATATTGAAATCATCACACAATTGGTTTATAATATGTAATCGCACAGAGGGGGAAAATTTTTTAATTACGGAAAGAAAATTATAATTTGTAAATGAGGAAAATTCAATACTCTGTCAGCATACACCTACTTTTTTGTATACTATAATATAATATAAATTTCACAAGGTAATAAAAATGAAAAAAGAGAAAATTTACAGCATAACATTAACAGCACTTATGTCGGCAGTCATTTGCGTTTGCTCGTGGATAACCGTTCCTTTAGGGTCAATCCCGTTTACACTCCAAACCTTCGGCGTGTTTTTGGCGCTCCGCTTTCTCGGCGGTAAAAAAGGTACTTTGTCCATAATTATTTATCTGCTTTTAGGTGCTGTCGGACTTCCCGTTTTCTCGAATTTCGGCGCAGGTGTGGGCAAAATTCTCGGCCCGACGGGCGGATATATGCTTGGATTCATTTTCAGCGGAATCGTAATTATGCTTTTAGAAAAATTTGACCGAAAAATAAAATATTTTCGGATTTTAACCGACATTGTAGCTCTTACGGGCTGCTATGCTTTGGGTACAGCTTGGTTTTACATATTTATCGGGGTCAAAAACGGAATGAGCATTTTTGCGGTGCTTTCCGCCTGTGTAATTCCGTTTATTTTGCCCGATATTATTAAAATTGCTCTCGCCGAAATAATTGCTTCGAAAATTCCGAATAGAGATAAAAGGAGTTTTTTATAATTTATGAATAACAAAAACACAGCTCAATATTTAATATGCGAGGCGCCCGTTTGCGTTGGTTCGCCTACAAACGGCACGCAAAACGCATATTCACACCTTAAAAGCGGACTTACGGAGCTTTTCGGCGAAAAAGCTCTTTTCTGCGATTTTGAGGGAGAAAGAGAAAAAAGCGACGCAAAGCCGAATAAAAGGCTTAAAGGTCTTTCCACCGTTATGCTTGTAAATAATCAAAACTACCGAAATATGCTCGACGGAATTTTAAACGGTCTTGTTCCCGTTTGTCTGGGCGGCGACCATTCACTTGCAATGAGCAGTATTGCCGCACTGTCCGACACGGTAGGACCGAATGACCTTGCCGTTATTTATGTTGACGGTCACACAGACATTAACACTGCCGAATCCTCGCTTACAGGATACATTCACGGTATGCCGTTAGCCCAGGCTCTCGGTCTTTGCCCAAAAGAGCTTGACATCGGCGAAAATAAAATTCACCTTTACGGAGAAAATCTCTATATTGTCGGCGCACGCAGTATTGACCCCGAGGAATTTGTAATCTGTGAAAAACAGGGCGTGCATTTATATACTGCAGCTGATGTTAAAGCACAGGGTGCGGATAAAATTTTAAATGAAATATTAAGTGACATCGGCGATAAAAAAATTCATTTAAGCTTTGATGTTGACTCAATTGACGGCGCCGAATTTCCTTCAACGGGATATGTTATGCCCGACGGACTTTCGTTTGACTGCATTTACGGAATGCTGAAAAAAGTTATTGAACGGGGAATTTCCTCTCTTGATGTGGTTGAATACAACCCATCTCTTGACAAAAACGGCACGGATAAGGAAAAGCTGTTTAAAATTTTCAAGCTGTTGGCGGACAGATAAACATTAAATTTAGCATATTGTCTATACGGACAGAGTTGTTATTCTGGCAAAATATTACGGCGTAAGTGCAGATTATATTTTAGAACTGTCAGATGAAAAATGAGTGTTTCAAAACAGTATGCGACATACTCTAAAAGTAGGGGCTGATGCCTACATCAGCCCATTGCAAAAGTATAATATTTTAACCATTTTTCGGCGAGCATGAAAACCAGCCGCTACAGTAGGGACAGGTTTCCACGCCTGTCCGTTTTTTATAAGCTAAAAAGGACGGCCACACGGACCGTCCTTTCGCTGTTCAATTTAATTTTACCTTTTATTCCGCTGTATCGCCGATGAGTACATCGATATTTTTCTCCATTAAATCGAAAAAAGTATTTACAATCTTCTCGTCCTGCTCGTTGCCCCTTACGCACATTGAAAGAGTAACAACATTCTTATATGATGTTGCGGAAAGAAGAACATACGGCTTGTATTTAACCGCACCTGTCATAAATGCGTCAGTCGGCTCGTGACCCGAAAGAGAAAGTCCCTTTGCGTCAAGAATACCGATATTGCTCATTGCAAGAAGCGGATTTGAGTAACCGATTTTAATAACCTCTTCCGACGCTGTATGCGGCAAAATGCTGTATCCGAATTTAAGCAAGGGCAAGCCGTAAAGGCCCATAAATTTATCGTTTTTAAATTTATTAACACTTCTTACAACATAATTTAATGTCTGGAAAATATCATGGCCGCGCTCGGGAATATTGCACTGCATAAATGCGGTGTGGTTCGTAATGCCCATATCGGATGTATCCTTAATGTGACGGCGAAGGTCGATTGCACAGGAAATCGTTACGCTGTCGTAAGGGTTGTAGCCTGCAAGCTCATAAAGTGAATAAAAATAAGCGGCAACGAGCATATCGTTAATTGTTGCGCCGTGCTTTTTACCCACAGCCTTAATTTTCATAAATCGGTCTTCGTCAATTTTACGGCGTGCAATGAACGACTTGTCGGCAATGCTGTTGTTTGTAAGCGGGAAAGAATGGTCGTCCTTTGCGCAAACATTTTTATAAAGATTTTTAGCCATTCTCGTTTCAGTGGGCGAAAAGCTTGAATAAACCTCTTCATAAGAGCGAGAGCCTGTACGAAGAGCAATCGGACTTTTATGCTCATCTACATAGCCGTTGTAATTCTGGCAAAGCGCCTTAACGAAATATTTAAGATCGCCGCCGTCCATACACATATGGTTTTCAACTATGCAAATTGTGGTTGTGTTGTCCTTAAAGAAAACCGCAACCTTCATTTGAAGATGGCTTTCAGGCGGAATATACTGAGTTAAAAACTCCTCAACAGCCTCATCAACATTTTCGGGATGCGAAACTGTTACAACATCGTTGATATTATAAGGCATAACCTCCCAATGTGTGCTTAAATGGTTGTCAACAAAGCGTGAGTGAAGCACGGGAGCTTTCTCAAAAAAGCAGATAAGAACGGTTTTGAGCGCCTCAACATCAATCAGAAAATCATAGCGCAATTCAACGTGTACCATTCTGTCGTTGAAGTCACGGAAAAGATAATGCATCTTATCCCAGAGCTCGGCATTTAATTTTCTTTCCATACGTCTTCAACCTCCTGCTTATATTTGTATTTTGCGTTATTAAGAAGAATCAGCAAACCGATTATTGCATCAATGGCAACTCCAAGGAATATGAGAGCCCAACCTCTGCCCCAAGTAACAATTTCCAATGCCGCCAAAATAATGTAAAGCATTGTAAATATTGCGGGAAGATAAACAAAAGTATTTATCATTGCGAATTTTTGGTGCGTAAGGAAAGCAAAAAGCAAATCGCCAATTAAAAGTGCCGCAACTCCGCCCGGAATTATTGGCCATGTTGCACCCCAGCCGATTGTTACACCGCACAAAAGGAACACAAAAACTGCAACAAGCATTACACAGCCTGCCGCCAAAAGACGGGCAATCGGGTGGAAAATCTTTTTAAGGCGCATAAGCTTTCTGATACCTGCAAGCATACATAAAATGCACATTGCAAATACCGTACCGACGATTATAAGCCAATTTCCTGCCCATGTGTCAAACAAAATACCTTGAATTATGTATATTGCAACAGAAAGAATAATAAGAAGCGGAGTTCCTATAAGAAGCAATTTATGCTCCAGTGCCTCTTTTTTGCGCCTTTTTTCCGCTGCATAGTAACGGTTATAATTCTCTCTGATGTTCGGATATTCGGATAAAATAAGATCTTCAATTACTCCCTCGTCCTGAAGACCCGCCTGCCTTACATCACAGGCACGGTCATTCATTTCGTCAAGCAAGCGTCTTTTATACTGATAAAGAATTTCGCTGTATTTAACGTCTTTGAATTCGTTTTCAATTTTGTCGATAAATATTTTCAACTTTTTTCCTCCTTTTCTTAAGGTGAATCAACTTTCACCGATAACAATTATACTAAAAAATATATACCATTGCAATAGGCTTTACATAATATTCACATTTTATTTTTAAACAAAAATAAAAGCAAGTGCTTAACCTGTATTTAATCGATTTGCAATGTGAAACAGAAACATCGACCAAGCCGGCAGGCGAGACATCTGTCACGGAGTGACTGATTAGGGGACAAAACTCCCTCAGTCTTTTGCTACGCAAAATCCAGCTCCCTCAATGAGGGAGCGAAAAAACGGCGGGAGCAAGCCCCCGCCCTACGCTCTATTTAACTAAAAACAGACAGGCAAATTTTGCCTGTCCTCAGCTTTTATTTTTCACCGAAATTTTTCCGCTTGCTCTCTTCATTTGCCTTTTTTGAAAGTCCCTGCGCAATCTTCGGATAATCATTGTGTGTGTCCGAGGTCGGCTGAATGTTATATGTGCCGTACTTGTTTACCATATCAAACACATCGTGAGGCTCTCCGTGAACGGGGTCAGCGGATATTTCAAGTTTAACACGGTCTTTTGTTTTATCTTTCTGTCTGTCTTTTTTCATATTTTATCACCCTTCGGTACAAAGCTTATAAAAGTATTTTTGTACGAAGCGTAAAAAATATTCACTGAAAAAATTACCGTTTATTTAATCCTTTTCGGCTTTCTTCTTTTGGCACGTATTCTGTTTCTGCGGACAATCAGCAAAATGTAAATTACAATAAGCAGTACAACAAGGCAAATAAGAATTTTCATAACCGTTGTACGGAAAAGAGTTCCTAAAAAGCCTGTAATTTTAAGGATTGCAGAGCCGCTGACATCTTCACTTGCAACAAGATTGACGGTTGCAACAACGCTGTCACCGTAAAGTACCTCCGCCTTGCCGAGTACATCGCCCTTTTTAATCGGAGCATTGACCGTTTCCGGAGTTTCACTCTCTACAGTACGGATTTGTAAGCTGTCAGTTTCCGTTCCCGTAGGAACAAGTGCCGAAAGCTCCTCTTCGGGGACAAGAGATAAATGGTCGGTTTTCCAGTTGTATTTAACATTAACTACCTTTACAATGTCAGTCTTTGATGTAACCTTTGTAAGAACAATGTTCTTGAACGCCCATTCGTAAATCTTTTTACTGTCGGTAAATGCTACATTTTCCTCAACTCCGTCACCGTCAATGTCATACTGCGGCGCATTAAGGACAATCAGCATATAGTTGTAGCCGTTTTTTGACGCAGTTGTAATAACGCAGTGACCTGCAAGTCCTGTTGTACCCGTTTTTACGCCGAAAACATTGGGGCTGTAATAATCCTTGTAAGCGGGGTTAAGCATTTTGTTTGTGTTATTCAAATATCTTGTCTGCGGATATTTTTCCGTAGGCTTAATTTCATATTTTAAAATGCTGCAAAGCTCTTTGAACTGCGGATTTTTAAGCGCATAAGATGTAATTTTATAAAGGTCCTCGGCGGTTGTGTACATATTTGTGTCGCCGTTGTCAAGCCCGCTCGGGTTTATGAAATTCGTGTTTTCACAGCCTAATTTTTTAACAAAATCGTTCATCATAATGACAAAATTGTCCATACTTCCGCCGATGAAATCCGCAAGAATATTTGCGGCGTCGGCAGCAGAGGGAATCATCAAGCAGTGCAGAAGCTCGTCCACCGTGAGAATTTCGCCTGCAAGAATACCCGCTGTTGCGGCATTCATTGCATAAAGTCCGTCAAGACACTCAAATTTTACCGTTACCGGAGTATTTAAATCCTTGCAATTTTCAAGTACAAGCATACATGTAACTATTTTTGTAAGAGATGCAGGTGCGGTTTTCTTTGTAGAATTTTTGTCGAATATAACATCGCCCGTGTCGGTATTCACAAGCATAACAACATCGGCTTCAGTTTCAAGAAGTGAGTTGAATGAGGCGTTCGAGGTCACACCGCACGCAAAAAACATAGATAATATTAAAATTCCGGAAAAAAGAACACAAAATATCTTTTTCAAAAGCTTTTCCTCCACTTGAAAGTTAGCGTTAAATATATTACAATAGTATAAAATATTATTATAATTAAGTATAACACAAATCAGACAAAATTCAAACATAAAAATAAATTTATTGACTCGGACGGTGAAATTATGATATATGTTACGGGGGACACTCACGGCGACCGTGAACGGCTTTCTAAAATAAATCTTATGAAGCTGAAAGAAGGCGACACGCTCATAGTTTGCGGAGATTTCGGCTTTCTTTGGGATAACAGCAAAAAGGAACAGCGGTTTCTAAAGGATTTGGGCAGCCGAAAGTATAACATTTGCTTTATTGACGGCACTCACGAGAATTTTGAGCTTTTGAACAGTTATGAAATAAGCGAATGGAACGGCGGAAGAGTACACAAAATTTACGGCGGACTTTACCATTTACTTCGCGGGCAGATTTTTGAAATCGAGGGCAAAAAAATATTCACAATGGGCGGAGGCGAAAGCTCCGACATTGACATAAGGCACGATGTAGGCACTTGGCAAAAAGAGGAAATCCCCACTCAGGAGGAGCTTTTGGAGGGTGCGGAAAACCTTGAGGTTGCAGGGTACAATATGGACAT
The DNA here is from genome assembly GCA_002361875.1 of Ruminococcaceae bacterium UBA3329. Taxonomy (GTDB): domain Bacteria; phylum Bacillota; class Clostridia; order Oscillospirales; family Acutalibacteraceae; genus Fimenecus. The sequence continues at coordinate 6,666 of DERX01000005.1, forward strand.
AATCATAACCCACGAGCCACCCTTAAGGGTTAAGAGCTTTTTAAATCTTAACGACAGCGAAATCCTCCGTGTTACTGCTCTTAATGCATATTTTGAAGAGCTTTCGGGCAGCTGTAAATTCAAAAAATGGTATTTCGGCTCGCTCCACAGAGATATAAGAATTTCATCCTCGCACAGAAGTCTTTTTACTGATATTGTCAATGCCGAAACAGGCGAAAAAATATAGAGGAGAACGCAATGGAACTGCTAAAAGAATATATTAAACTTTTTAAGGACAACGACATTTTTCTTGAAACGAAGGCAGACGAAAACACGGAGATAAATTTTATCTCATACGACTCAAACAGAGTGGAAAACGGCACGCTGTTTCTTTGCAAGGGCGCTCATTTTAAAGAGGAATATTTAAAATCCGCCGAAGAAAAAGGCGCTGTCGCTTATGTTTCCGAAACGGATTATAATATCGGCATACCCTGTATTTTAGTGTCAGATGTAAGAAAAGCTATGTGCCTTATGGCAGTATTTTACTACAAAAAGTGCTATGAAAAATTCACGCTTGTCGGCATCACGGGTACAAAGGGAAAAAGCACGACGACATATTTCCTCAAATATATTCTTGACCTTTACCTTAAAAGCCAAAACGAAAAAATGTGCGGAGTTATCTCCTCAATTGACACCTTTGACGGAATCGAAAGCTTTGAAAGCCATTTAACAACCCCCGAACCGTTCGACTTGCACCGCCATTTTGACAATGCGGCTCGCTCTGGACTTAAATATATGGTTATGGAGGTTTCCTCGCAAGCGCTGAAATACGGTAGGGTTTACGGCGTGAATTTTGATGTGGGCTGTTACCTTAACATCGGTATTGACCATATAAGCGATGTTGAACACCCCACCTTTGAGGACTATTTTGAGTCCAAAATGAAGATTTTTTCACAGTGCAAAACGGGCGTTGTGAACCTTGATTCCGATAAAGCGGACGAGGTTATGGAATATGCAAAGAATGCACCGAAAATAATAACATTCAGCATTAAAAATGATACTGCCGATGTTTACGGATATAACATTCACAAATCGGGCAGTTACACAATTTTTACCGTCCGCACAAAGGATTTTGAACGGGAAATCACATTGACAATTCCGGGACTTTTCAATGTTGAAAATGCACTTTGCGCAATAGCGGTTTGCGTATCTCTCGGCATACCCGAAGAGTTTATTGTAAAAGGTCTTTACATTGCAAAGAGCAGCGGGCGAATGGAGATTTACGAAAATGCCGACAAATCAATTACTGCTATTGTTGATTACGCTCACAACCGTCTTTCCTTTGAAACGCTGTTTAAATCGGTTGAAAAGGAATACCCCGGACGAAAGGTTGTAATTGTTTACGGCTGTCCCGGCAAAAAAGCGTTTATAAGAAGAAAAGATTTGGGCGAAATCAGCGGAAAATATGCATATATGTCATATCTTACCGAGGAGGATGCAGGCGAAGAGCCGATTCATCAGATTTCCGAGGAAATTGCAACGCATATTGAGGCTGTCGGCGGTAAATACAAAATAATCGACGACAGGGGCGAGGCTATCCGCACAGCAATTTTCGACTGCGGACAAAACAGCGTAATCCTCATTACCGGCAAGGGCAACGAAACACGGCAAAAAAGGGGCACGCAGTACATTGACTGCCCAACAGATGTTGAATATGCCGTTTCTGCCTTAAAGGAATTTGACGAAATTAACGGAATAACGGGGGACACGAAATGAAAAGAGATAACGGGAAAAACAGAAAGAGCTTTTCAAAGGCAAAGCTTTTATTCGGCATAGGCCTTACAGCATTTACGGTAATTTCAGAAGGTTACCTGATTTACAAGGAAAAACAGGGCGATTTAGCCGCCGCATTTCCCGAAGCGGAAAACGAGATAAACGAGGTACTCGACAGCGTAGTGCGTGAAAAGGAGGCAGAGGTAAATGAATAAATCTACTCTCGGAAAAATCGGCAAATACTGCCGTTACGGTGTGGGAGCTATCGGACTGGACCTTAGCTACGGTATGTTTTACACCTACCTTTCCTATTACCTTTCAAGTGTACTGCACATTCCCGAAGCATTTTTGCTTATTTTAACGCCGATTGCCCGAATTTGGGACGGCATTAACGACCCGATGATGGGCACAATTGTTGACAACACAAGAACAAAATTCGGCAAATACCGCCCGTGGATTCTCATAGGCGCACTGTCAAATGCAATAGTACTCAGCCTTTTGTTCACATCTTTCGGAATGAGCGGAATTCCACTTTACATATACATTGCGGTAATGTATATCCTTTGGGGTATGACTAACACTATGGCAGACATTCCTTTCTGGTCAATGGTTCCGTCGTTTACAATCGAAGAAAAAGAGAGAAATCTTGTCGCTACCGTTGCACGCACATTTTCAGGTGTAGGTCAGGGCATAATTTCAATTTTAACGCCCATAATCTGCCCGCTTCTCTCAAGTAATTTGGAAGAGAAAACCGACAAGGGCTATTCAGCTTCGGGTTTTTCAAGATGGGCAATAATCTGCGGCGTTCTGCTTGTTTTCTTTGCACTTATCTGCGTTTTGACTACAAAAGAAACAAATGTTGTATATAACGAAAAGCAAAAATTCAGCCTTAAACAGATTTTTAGGGTAATCAAATCCAACGACCAGCTCGTTGTGTTTATGATTTTCGCAATGCTCTCCAACGCAGGCTGGTATCTTACAAGCTCAACTGCAACATATTATTTCTCGGATTCCTTGGGCGACCCTGCAAAGCAGTCGCTTTTCGGCACAATCGGCGCAGTCGGCTCAATCCTCGGTCTTTTGGTTGTACCTGTGCTCTCGCAGAAATTCTCAAAACGCACAACCTACACAATTTCACTTTCAGCGTCAATTGTCGGATATGCGCTGATGCTCATTTTCGGCGCAGTAATAAAAATCCCGATTGTGCTTGATTTCTGCTACATAATTGCGTCAATCGGCATATCCTCAATGTTTGTTTCACAGACAATTTTCCTTGCGGATATTGTTGACTACGGCGAATACAAAAACGGAATAAGAAACGAAAGCATAACCTTTTCAATGAAAGGCTTTTTGCAGAAAATGGCATATACCATTCAGACCGTTGTACTTTTCGGCACGCTTTGGGCAATGAATTACAACGTGCAAAGCAAGGCGGGCTCTCTTTCAGAAGGCACAAAAACGGGAATAGGTATTCTCGCTTTCGGCGCACCCATTATTTTCCTTACGGCGTCACTCATAGTATTCAGAAAGAAATTTAAGCTCTACGGCGACCTTGCCGACAGAGTTCACGACTATATAATTTTAAAGCGTCAGGAAGGCGAAAACAACGGAACGGAAAAATAAGGTGACTTTATGGGTAAAACATCTATAACCTTCATTGCGGACACTCACCATTATTCAAGAACACTCGGTGACAGCGGAAAAGCATTTGCTTTTCGCAGTGACTCTGACCAAAAGTGCCTTAAGGAAACGGGTGCAATAATCGACTCTGCTTTTGATTATCTCAGTAAATCCGATTGCGATGCTGTTTGCATTGCAGGCGACCTTACGAATGACGGCGAAAGGGTTTGCCACGAGGAATTCCGTGAAAAGCTGTATAAGCTGAAAGAAAGCAAAAAGATTTATGCCGTCACTGCAACCCACGATTGGTGCTGTGATAAAAATCCCCGAAGATTTTCGGGTAAAAATGTATATACAGATGTTCCTACCCTTAACCATAACGATATTTATGAATTTTATAAGGATTTCGGTGTAAATGATGCATTCGCCGAATACAAAACGACCTTAGGCCCTGCATCTTATGCCGTAAACGTGGGTGAACGTATCACGCTTTTGGGGCTGATTGACGATAAAAACGGCAGGGATTCGGCAGGCTATAAACAGGCTCACCTTGACTGGATCTGCGAACAGATTAAACTTGCAATAAAAAACGGTCGGGTACCCGTTGCAATGGAGCATCACCTTTTAATTCCGCATATTACCCCGCTTTTCACAAAAGGAGCTTGCAGTCCCGACCGTGAAAAAATAATCAACGCATTTGCCGATGCAGGTCTTAAAATCATTATTGTCGGGCACAGCCATTTGCAAAGAATTGACAATCACGTTTCACCAAGCGGAAATGAAATATACGAAATAAACGTAGGCTCTCTTGTGGGTTACCCTGCGCCTTTGGTAACAGTTACGGCAGATGAAAATAAAATCTCCGTAAAAACGGATTATCTTAAAAAATTCACCTTTGACGGCGAGGAGCTTGACGCGCAAAGTTATCTTGCAAACCATTCTGTAAGGGTTATATCCGTGCTGTTTTCTGCCGCCGCACAAAATGACAGGGAGCTTTTCCGTCAGCGGCTTATAGCCCTCGGAATAAACACCGAAAAATTAGGCAAAGCATTTTTGCCCCTCTTTGTTACATTCAAAAAGCTTTCAAATATGACAGTCACTGAAGCGGGGACATACATAAACAGAATACCGTTTACAGAGAAAATCCCTCAAAAAAGTATTGACGCTTATTCTTCATTTACCGTTCAGCAGATAATCGAAAAGACTTTTCTCAATATTTTGGACGGCGCGAGGGAAAAGTATACACTTGACAGCGATTTCTATAAAATTGTTGCAGGTGTGTTCAGTGTCCCTGTGTGCGTTTGTAAACGAATGAGAATAGACGGCAAGCCCTTGGAGCTTTTCACAGAGCTTTACAGGGCGATTGACGAAATTCTTACGGGCGGCAGTCTTTCAAATGAAACACTAAAAATTTTTTATAAAATATAAAGGGGCGGGGAAATGGCAAACGAGCTTAAATTTTATCTTATCACCGATTTGCACCACTACGCAAAATCCTTGGGAACAAGCGGAAAGGGCTTTGAAAAAGCGCTTGCAGGCGACCAAAAATGCTTAAAGCAAACGGGTGCAATAATTGACGCATACATTGACAGAATTTTGGAGGACAGCGACACAAATATTGTACTTGTGGACGGCGATGTGTCTTGCAACGGTGCGAAAGAAAGCCATCTCGACTTAATTCCACGCCTTCGTCGCCTTAAAGAGAACGGAAAAAGAGTGTTTGTCATAACCGCAACTCACGATTATTATGTCGAGGGCAATGAGGTCGGCGAGGGGTATAAATGTGTTGGCGACGAAATCTTGCCTGCAACTCAAACCACTCGCGAGGAGCTCGTAGACCTTTATTTTGAATTCGGAATGAATGAGGCTTTGTCAATTCATAAGGAAAGCCACTGCTACAGCGTGAAACTCAAGGAAGGTTACCACCTTTTGTGTCTTAATGACGACGGCGACAGAGTTTTCTGCGGATATTCTGAGGACACTCTCCGCTGGATAGACGAAGAAATTGATAAGGCAAAGGATGCTGGAGATTACATTTTTGCAATTACCCACCACCCCGTTCTTCCGCCTTCGCCCATTTACCCCATTATTTCCGAGCGTGATATGCTCGGCGACTGGAAAAAGACTGCAACGCACCTTGCGGACAAGGGAGTTAAATTTATTTTCACAGGTCACGCCCACATGATGAATATTGCAAAGCTTGTCACCGAAAAGGGAAATGAAATTTACGATATAAACACAAGCTCCCTTGTGGGCTATCCGTCTGTTATGCGCAAGGTTGTGTTTGACGAGACGCAGGTACATATTTCGTCAATTCAGCTTGACAAATTTGATGACGATTTTGACGGAATGGAACCGACGGATTATATGAAAATGCGATTTGATGCTTTTCTTAACAGAGCGTTTGACAGTGTCGCTTTTGACTACGATTCATTTGCAAATGAGGTTGCTCCCAGCTTTTCCGTTACTCCCGAAAGAGCATATAAGCTTAAATTTCCGCTTAATTTTCTCGGCAAAAAGCTCCATACTCTTACATTTTATAAGCTCGGCAAACTGCTCGGCATAAAAAAGGCAGTCGCTCCCGAAATCAAAGACAGAAATGTTAAAGATTTTGCAATAGAGGTTGTCAGAAATCTTTTCTACGGCGATGAGCCTTATACTCCTGACACACCCGAATATAAGGCGTGTATGGCGGCAGCCAAGAAAATTCAAAAGCTCACAAAACCCATTAAAAAGCTTCGTGAACCTGTTTCTTCTCTTGCCGAACTGTTGGAAGGCGTTCTTTATGATGCTCCGCCCGCAGATTGGGAAGGCACTTTCTTAAAATAAAGTCTTTTTGAAAAAATTATATTAACTATAATTGCACCCCGTACCAATAGGCACGGGGTGCAATTATTAACTGGGTTATAAATAAAATAGTACTAGTTTAAGATTAACAATATGTTGATTGTACAGTTTTAAATTAAACCTGAAATTTAATTAAGCTTTTTAAATCAGCCCCAGTAGTTAACGAGCGCGTTAATTTCTTCTGCTGACATAGCTCTTAAGTTGGTGTTTTCACCGTCAGCGTGGATTGCCATAGCGCTGTTGTAGTAGTCATCGTTTGCAAGATACATATTTGCGAGATTGTCGCAGTAAGCGAATCAATATTTGTGCGGAACACCT
>DERX01000087.1:0-13524 GCA_002361875.1 Ruminococcaceae bacterium UBA3329
CCATTTCTTCAAAAATCGTCTTTGCCATTTTGTTTTTCTACCTTTCAAAATCATTATTTCTAATGCGCTTTGTGCGCTGATTAGACGGTTGTTTTGTGTGCTTTCGTTGCTGTTCCTGCTCCTTTGCCTGTGAAACCAGAGCTTCAATTTGCTGACTTCCGAACACCTTGCGGAGCAATCTAAAATCCTTGTTTTCAGCCCGAAGCGTAGTATTTTCATCAGTCAAACGGTCATTGATTTTGCTCAAACGCTCGTTCTCACGATAAAGGTTAGCGTTGGTATTATTAAGTCTGTGAAAGCTGTCAAGAGCGTGATAATAACGGTAGAATACCTCTTTGATTACCTCTTTAAGCTTCTTTATCAGTGGGTCAACGAATTTCTGCTTATAGGATTTTGCCGACATTAAAGCAGGCGGATCGGGCAACTGAAAATCATTGTCAGTTTCAATGCGTTTCTCCAATTCTTCAATAACCTGTGTACCGTTATCATAGTTTTGAATACGGCTTTGCACCGTTTGAAACTCGTCTTTTTTCTCGGCGAGTTTATATTCAAGAACATTCAGTTCTTTCTCTCGTTCCTGCTTTTTATAGTCGAGAACAGACAGATGTTTTTCGTGAGTCCCCTTGTGTTCCCACTCAATTCCGTGGCGTTCCATAACAAACGCAAGTGCAGATTTTTCTGCACTGACCCACTGATTCCATTCGGTATCTCCACGGGTTCCGCCCTTAAAACCTTGGGCGGCAAGAGCCTGTTTTAGAGATACTCTTGTTTCAAGTCCACGCTTGCTACCCGTGGTAAACGGTACAAAATCAATGTGCAGGTGAGGTGTTGCTTCGTCCATATGAAGATGAGCCGAGAACACCTTTAACTGAGGATTTCTTTCCTGAAACCCACGATAGTATTCATCTAAAATTTGGCGGGCAAGCTCTCCGTTTTCACTTTCAGCACTCATATTTTCCTTATCGCCTATCTGTAAAATCAGTTCGTGAAACGGCTTTTCTTGCTTGGAATTTCTGATTTTTTCATAATAGTTTTCTATCTTGCGGTCGGCTCTTGTCTGCTTATCGTTATATTTTTTCAGAGCATCATTAAACAATTCGTGATAGACTTTTTTGATATTTTCATTGCAGTAGTCGATATTGAGATGCGTTCGGTTACCGTCAACATTTTCCGCTTTGAACTTGCGGCTGTTATGATTGACAGAGCCTTTACCAACCATTACGCTTATCGTTCTTTTCATAAAATCTCACATCCTTTCCTTATCCGGCGTCAGCCGGGATTCTGTTACTCTTGTCAAGAGTAACGCAAAAGCACTTTTGACAGCCTACTGCCATCAAAAGGTGCTGTTGCGCTCTCCGAGGGGGTGCGGGGCGTTGCCCCGTTGTCTTCGGACAACTCCCCAGCAGAGGCGCCCTTTGAAAAGGGTACCCTGCACCCCGCCGAAACTTTAATGCGTGACAAACCGTGACGGTGGTGACGGTGTTTTAGACATCGCCGCCGTTCTCAAAAAGATTGTCACGGTCGTCACACATTGACACGTCCTCCGCAACGTTTTCTCGCCAAAGAGAAATTTTGCGTCCGCCGTGTGTGCGGCTTGCTTTGTAATGAATGCCATAATCCTTAAGCAGCCGCCCTGCGTTGATACTCAGCCTCAGCGAGAGGACATTCGGCTTTATATCCAAGCCAAGTCTCACGCACAACTCGGATGCTGTTCCGTCCCAACCATTACTGCCCGAAGAAAGAATAGTTGATATTTTTTCAAGCAGTGGATCAGGCGGTTCCACCCAAAGCTCGGTCTCCGATTTTTCAAACTCCCATACCAATCGCTGTAGGTCACGCACAAGATGAATGCGTTGATCCTGCTGATCTCTGCCGACGATGTCAAGCGTAGCGGCGTTGGAGGTTCGTTTTTCTTTACTGAGAACGAAAGCGCCGTCTGCCGCACCGAGCAAACCGTTAGTGCCTGAGATAGTATCGAACTTATCATCTGCCTGCTGTTTTCGGGTGTGATGAACAATGAGCATTGTGACTTTGTAATTGTCAGCAAGAGCTTTCAGCTTTGCAACGACATCGTAATCGCTGCCATAGCTGTAATCCGCACCGCCAGTCTCTCGAACACGCTTGAGGGTGTCGATTATGACAAGACCTGTATCGGGGTGTTCCTGTATAAAACCTCTTATCTGATCTTCCAAACCGCCGTTTACGGTTTTGCATTGCGTTGCAAAATACAGGTTGTCCGTTCCATCAGCGCCGAACATTTGATAGAGCCTGCGCTGTAAGCGGGGGTAATCATCTTCAAGTGCAAAATAAAGAACGGTTGCCTTGCGTACTCTGTAATTCCAAAGCGGCGTTCCCGTGCTGATGTGATAGGCAAGCTGTGCCATCATAAAACTTTTTCCCACTTTAGGAGAACCTGCGAACAGGTAGGTTCCCCTGTAAAGCAGTCCGTCTATTAACGATTCCTGTGCTTCAAAATCTATATCATACAGTGCCGACATTGAAACAGTTTTTAGATATGACGGATCCATTTGCCTCAGCATTTCTCTTTGCATTTCACGGAAACTTTCGTCCAAGCCCTTGAAGTTTTCGTTATTATCGGTTATACTATTGTTAGTACATTTTTGGATTGACTGCTCCGTATCTGCGCCAACAGATACATTCGGAGCGGTCATTTCTTTTTTATCTATCATTCTGATTCCTCCTTTAATCCGCCGAGAATATCGGCTATCATTTCAATTATATCGAGCAACTCATCGTTCACTTTACTCCCTGCCTCAATGCGCTGTAATTCTGTAAGCACCTCGGCAAGTTGATTCTGCAAGGCCTTGAACACTCTCGGATTGCCCTGAACAACAATATCTTTGTGGGTAAGTCGCCTTGTTATATAATCCTGCTTAGTAAGCCCTGAGAGTTGTACATAAGTTTCAATTTGCTTATCTTCCTCCGGCGATACACGAAACGCTACAGTTTTGTTACGCCATCGGTTATGCTCATCTCTGTTTTTCAGTGACATTTTACTCGCCCCTTTCCATATCTAACTTATCTGCCATTTCAGCTTGCTTTGACGGGAACAAATGCGCATAGTTGTAAGTTATATCAATACTTTCATGTCCCACACGGTCTGCAATAGCCGTTGCAGAGAATCCCATATCAATCAGCAAACTAACGTGGCTATGGCGAATATCGTGAATGCGAATTCTCTTTACGCCTGCTTCTTTTGCGCCTCTGTCCATTTCTCTGTGCAGATAGCTTTTTGTAACAGGAAACATTCTGTCCTCCAAACCTACATCGTAGAGCATTTTCAGATAGTCCTGCATTTCATCACAAAGGAACTTCGGCAATTGAATCGTGCGGATGCTTTTTTCTGTTTTCGGGGAAGTAATAATATCTCTGCCGTTTAAGTGCTGAAACGATTTATTGATTGTAACCGTTCGCTTTTCAAAATCGAAATCAGCAGGGGTAAGAGCTAACAGCTCGCCCTCACGGATACCCGTCCAATACAGCATTTCAAATGCATAGTATGACATCGGCTTATCCATCATCACATCAGCAAACTTCAAATATTCCTCTTTCGTCCAGAAGAGCATTTCACGATTTTTCTTTTTACCCATACTGCCAGCCTTTTGACAAGGGTTTTCTTTCAGGTTGTAGTACCTGACAGCGTGGTTAAATATCGCAGATAGCTGATTGTGAATTGTTTTCAAATATACGGGAGAATAGGGCTTGCCGTTATTGTCCTTATAATTGATAAGCTCATTTTGCCAAGTGATTATTTGTTGTGCGGTTATATTGCTCATCTTCAGCTTCCCGAAATAGGGAATTAGTTTTGTTTGGATAATATGTTCTTTCGTTGCCCAAGTGTTCTCCTTAATACGAGACTGCATATCCTCGGTATAATGCTGCACAAAGCTCTTAAAGTTCATATCCAAATCACCGCCCAGCTTGTTAAGCTGTTCTCGCTCCCAAGCCTGAGCTTCACGCTTTGTTTTGAACCCTCGTTTCTGCGACTGCTTGCGTTCACCGTTCCAATCGGTGTAACGGTAAAGCACTCGCCAAGTGTTTGTTTTTTCTTCTTTATATACCGCCATTGTTTAATCCCTCTCTTTCTTAGTTGCACCGTAGCAGGTGCGTTCCATAAAATATTGTTTATTCACTCGCCCTGAAATTGTCATAAACCCTTTTTCTTTCAGTTCGGCATTTAACTTTTGGACGATTTTGTAGGCATAGGATTTGGAAACACCCAATTCCTGTGCCACCTCATCAACTCTCATAAAGCTTGTACTTTCCATTTAATCACCCCCTTTACTCGATTTTTGATAATTCGATTATTTAGTGTCGGAGAACTTTCTGACCGCATTCCGATTTGCCCGAGCGGATATGCCATTACCGTGACATATGACGGTTATTCAGTTGTTAAGCAAATAACCTAACGCTATTTGCTTAACTATTATACTAAACAAATTCCGTAAAGTCAAGTGACTTTTGAGAAAATATTTACTTTTTTTGCTTTGGTTATCTTGACATACACTAAACATATATGATATACTTATTGCATATTACATAAACAAGGAGTGTAATTGCTATGGCAATCGGTGAAAGAATTCGTTTCTTCCGCAATCTGCGGGGAATGACACAAAAATATTTAGGAACGGTAGTCGGCTTTCCCGAAAAGACCGCTGACATCCGTATGGCGCAATATGAATCAGGCTCAAGAACGCCGAAAGCTGATTTAACAGAAAGTCTTGCCGGTGTGCTTGGAGTTTCGCCGCTGGCTCTGTCTGTGCCCGACATTGACAGCTATCTTGGTTTAATGCACACGCTGTTTACATTAGAGGACAGATACGGATTGACAATAGAAAAGACGGAAAACGGTGTTTCAATTTATGCAGACCCTAAAAAGGGAACGGATGCAGCAGAGCTTTCGGAAATGTTAAATGCGTGGGCGGAACAATCCGAAAAATATCATAACGGCGATATTAACCGTGACGATTATGATAAGTGGCGTTATAACTACCCGAAATATGATGAAACTTCCGGCTATGTAAAAGTACCGTCACAAGAAGTAAACGAAGCTATGCTTGAAGCTTTCAAAGACAAATTGAAAAACGACTAAATTCAGACATAAGAAAAAGAGCTATCAGACTTTCAAAAAATCTGATAGCTCTTTACTTTTACAATAATTCAAATAATGTTGCCATTTTGTTGCCACAGAGGGCTTTCAAACGGCGAATAGCCTTTATTCACGGACTTTTTCACGGGTGTGAAATCATTCCCACTCAATTGTAGCTATTGGTTTGGGGGAGATGTCGTAAAGGACACGGTTTACGCCGGCGACCTCGTTCAAAATTCTGTCACGGATTTTGAAGAGAATGTCATAGGGAATTTCTTCAACGGTTGCGCTCATGGCGTCAACCGTATTAACTGCACGCAGGATTACGGGCCAATCCCAAAGTCTTTTGCCGTCCTTAACGCCTGTTGATTTGAAATCGGGCACAACGGTGAAATACTGCCAAACTTTACCTTGGAAGCCTGCATTTGCAAATTCCTCACGGAGAATTGCGTCGGATTCACGCACAGCCTCAAGTCTGTCACGGGTAATTGCGCCTACACAGCGAACGCCCAGTCCGGGGCCGGGGAACGGCTGACGCTCAACCATTGATTCGGGGAGTCCCAAAGCTTTACCAACAACTCTTACCTCATCTTTGAAGAGAAGTTTAACAGGCTCAACAAGCTCAAAATTAAGGTCTTCGGGAAGTCCGCCTACATTGTGGTGCGCCTTAACGCCGTCGCTTTCAAGAATGTCGGGGTAAATTGTGCCCTGTGCAAGAAATTCAACTCCTTGGAACTTTCTTGCCTCTTCAACGAAAACATCGATAAACTCTTTGCCTATAATTTTTCTCTTTGTTTCAGGCTCTGCAACTCCTTTAAGCTTGTCAAGGAAACGGTCGATAGCGTCAACATAAACAAGGTTTGCGTCCATTTCCTCTTTGAAAACCTTAACAACCTGCTCGGGCTCGCCTTTTCTTAAAAGCCCGTGGTTAACATGAACGCATACAAGCTGTTTGCCGATAGCTTTAATAAGAAGAGCGGCAACAACTGACGAGTCAACACCGCCCGAAAGCGCCAAAAGAACTTTCTTGTCGCCGACCTGAGCACGTACGGCTTCAATTTGCTCTGCAATAAAAGCGTCTGCTAATTCTTTTGTAGTGATTCGAGCCATAGACTCGGGTCTTACATTGCTATTTTGCATATTTAAAACTCCCATTCAATAATTTTGGAAATATTGTAGCATATTCAGTCGAATTTTTCTATATGTATTGCAAATTATTTTATAAAATTATATACTGCCCGAAACTATCAAACTGAAAATTATTCCGCCCAAAAATCCCGATGAATGTTCGAGACGGTCGATTCGGTTTATGAACATACCTGCGACTGTGTAAACCCCTATGTACGCAATGAAAACAGGGTGCAGGGAAGAGAACATAACGGTATGCTCTTTTACTGCGACAAAAATGAACATTGCTATTAGACCGTATATTCCTGTTGACGCTCCCTGACCGTCGCAAAACTTCATTCCGAATGCCATAAAAATTCCCGAGCAAAGCGCCGAAAAGAAGAAGCACAAGGCGGTTTTGGCAGTGCCTACTGTGGTTTCAAGGGCGAAGCCCACTGCGAGCGTGGCGGTACAGTTAAATATTAAATGCGGAAACCCTACGTGCAGAAAGACTTGTGAAAAAAGCCGCCAGATTTGCCCTTTTTTTATCTTGGAATAGTCAAGCTTTAATGCCTTTGTAATATACCCCGTTTTGTCGCCGTCAATCAAATGTGCTTTTGTTAAGATTTTTGTGCCCTTGGGCAGTAAAACGAAGGTATCAAGAATAAATATAACGGTTATTACAATGACAAATGCTACTGTGAACGGCATATTAACACATCCTTTTAAAATGGATTACAGTTTGATTATATAGATAATACGGTGATAATGCAACTTTTTTCTGATTTTGTAAAGTTATTCTTGATTAAATGCGCAGGATTTGATAGAATGAAATTGATAAAAAATTATCAAAAGGGGATTTGAGTATGTCAGAATTAAAACAGATTTTAATGTCAAACATTCCTGCAGCGGTTGCGGTTATAGGCTTGGTGGGGTACTTTTTCGGAATGGCGGTTGTGTTTATTGCAAAACCGCTGAAAAATGCCGAAAGCTTCTCAATTAAGCCCGTCGACAATGCAGGCAAAACCGAAATCCGTGTTTATTACGGCGGAATTTCATTCGCGCTTGGCGCATTTTTGCTTTACTTAACGCTTGCGCTGAAAACGCCTGTTTATTCGCTTGTCGGGGGACTTTTCTTCTCGACAACCGTTTTTGTAACGAGAAGCATTTTCCTTTGTGTTGACAAGGGTTGGAAATGTCCGTACACAAAGCTCGCAATTCCTGCCGAGGGACTTTTCGTTATAGCCCTTTGGACTTGTTTTATCCTTTCCAAAACGCTTTATTAAGATTTACATACAATAAAATAAAAATGAAACGCTGTGTCCCGATTTATTGCGGAATACAGCGTTTTTGCTTATATTATATTTGATTACATTATTTATTCATCTTTTTTTGCAAGATATTCAATAACAGAATGTGCCGCTGTGTTGCCCTCGCCGACAGCCTTTGTGTATTGATAGGGTCTGCCTGTGCAGTCGCCTGCGGCAAATACGCCTTTAAGATTTGTTGACATATCACGGTTTGTTTTTATGTGCCCGTTTTCTGTTTCAAGCCCTGAAAAAAGCGAGCTTAATGAAATTGAATTTCTCAGGCAGAATACGCCGTCAACATTTATTTCTTCACCGTTCCCGAGAATGATTTTTTCGACTCGGTTTTCACCTTTTATGCTTTCTGCTTTTGCCGATATTATTTCAACCCTGTCAGAGCTTACAGACGGATTTTTGTAATAGGGGAATAAATAAACCTTTTCGGCAAGTGAGGCAAGAAAATTAACCTCGTGTTCAAAGCGATTGCTGTGGCAGATAACAGCAATCGTCTTACCCTTATAAAGATTGCCGTCACAGGTGGCACAGTAGCTGACTCCGCGGCCCAAAAACTCCGATTCACCCTTTACGGTTGACACTGAATTAACACCTGTCGCAAGAATTACCGTTTTTGCCTCATAAAACTCTCTTCCCGCCATAATACCATAGCGCTTGCCCATCGGCATAACAGAAAGCACCGTGCGCTCGTTGATTTCAATATTCATATCCTCAATCTGCTTTTTAAAAGCGTCGCCGAGCTGTTTGCCCGTAACCGACGGAAGACCCGGATAATTCATAATTTTTTCGGCTTTATTGATTTTATCGCTTAAATCAGCCGAGCCGAACCACAAGAAACTCTTGTTGTGAATTTTAAGATTTAATGCCGCAGAAAGCCCTGCCGCACCCGTTCCGATAATGGCTGTATCGTATATCATATTTTTGTCTCCGTTCAGCGTAGTTTTTTTACACAGCTTATGCTTCAAAAACTGTTTTTATAATTATTATAAGCAATTTTATCATATTTTCAAGTGCTGTACCCGGTTTGCGTTTTTGCTCGCTTTATAAAATATGGTATTTGTGTAAATTCGGTTTTTTACCGATTGTATTATCAGCAATTTATAATGTTTTACTTTAGCAGTTTTAGAATATTCGACAAATTTTTACAATAATATTGCGCAATTAAATAATGTAGTGTAAAATATTTTATCCAAACTGTTGTAATAAAAACGGTTTTTAAAATGTTATATTAAGTGAGGGACATTTAAAATATGCTTATGTTCTATATGTCGCTTATCGACAATGACGATGACAGGTCTAAATTTGAAATACTGTATAATAATTACAGAAAAAGAATGGTGTATGTGGCTTTTGAGGTTTTGAGGAACAAGGAGGACGCAGAAGATGCCGTTCACGATACATTCGTTAAAATAGCACGCAATATGCAATCAATCGGCGACCCGAACTCATCAGAGTCATTGTCTTATGTGCTGAAAGCAACTAAAAATACTGCAATCAATATTTCACAAAAAAATTCAGTACGGAACAAGAATGTTTTATTTGAA
Source organism: Ruminococcaceae bacterium UBA3329 (assembly GCA_002361875.1). Taxonomy (GTDB): domain Bacteria; phylum Bacillota; class Clostridia; order Oscillospirales; family Acutalibacteraceae; genus Fimenecus. The sequence goes on from DERX01000087.1 coordinate 9,084, forward strand.
GATGCTGAAAATATATTAGACAGTCAGTTCTTTGAAACACTTCGGATACAGGAGAATTACACAGAGGTTGTAAATGCAATCAGAAATCTTAACGATAAATACAGAGATGTGCTGTTTTATTATTTTGTAGAAGGTATGAAACCAAAGGATATTGCAGATTTGCTTGGCAGGAGCAATTCTGCCGTTCAGCAGCAAATTGCCAGAGGCAAGCAAAAGTTGCTTGAAATATTAAAAGATGATTTGAGGGATTAGCTTGGAAAATACAAAAGAACTGTTCATTAAGGCGTTTTCAGAGGCTGAACGGTTTGACAACGCTGAAATTCCGAGTGAAGATGAAATTCAATGGGCGTTTTCGGATAAGTTTTTGAGAAAAATGGATAGGCTCATTAAAAAGAATAACCGAGTTAGGCTTTCAACCAGAAGAACAGTCACAAAAGGCTTAATTGCGGCAATTATTACAGCGCTTGTTGTATTTACAGGCTTAATGAGTGCTACGGCGATAAGAGAACCGATTATAGAATTTGTTAAAAAGGTGTTACCTCAGTTTAACGAAATAACACTGAATGAGCAGGCTTCGCTGACCGTTGATACAATAGAAACCGAATATACATTAACAAATTTACCTGAAGGCTATGAGCTTGACACATATCAAAAAGACGATTACAGTGTTTTTGCGGTTTGGAAGAATGATGAGGGAAAGGAAATTGCATTTATGCAAAATTTACTTGATTCAAATTTTTCAATCGATAATGAGCATTTTTATCGTGAATTTGAAATTGACGGTTTTAAGGCATATTTGACGGAAGATGAATACGGCGGTGTCATTATATGGTCAGACGGATATTATTGGTTTACAGTAAGCGTTCCGGCTGATATAAAAAAAGATATTATGACGCTCCAAAAAAATATTTCTGAAAAAAATTAAAAATTTTGTCATAAAAACCGCTTTTCAGCTGTTATATGTATTGGAAGCGTAATACAATTTTGAAAGGATGGATTTTTTATGAAAAAACTTATTGCCGTGATTTTATGCTTTGTTACACTGTTTTCATTATTCGTTCCTGTTTACGCAAGCGGTATAACTACATATTCAAACAATGTTAGTACTACTAATGCATCGTTTTCCATATCGAGCGCAGGAAAGGCGACTGTAACCAGTAATTATTCAGGAAAACCCGGACTTGTAACAAAAGCTACAATTGAGACAAAAATTCAAAAAAAGTTCGGCTTAATTTGGATAAATGTTGACGGCGGAAAATGGACTGACACTTCAACTAATACAAATTATTCGGTAAGTCATAGTTTGCAGCTGTCAAAAACCGGAAAATACAGAGCTCATGTTGAGTTTACAATTTCGGGAACAGGCGGAAGTCCTGATGAAATTACAAAGAATGTTGAAAAAACTTACACTAAGCCGTAATTGATAAAAAAACGGCACTCCCGTTTCTTAAAAAATACGGAAACGGTCTGATAATCATTCAAAATGCGTCTCTGACCTGACGCTTTTGATAGGTCTGTCCTGTGCTTCATCGCCTTTTTTTGCACAGGGCAGGCTGAACCTTGTAAAAAACAGGGACGGTGTTACTTTCCTGACCGGGAAATAACACCGTCCCTAAAAATATATACGGGGCAGAAAAATCTGCCTTAAGGTCGCAGATGAAGTGTCAAATCACGAAGGCATATTGTGGACACACGTAATCAGCCTGCGGCGTGAGGATGCAGAACGGCTTGGATACAACAAAGCAGAGGCTTGGAAAGAGCTTGTCCGCAGAAATGCTTTTCAAATTGCCGAGGCTCATAAAATTGCCCCGTCAGAAATGCAGTGGTACGGTGCGTTTCATAACACAACACATCATCCGCATATTCATCTGATGGTTTATTCAAAAGATACCAAGCAGGGTTATCTTACAAATAAAGGAATTGAAGATATGCGTTCACTGTTTGCGAAAAATATTTTTCGTAATGAAATGTATCTTGCGTTCACCTTGGAAACGCAAATGCGCGATGAGGTTCGTGCGGAAACGAAAAAGAGAATAGATGAACTTCTGAGAGACGCAGAAACATCAAGTCCTGCATCGGAAGAAATCCAAAATCTGTATGTTAGGCTGATTAGTCAGCTCTCGAATTACAAAGGCAAAAAGGTATACGGATATCTTCCAAAAAATATTAAGCAGGCAGTTAACTGCATCGTTGCCGAGTTTGCCAAAGACGAACGAATTGCAGAACTGTATGCAGAGTGGAACAAAGCAAACCGCGAAAAGCTGTCTGTTTATTACGATAAGGAAAATCCTAATATTCCGTTGGAAGATAACAAAGAATTCAGAGACATTAAAAATGCGGTTATCCGTTCAGCCGTTCTTATGATGACCGCCGAACAGCATGGACAGTCAATTTCAGCCAACGGCTCTGTCAGCACTCTCATTGTTCAGCTTGCAAAAGCGATAGCATCAAGCTGTCATAAACGCAGAGCCAAACTTGGCTCTCAAATGGATTCCAAACTGAAATCTAAAATCGAACAGAAAAAGCAGGCACACGGCTTGAAAACCGACAGAAGCGTGCCCGAATCAAATGATGAGGAGCAAAGCTTTGAAATGCATATGTGAACTCTTTGATAAACTTTTTATTGTAGCTGGATATATGAAAATTTTTGTGGTATTGTATGGTGCTTAGAAAGGAGCGTGAAACTATGCAGAAAAAACTATTAACCAACGGCAATGCTTTTAAAAGAACGGACAATCGTTGGTGCGGTGTGGTTTGGTATATGGATGAACACGGCGAACGAAAACGCAAATCATTTTCGGGAACAACTAAACAGGCTGTCAATCGGAAAATGACAGAGTATGTTTCTGAATTTGAAAATCAGATAATCGACTCGGACGAGTCTAAGAAAAAGCTAAAAGACAGTATGCAAAACTGGCTTCAGGTGTTCAAATTCCCATCAGTCGAGCCGACTACCTATGACCGATGCGAGTGCAGTGCCAAAAATCAAATTTATCCTCTGCTCGGTGAGCAAGCGGTCGGCGATATCACCTCGGCTGACATTAAGAATCTTCTGAACTATTGGATGAACAAGGGATATGCCTACACCACGGTCAAAAAAGCCTACGTGGTGCTGAATGAATATTTCCGATACCTTTACCGAGAAGAATTGATTCCGAAAAATCCTATGGCAAATGTGGAAATGATTAAAAAAAGCAATTTCCTGTCAGCACAGAATAAAGAAAATCTTCCGACAAATGAAACCGTAACGGTTTTCACAGCGGAAGAAATCGAAAAATTTAAAGAGGAATGTTTTAAATGCTGGGGGAACGGCAAAAGACTGTATCAGCAGTCAGCGGCATACATTCTGATGCTGAACACAGGACTGCGAACAGGCGAACTGCTTGGATTACTAAATAGCGATATTGACCTAGAAAACAAAACACTGACAGTACGGCAGGGCGTAAAAGAGGTGTCAAGGCGAAATGGTACAGAATTTACAAGCGGACGGGAAATCAAAATCGGTAAACCGAAAAGCACCGCCAGTAAACGCACTGTCCCGCTCAATAAGACGGCAATCGAGATGATAGAAGAATTACGCAGGGAAGCCTACTTCGGCGAAAATACGCCCCTTGTTGCCGATGAGAACGGCGGTTATACAAAACCTGTAAATTTCCGAAAAAGATATTACAGAATACTGAAAGCCGCAGGAATTGAACAAAAAGGTTTGCACAGTCTCCGACACACATTTGCAACGAATCTTGTAAACGGAATTAAACAACCTGACGGCACAATTAAATCTCTCACTCCAAGACAAGTTGCCGACTTGCTCGGACATAGCACCTCGCAAATTACAGAACTGTATTATGTGAAAAAAGATACAAGCAGGCTCAACGGTATCACCGAAGGATTTGAGATGTAACCAAAACGACCGTCCAAACAAAAACTTGGGCGGTCAAAATTTGCGTTGCAGTAAACAAAGAAAAGGGGAAATATGATAAAAATCGTGATATAAAATGATGCTATATTGATGATGTAACAGACGGAATTGTTGGGAACGTGTGGCAACAGATGCGAAATTGACGCTCGTTTTGAGCATCAAAATGCGGTGAAACAGACCGAGTGCCGTATGTTTTTAGATAAAGAAAAAGCCTTGAAACCACGCTGTTTCAAGGCGTATGTCAAAAAATGTTAGAAAAAGTGTTAGAAAAAAGGAAAAGCAGAAGGACTTGAAGTTGCTTCGCAACCCCTCTTGCGGTGCCCGAAATTGCCTTGCGGCTTGGAGCGCCGCGCAATTTCGACCGCTACGCCAACGCTTGCTCCCTTTATCCGCCACCGGCGGCGGTCGCAAGCGTTGCCCAGCACGCTCCGCGTGCCTCGGATTTAAGCCATTTACACTAACGAAAAATAAAAACGGACACCTTACGGCATCCGTTTCTATTTTTGGCAGGGGCAGAAGGAC
>DERX01000087.1:13854-25415 GCA_002361875.1 Ruminococcaceae bacterium UBA3329
CTACCAACTGAGCTATACCCCTAAATGTAAATTGTTAATGAGTTTTTGAGGTGTTCAAATATATAATTGCCTTTAACTGCATATCTGTCTAACTTTAATTGTATATCCGTCTGAGTCGATATGTTATGAGCAATTTCTGAAACCTCTCAAAAAGTACTGTTATATTATACATATAACTGCCCGTTTTGTCAACTCTTATTTTACTGTAAAATTGATAATGTTTAATAACCAGTTTTTGATATAATAGGAAATGTTTTTAGGATTAAATGTGTTACAATAATACTTGCAAGTGTAATTTTAACGGAGGAAAGAAATGAATGTCCGTGAGATAATTCAACAAAATATTGATTACATTGAGAAAAACTTAAAAGCGGAGCTGACGGTGGATGAGCTTTGCGATGCGGCTGGGTATTCCCGCGTTCATTATTGCAGATTATTTAAATATTTTGTCGGAGTTTCGCCCTGCGAATATATTAACCGCAGAAAGCTTTTACACGCTGTTTATGAAATGACGAACGGACGCTCCAAAACAGACACGGCTTTTGATTACGGATTTGAAACTTATGCGGGATTTTACAAGTCTTTTAAAAGCGAATTTAATTGCTCGCCTACGGAATTTATTAAATCTCATAAAAGCAATAAGCCGTATAAAATCAACATCTTGCAGAAGGATAAGATTACGATTTCTAAAAGCAGAGTGCAAAAATTGCTTGCCGAGTGGGGCTTGCAAAACGAAATAATATCAAATGTTTATAGTGAAAACACGGGCAGACAGAACGATAATTCATATTATGTTGGTGACAATTATATTATTAAATTTACGGTGAATTTGGGCTGTGTAAAAAGAAATATCAGTATATCCGAATCGTTGGCGAAATTTGATGTTAAGGCATTCAAAATTATTAAAACAATCGGCGGCGAAAGCTTTGTGCAAAGCGGTGAAATGTACTTTTTCTTAACCGAACGTATTAAAGGCAGTCAGTTAAAATGTGTTGATATTTTTAACAATACTGACTTGGCATATGAAATAGGTAAAGAGATTGCACAGCTTCATAAAGCATTGAAAACTCTGAATGAATGTGAATATGAAAGTGCGGATATTTATATCCACACGGATGATATTTCCTTTAGTAGAATTAAAGATAGACTTAATTTGCCCGATGATTTTATTACCTCTTATACTGAAAATTTCAGCGCGAAATATGATGGTTTGCCGAAACAGGTTATTCATCGTGACATAAACCCGTCCAATCTTCTTTTCAATAACGGAGAGTTCAGCGGCTTTCTTGATTTCGATTTGAGCGAGATAAATATTAGAATTTTTGATGTTTGTTATTTTGCTACATCAATACTGTCGGAGTGCTTTTCAGATTCAGATATTGATAAAAAAATATGGTTTGAAATATTGAAAAAAACTGTTTGGGGTTATGACTCTGTTTCTCCGTTGACAAATGATGAAAAGCAGGCGATACCTTATGTGATTTATTCAATTCAGATTATTTGTATAGAATTTTTCGGAAGATTTGATAAATACAAAGATTTGGAAAAAGTAAATGCGGATATTCTGAAATGGATTATTAATAACAGTTAATATATTTAATATCAGATTGTAAATACATTGAAAATATGATAAAATAATATAAACATTTATTTTTAAAAGATTTACTTGTCCGTTATCCTCTGCCTTACGGTGACTGTCGGACATGGACGAAATTTTACCGAGGTGATTTATAATGAAAATTACTGTTAATATTTATTACACGGGTGAGGGCGGCAATGCACGGAAATTTGCAGAGGAAATGGTGCAAAGCGGCACTGTAGAAAAGGTTCGACAGGAAAACGGCAATATCAGATATGAATATTTTTTTCCTATAGATGACCCTGACACTGTTCTCTTAATTGACGAATGGGAGAATGAAGAGGCAATTGATTTGCACCACAAAAGCGAAATGATGGAAACCATTGCTTCTCTTCGAAAAAAGTATAAACTGAAAATGCGTGTTGAGCGCTTTGCTTCGGAAAAGTGACGGACAGCAGTTAAGCTGTCCGTTTTTTATGACCCGTAGGGAACGGATTTATCCGTTCCGAATTGAGTTCGCAGTATTTTCGGCGGAACGCAAAAATGCGTTCCCTACAAAATATGAGAATATACAGTTTATATCTTGAATAAGTCTGTGAGATTGGGGTATTCGCTGTCAATCAAGCAGTATTTTACGCCGTGTAAACGGCACATTTTCAGCGTTTCGGCATTATAGTGTATTAATTCGTCCATTATATAGTCCGAGCGGCGCATTTCGATGATGTTTTCGTATTTGATTATATCGTGATAGTGATTTTTGATGTAATTTTCACTCATTATAAGACAGCAGTATTTAATCTCTGCAATATACTGCGGTTCAAAGTCTTTTGCCCAGTCAAAGGGGATATAGCACCCCTCAATTATGAGATTTTGTCTGTTTTCAACGGCAGTCTTTATAATTTCGCTGACAATCGGCCACAGGTAAGAAGTTAACGCCTCATCACTGCTTTCGGGTGTTAAGTCAGTGTACTTACTGCGTATAAGCCCCATTTTTAAATGGTCAATTGAAAGGTAGGGGTAACCGTATTTTTCAAGCAACTTTTGCGCTAAAAGCGTTTTTCCTGTGTGTGATGCGCCGGCAATCAGTAAAATCATAGCTTTTCCTCAATCAAAAATAAAGTAAATGAATATCTGTCTGTTATATTAACATATTCGGAAAATATTATCAACCAACGGTTTTTGCGCACACTGTGTATGGATTGAATTTCCGCTCACTCTCCGAGGGAGTTTTCCCCCTCATCAGTCAGCTATGCTGACGGCTTGTCTCGCCTGCCGGCTCGGTCGGTGCTTCTCTCACTTTGTTCGAGAGGTCTCCACCGGAGACCCTCACCCCCCTCGGGGAAGCCTTTTTTGCCTTCCCCTTGAGGGGAAGGGGGACCGCTTTAGCGGTGGATGAGGTGTAACAGTTGTGATTTGTTTATAACTTTTTTCTTTTTTGCCGGCTTAGTTGGAGCTTTTAAATCTTCGATTTAAAGGTATCTATCGGAGTCCCCCTCAGAGAGGGAGCGAAAAACGGACAGGTGCGATAGCCAGTCTTTTCTGTTTCTATCGGTAAAAAACATTAAAATATATGAAAATAAAAGAAAAAGTGAGAAAAAATGAGATAACATTTAATCCTCTCGAAAATTTGACCTTTTTTGACCTTTGACTGTTTCAGAATTTCGATTATAATATAACTTGCAAGGTCAAAGAAAGTCAAAGTCAAATTTGACAGACGATTTGCAAATCAAAATAAATGAAATCGGGTGAAAATGTGAATATCAGCAATATTATAGCGCAAATGATTTCGGATATGCTTGAAGACGGCGGCAGTACGGAAATTCAGCGTAACGAGCTTGCTCAAAAAATAGGCTGTGTGCCCAGTCAGATAAATTATGTGCTTTCGTCAAGATTTACACCTGAACACGGTTATATAGTCGAAAGTCAGCGAGGCGGCGGCGGATATATCCGAATCACTCGCACAAATTTTGATGTTGACACCTTTAAAATGCATGTTGTGAATTCAATAGGCAGTGAGATTGATTCAAACACCTGCAAGGCGTATATACGAAATTTTTACGACAGAGATTTGATTGACGAAAAAACGGCAAAACTAATGCTGTCGGCTCTTTGCGGGAATGCTTACAATGAAATCCCGAAAAACTATGCGGACACAGTCCGCGCGTCAATATTCAAACAGATTTTATTAAATAATTTATAAGGAGTGAATTTTTATGTTATGTCAGAATTGCGGAAAATATGAGGCTACTACACATGTTAAAAGAATTGTAAACGGCGAGGCGGCAGAGGCGCACCTTTGTAGTGACTGCGCCAAAATGCTCGGCTATGAAGATGTTTTCGGAGGCTTCGGAAACATATTCGGTTCGTTTTTAGGCTCGTTTTTGGGCGACACGGGCGTCGAAAGGCTTTCGGCACGAACGCTCCAATGCGAAAAGTGCGGCAGTACGTTTAACGATATTGTCGAGAGCGGAAAAATCGGTTGCGCAAAGTGCTATGAAACATTTTACGAAAAGCTTCTTCCGTCACTCCAGCGAATCCACGGAAAAACCCGTCATGAGGGTAAAATTCCCAATAAAATTGCAGTAAACGGCGACAGTAAGAAAATGCAAATCGAAAAATTGGAAGAAGAATTAAAAGCGGCTGTTGATGCGCAAAATTATGAAACTGCGGCAACGCTACGCGACAGAATAAAAGAACTTAAGGAGGGCGGAAAAAATGAGTAAGTGGTATATAGGTGCAGGCGAGCAAAACGATATTGTTATCAGCACAAGAATTAGATTTGCAAGAAATATTGCCGATTATCCGTTTCCTTGCAAGCTCAATACTAAAAGCAGAACAGAGCTTAACGGAAAAATCCGTGATGCGGTCCAAAATGACAACAAATTCGGACTTTCCTTTGTTGAAATGAAAACTCTTGCAGGCTTTGAGGCGGCAAGTATGGCTGAAAGGCATATAATCAGCCCTGAATTTGCTTCAGACGCAGGCGGCAGAGCAATGCTCATTTCCCCTGACGAGGACATTTGCATAATGCTTTGCGAGGAAGACCATATTCGCTTGCAGGTTATGCGCCCCGGCTTTGCTCTTGACGAGGCGTTCTCCGTTGCGAACGAAATAGACGATTTTCTTAACAGCAAGTTTGATTTTGCATTTGACTCAAGAATTGGCTACTTAACGCAGTGCCCCACCAACCTCGGCACAGGTATGAGAGCGTCTGTAATGCTTCATCTGCCTTGCCTTACAATGAACGGCGCAATAACAAGGCTTATAAGCACGGTTTCAAAGCTCGGGCTTACCATTCGCGGCGCATTCGGCGAGGGCAGTGAGGCAGTGGGCGATATGTATCAGCTCAGCAATCAGATAACGCTTGGTATTTCCGAAAAAGCGGCAATTGAAAATCTTAAATCAATTACCCTTCAGCTTTGTGCACAGGAGCGTGCCGCCCGAGAAGAAATGATAAAAAGCCTTGACACGGAGGATGCGATTTTCCGTGCATACGGTTTATTAAAATGGTCAAAGCTAATAAGCACAGATGAGCTTATGAAAAATCTGTCGCTTGTAAGGCTTGGATCAGTTTCGGGCAAGCTGCCCGTACCCCTTAAAACAGTAAACGAACTTATGATTTCACTTCAGCCTGCGACAATAAACGCGAAGGCAGGTCAAAAGCTGACGCCCCGTGAAAGAGATTTCGAGAGGGCAAAAGAGGTTCGTGAAAGTTTGGCATAATTTTTGAGAGGGGGGTAGAAAATCCCCCCTTATTTTTTGAAAGGAGACTTAATTTATGTACAGTTTTACAGGTTTTACCGAAAAGGCAAACAATGCGCTGAACACTGCCGTGGAAGCGGCAGAGGATTTGGGTCACACCTACATCGGCAGTGAACATATCCTTTTAGGTCTTGTCAGCGATGTTTCGTCGCAGGCAGGTAAAATTTTAGCGTCGGGAAAAATAACCTATGAAAATGTTTATAAAATTATTCGTGAAAGTGTGGGCGCAGGAATTCCCACAGAGCTTGTTTCGTCAGATTTTACCCCGAGGGCAAAATACATTGTTGAAAGCGCTTTAATGCTCTCTTCTTCAATGGGTAAATCCCTCGCGGGTACGGAGCATATACTCTTGGCGCTTTGCCGTGAGGGTACGGGCTTTGCCTGTGAAATACTTAACAGACTCGGACTGCCCGTTCAGAATATTGTAAAATCAATAGCCAAGGAAGAGAATACAAAGCAAAGAGGAAACGGCAAAAAAGATGATGAAAATTCAAATCTTGAAAAATTTTCAAGAGATCTTACACAGCTTGCAAAGGAAAATAAAATCGACCCCGTAATCGGCAGGGAAGAGGAGATAAACCGAGTTATTCAAATTCTTTCAAGAAGAACTAAAAATAACCCCTGCCTTATCGGCGAGCCGGGCGTTGGTAAAACGGCTATTGTTGAGGGTCTTGCGCTGAAAATCGTTAACGGCGAGGTTCCCGAGCTTCTTAAAGACAAAAAAATACTCTCTCTTGACCTTACGGGTATGGTCGCAGGCACAAAGTACAGAGGCGACTTTGAAGAGAGAATAAAAAGCATAATTGAAGAGGCGAAAAATGCCGAAGATACCGTACTGTTCATTGATGAGGTTCACACGCTTGTCGGCGCAGGCAGTGCCGAGGGTGCAGTTGATGCGGCAAACATCTTAAAGCCGTCACTTGCGCGTGGCGAATTGCAGGTAATCGGCGCTACGACTATTGACGAATACCGCAAAAATATTGAAAAAGATGCGGCTCTTGAACGCAGATTTCAGCCCGTCACCGTCGGCGAACCGTCCGAGGAAGATGCAGTAGAAATCTTAAAGGGCATAAGAGATAAATATGAGGCTCATCACAAGGTTAAAATAACCGATGAGGCTATAAAAGCCGCCGTGTCGCTCTCTTCAAGATATATCGGCGACAGATTCTTGCCAGATAAGGCTATTGACCTTATTGACGAAGCGGCATCAAAGGTAAGGCTTAAGCAGTTTACCGCTCCGCCTGAGCTTAAAGATATGGAACGCAAGCTCAATAAAGTGTCAGCCGAAAAGCAAAATGCGGTTGAGCATCAGGATTACGAAAAGGCGGCGTCACTGCGTGATGAGGAAAAAGAGCTTAAAAGAAAATACGATGAGGAAAAAACCAAATGGTCAAATTCCGACGGCGGAAAAGCAATGTCCGTAACCGAAACGGAAATTGCAGAGATTGTTTCAGGCTGGACGGGTATTCCCGTTACCCAAATGACCGAAAAAGAAAGCGAAAGACTCCTTAAAATGGAAGATGAGCTTCACAAGAGAATTGTGGGTCAGGACAAGGCGGTTTCGGCTGTCGCCAAGGCGATAAGGCGAGGCAGGGCAGGGCTTAAAGACCCCAAAAGACCGATTGGCTCGTTCCTTTTCTGCGGCCCTACGGGCGTTGGTAAAACTGAACTTTCAAAGGCGCTTGCGGCATCGCTTTTCGGCGATGAAAATGCAATGATACGCCTTGATATGTCTGAATTTATGGAAAAGCACACGGTGTCAAAGCTTATCGGCTCGCCTCCGGGGTATGTCGGCTTTGACGAGGGCGGTCAGCTCACGGAGAAAATTCGAAGAAAGCCTTATTCCGTTGTGCTGTTCGACGAAATCGAAAAGGCTCATCCCGATGTTTTCAATATGCTTTTGCAGATTTTAGACGACGGCATTTTGACTGATTCAAAGGGCAGACGGGTAGATTTCAAAAACTGCGTAATAATAATGACCTCAAATGTGGGCGCAAGGCAGATAAATGAGGAAATTCACTCATTCGGCTTTTCCGACGGACAGGAAAATGAGAATACCGAAGAGAAGATCAGGGAAGCAGTGAACGCAGAGCTAAAAAATATGTTCCGCCCCGAATTTCTTAACAGAATTGACGATATAATTATTTTCCAAAGGCTCACGAAAGAGCAAATTTCGCTTATTGCAAACGGTTTGCTCACAGACCTTAAAAAGCGCCTTTCGGCTATTGAATATGATGTCGATTTTGATGAGAGCGTAAAGGAACTTATTTTAAAAGAGGGCTATGACAAGGTTTACGGCGCAAGACCTCTAAAGCGTGCAGTAAGGGCAAAGGTTGAGGATTCACTGTCTGAAAAAATCCTTGACGGAACGCTCAAAAAAGGCGAGAAATACATCTGCTCCGCCGGTGAAAACGGAGTTCTTTCCGTGAAAGCATTGCAAGCTTAACTCGGAACAGATAAATCTGTTCCGTACAGGGTGAGACGCTGCTTTGCGAAAGTAAATTTCTTTAGCAATTTTTATAAAAATGCCGATGAAAATTTTTAGTTAATTTGCTATCACCAATTGGCTTACCGACAGAATAACAGGGTGCTGTGTTTTGCAGCACCCTGTTAATTTTTAATAGCTTATTATATATAACTTATTCTTTCATTTCAGCCTTTACAGCCTCAAATGTTTCAGTGAGCTCTTTTTCGGGAGCTTTTGTAAGAAGGCTGACAACAACAATCGCAATAAGACCGATGATAAATGCAGGAAGAAGCTCGTAGATGTTAAGAATTGTATCGGCGAACTGAACACGTACAACGAATTTCCAAATAAATACTGTTGCGCCGCCTGCAATCATACCGGCAATTGCGCCCCATTTGTTTGCCCTTTTCCAGAAAAGTGCTGCAAGAACAACAGGTCCGAACACTGCGCCGAAGCCTGCCCAAGCAAATGAAACAATGCGGAAAACAGAGCTGTCGGGGTTGCGTGCAAGGAACACTGCAATAATCGAAATAACAACAACCGATGCTCTTGCAAGAATCATTGATTTCTTCTGTGAAAGCTTAATCTTAAAGGTCTCCTGAACCAAATTCTGCGAAACGGCAGATGCGGCGGCAAGAAGCTGTGAATCGGCAGTTGACATTGTAGATGCAAGAATACCCGCAAGGATAACACCGCCGACAAATGCAGGAACATATCCGTAACTTGAAATCACCTTTGCAATATCAACAATAATTGTTTCAGCGGCGGAGCTGCTCTCATAAGTGGGAATGATGCCCGATTTCATAAGCGAATAGCCGATTACGCCGATAAGCACTGCAACGCCCATTGAGATTGTAACCCAAATTGACGCAACACGGCGTGAGGTTTTAAGCTTGTTTTTATCTTCAATCGCCATAAATCTGAGAAGGACATGGGGCATACCGAAGTAACCGAGACCCCATGCAAGCGTAGACGCAACAGGAAGTGCACCGTAGCTGCCCGTAGTGCCGCTTGCCACATCAAAGCCCTTAAACATATCAAGGTAGCCCGGGAGCGACTGAACATTGGCAAATACATTGCCGAAGCCTCTTACTGCGCCTTCGCCGAAGCCGATAACAACGAAAAGAGCAATCGTCATAATAATACTTTGAATAAAGTCGGTCGTCGACGCCGCAAGGAAACCGCCCAAGGTGCAGTAAACAATAATAACAACTGCGCTGATAATCATTGCGGTTACATAATCCATTCCGAAAAGTGCAGAGAAGAGCTTTCCGCAGGCGGAAAATCCCGACGCAGTGTAGGGAATAAAGAATATAATAATGAAAATCGCCGCAACGCATGTAAGCATTTTGGATTTGTCACCGAAACGCCTTGCAAAGAAATCGGGAATTGTGAATGCGTCAATTTTTTGGCTGTAAACACGAAGACGCTTTGCAACAATAAGCCAGTTAACATATGTACCGATTGCAAGACCGATAGCCGTCCATGACGCCTCTGCAAGTCCGCCCATTAAAGCGACAGCGGGAAGACCCATTAAAAGCCAGCCGCTCATATCGGAGGCCTCTGCACTCATCGCCGTTACAAACGGGCCGAGCCTTCTTCCGCCGAGGAAAAAGTCACCCGATGTTTTGTTTTTGCCCGCAACGGCAAAGCCGATGCTGACCATCATTACCATATAAAGCACAATGGCAATGAGAATTACAATACTTGATGTACTCATAATTCTTCTCCTTCAAAAATACTGTCCATGTCCGACGGCTTGCCGTAAGGCAGAGGACGGACACGGAAATTGTTGTAAAATAAACGTTTGCGGTTATTTTATCATATTTTTTACAAGAATGGAATAGAGAATAAAGTATAGACTGAATTTAATAAAAAATAAGCCTTAACTTTCGTAATATATTGAAATTTAAGGCTTTTTATGTAGAATAAAGTATAGACTAAAAAATGATATAAAAATATTTTTTATTTTAGATACCCGTTTAGAAACATCGGGAGCATTTTTGCGCTGTAATCCGAAAGCGAATATTCGCCGTTGCAAAGACACCAGTCGTAAAGCATTGCCCGCTCGTAAAGAGCGTAAGCCTTAACAATGTCGTTTGCAGAATTTTTGTCCGAAATCTCGCCGTTTTTCTGCCCCGCGATAACAATTGAGCGCAAGAGTCTAAAATATGTTCTGTTGCGGTCAAGCAGGCTTTTCTCGTTTTTCGTGATTAGCTGTGAGGATAAAAGTTGAGTTAAAAGGTCAATTGAAATACTGTCGTCAATCATTCGGAAAAGCTCTTTATTAAGGAAAAGCATTTTTTCGGTGCTCGCCATATTTTCAGGCATTATTTCTTCTAATTCCTCGTATTTTTCGTCAAAAAGATAGGCAAGCGAGGAAAGCAAATCGTCCTTACCGTTGAAATAATGGTAAAACGAGCCTTTTGATGTTCCCGATTCAGCCACAATGTCGTCAATTGTTGTGCCGTTGTACCCTTGCTCGTAGAAAAGCCTCCAAGCAGCGGAAACTATTTTCTTCTTAGTATTTTGCGTATTTTTCTTTTTCAAAAATACCGCTCCTTGTTATATTTTTCAGTCAAATTCCTTTGATACCTCTTTAAGCAGACTGCGTATAGGCAGCTGTTGAGGGCATATTTTTTCGCATTTTCCGCAGCCAATGCAGTCCTTTGCTCTGCCGGAGTTTTGAACATGCGCATTGTAATATTGGCGTGAGTTCCATTTAATTAAACCCTTGTCCTGTTTTTTAGCGTTAAGACAGGCAAACAGCTCGGGAATGTTAATGCTTTTAGGACAGCCTGCTATGCAATAACGGCAAGCTGTGCACTGAATAATATCGCTGTTCTTAAGAATTGCGCTTACTTTATTTACCGCCTGCATCTCTTTTTCGTTTAAGGGTTCAAAGTCAGTCATAAATGAAAGATTATCATTCATCTGCTTCATATTGCTCATACCCGAAAGCACCATAAAAATACCCTCAAACCCTGCGGCATAGCGAATTGCGTATGATGCATAGCTTTTGTCGTAGCCGAGAGAATCAAAAATATCTTTAGCTGATTTCGGCAGATTTACAAGTGCTCCGCCCTTAACAGGCTCCATTACAATAACAGGCTTGTTGTGCTTTCGGCAAACCTCAAGGCAGTCACGGCCCTGAACGCCTGCGTCGTCGTAATCACGGTAATTAAACTGAAGCTGAACAACCTCTATGTCGGGGTTTTCATTCAGTATCATGTCAAGTACATCTGCCTTATCGTGGAAAGACAGACCCACATGGCGGATTTTACCCTCTTTTTTTAGCTCAAATACCACCTTGTACGCATTGGCGGCTTTGTATTTCGGATAATTCTCTGCACTTTGAGCGTGCATAAGGTAGAAGTCAAAATAGTCAACACCGCATAATTTCAGCTGTTTTTCAAAGAACGGGCGAATATCCTCTTCCGTCTTGAAAAGATTTTGCGAAAGCTTGTTTGTAAGAACAAACGACTCTCTCGGGTAACGCTTTGAAAGGCAGTCACGAATACTCGTTTCGCTTTGCGTTGCAACATAGCCGTGAGCAGTGTCGAAATAATTAAAGCCGGCCGCCATAAAGGTGTCAATCATTTTGGAAAACTCTTTATAATCCACCTTTACCTTCAGCTTCATCGGAAGGCGCATACACCCGAAACCGAAATTCTTTTTTATTTCGGGAAAATACGGGTTACTGCCGTCTGCATTAACGAATAAACTCATAGAAATCCACCTGTCTTTCAGTTA
>DERX01000010.1:0-1878 GCA_002361875.1 Ruminococcaceae bacterium UBA3329
AACAGGTCCGACAGGCCCGCAGGGTATCTCAGGTACTACAGGTGCTACCGGTCCGACGGGTCCCACAGGACCTCAAGGCCTTCAGGGAATTCAAGGTATACCTGGCGTAGCAGGCGCAACAGGTCCGACAGGTCCAACGGGACCTACAGGACCGCAGGGCATAGCCGGCGAAGTCGGCGCTACAGGTCCTACAGGCCCTCAAGGCCTTCAGGGAATTCAAGGTATACCTGGCGTAGCAGGCGCAACAGGTCCGACAGGCCCGCAGGGCGTTCAAGGAATTCAGGGTGTACCGGGCGCTAACGGCACTACAGGTGCAACGGGCCCCACGGGACCAACAGGGCCTCAAGGCATAGCCGGCGAAGTCGGTGCAACGGGTCCCACAGGCTCGCAAGGCATTCAAGGTATCCAGGGTATTACAGGTGCAACAGGCGCTACCGGTCCAACAGGCCCAACCGGCCCTGCAGGGGCTTCACCTACCTTAACAATAGGAACAGTTACAACGGGAGCGCCCGGAAGCGCGGCAGCAGCTTCAATTACCGGAACTGCACCGAACTTTATACTCAATCTGACAATTCCGCGAGGCGCAACGGGTCCCACAGGCCCGACAGGTCCTACAGGTCCCGAGGAAAATAATCTTTAATTCTATTTGATTTATGAAGAAAAGCTATAACATCTTTGACTTCGGTAAAAATATCTCTGATATACGGGGTGAACAAAATAGATAAGCTTAAAATATCTGTTTATGCAATTTGTAAAAACGAAGAGAAATTCGTAAAACGCTGGCTCCGGTCTATGAGCGAGGCGGATGAAATATTTGTAACAGACACAGGTTCTTCGGATAAAACCGTTCCTCTTTTAAAGGATGGCGGCGCAAAGGTGCAGACTGTTGTTTTGAATGAATGGCGATTTGATACAGCCCGTAATCTTTCGCTTGATTTTGTCAGTGATGATACCGACATCTGCGTCTGTACGGATTTAGACGAGGTATTTGAAAAGGGCTGGAGAGAAAAGCTTGAAAAAGTGTGGATAAAGGGTAAAATAACAAGAGCGAGATACAATTACACTTGGTCGTTTAATGAAGACGGCACGCATGATGTAACCTTTCTGCTTGATAAAATTCATGCTCGGCACGGCTATAAATGGGTTCATCCCGTACACGAAATATTAAAATATGAGAACGGCAGTGAGATTTTTATTGAGACGGATATTCAGCTTAACCATTATCCCGACAGCGCCAAGTCACGGAGACAATATTTGCCGCTTTTGGAGCTATCAGTTAAAGAAGCTCCGAATGATGACAGAAATGTTCACTACCTTGGCAGGGAATATATGTTTTACGGAAAGTGGGACAAATGCATTGAAACGCTGAAATACCATTTAAGCTTACCGTCTGCTCGGTGGCTTGACGAGCGGTGTGCGTCAATGCGGTATATTGCGAGGGCTTACAGGGCAAAAGGCGACTTAAAAAATGCGTCCGTTTGGCTTTACAGAGCCGTTGCGGAGGCGCCGTATTTAAGAGAGCCTTATGTTGAAACAGCTTACCTTGCCTATCTCGAAGAGAATTGGGAAAAGGTATATTTTGCAATACAGGAGGCGCTTAAAATAAAAAAACGCCCCAAAACCTATATCAATGAAGGCTTTTGCTGGGACAGCACGGTGTACGATTTAGGCGCAGTTGCCGCATATAATTTGGGACTTTATGAAAAATCCTTGGAATTGGCTGAAAAAGCGTATGAATTGAATCCAAACGATGAAAGAATTAAAAATAATTTTGAAATTATTAAAAGAGCGGCAGAAATTAAAAGAACACCTGAATAAAAATAAAAGGGGATGTTTTTTACATCCCCTTTTGACTTTGGCACCCCCTGCGAGAATCGA
>DERX01000010.1:2112-9439 GCA_002361875.1 Ruminococcaceae bacterium UBA3329
TAACCCTTAGGAGGGGTTTATTATATCCATTTAACTAAGGAGGCATATATCAAATTTTATTATCAAACTATCTTCGAAGGTTTATTATTATGAGTATCGCGAATAAAATGAGCAATACGAGTAACAAGGTTCTGATACGAAGTATCAGGTTCTTATATCCATTTAACTAAGGAGGCATATAAACTTATTCACTTGCTTGCCTTGATATTTTATCAAAGTGCGCACTTATTGTCAAGTGCGAAGTTGCGAGTGCCGTCCGGTGGACATCTTTAAATCGAAGATTTAAAAGCAACGGCGGGAGCAATTTCTCTGCTCCCGCCCTGCTCATATAATAAATATTTGTTTTTAGCTAAATTTATTTCGTTTCTTCTGCCTTTGCTTCCTCTGTATCCTTCGGAAGAATTGCGTTTGCAATAATACCGAGAATAAGAGCGCAGGCAATTGATGTAAGAGTAACCTTGCCGAATGAAACGGTAAGACCGCCTATACCGCAGATAAGAATAACTGCAACTACAAAGAGGTTTCTGTTCTTGCCGAGGTCAACATTCTGAATCATCTTAAGACCCGAAACTGCAATGAAACCGTAAAGAGTAACGCAAACGCCACCCATTACGCAGTTAGGAATTGTCGCAAGGAATGTAACAAACGGGCCGAAGAATGAAATTACAATAGCCATAACAGCTGTTGCAAGAATTGTAACAACTGAAGCGTTACCCGTAATAGCAACACAGCCAACCGACTCGCCGTATGTAGTGTTGGGGCAACCGCCGAAAAGAGCGCCTGCAATTGAGCCTACGCCGTCGCCGAGAAGTGTTCTGTGAAGTCCGGGGTCTTCAAGAAGCTCTTTGCCGATAACCGATGAAAGATTTTTATGGTCTGCAATATGCTCTGCGAAAACAACGAATGCAACGGGAACATAAGCCACTGCAACGGTAATAAGATATTTTGCA
The DNA here is from genome assembly GCA_002361875.1 of Ruminococcaceae bacterium UBA3329. GTDB lineage: Bacteria > Bacillota > Clostridia > Oscillospirales > Acutalibacteraceae > Fimenecus. Next base: position 3,063 of record DERX01000010.1, read on the forward strand.
TTTATAGCGCTGAGTCCCTTTGCCGCCATAATGAATGAGAAATCGGGAACAGCGAAGATTTTCATATCGCTGAATACTGAGAAATCAATAACCTGTAATGCGAGATTGTTTGTTTTAATGGCGATTACGGTGAAGATTGCCGCTGCCGCATAACCTGCAAGAATACCGATGATAAACGGAATAAGCTTTGCCATTTTCTTTCCGTAAACAGAGCAAAGAATAACCGTAAAGAGTGTAATAAGACCGCAGATGAGGGCAACATAGGGGCTTGCAACCGAAACGCCTGCCGCATCAAGGACCTTACCCTTTGTAAGATCGCCGACTGCGTTGCCTGCAAGTGAAAGACCGATTATTGAAACAGTCGGTCCGATAACAACTGCGGGCATAATTTTATTAATCCATTTAACGCCTGCAATTTTAACAATAATGGCAATTACTACATAAACAAGACCTGCAAACAATGCACCGAAGATTATTCCTGCATAGCCTGCCTCTGCTGAAGCCGCACCGCCGAATGCGGCAAACATTGAACCGATAAATGCGAATGACGATCCAAGGAAAACGGGGCTGTTAAACTTTGTGAAAAGAAGATACACAATTGTACCTATACCTGCGCCGAAAAGTGCCGCTGACTGGCTCATTCCGTTGCCTACGATTGAGGGAACTGCGATTGTTGCCGCAAGAATTGCAAGCAACTGCTGAAATGCGAAAACAATGAGCTGTCCGAATTTCGGCTTGTCTTTGATGTTGTAAATTAGATTCATTTTAAATCCTCCTTATATTTTAAGGCTTTCGCCCCTTATCCCTTTGAAATTGCGACCTCGGTTACACCGTCGACCTCTTCGAGCCTTACATTTACAAACTCTTCCTTTGACGTGGGAACATTTTTGCCGACGTAATTTGCACAAATCGGCAGCTCCCTGTGCCCTCGGTCAATCATAACTGCAAGCTGTATAACAGACGGTCTGCCAAGCCCGATTATTGCCTCCATTGCCGCCCGTGCCGTTCTGCCCGTGAAAAGAACATCGTCAACAAGAATAATATTTTTTTCGTTTACATCAAAATCTATAACCGTTCCGTTAACATGCGGTGAAACATATTTTTCCGTAAGGTCGTCACGGTAAAGTGTGATGTCCAGCTCACCCGTTTTAACCTTAATATCGGAAAATTTTTCAATATTTTGGCGAAGTCTTTCGGCTATCGGCACACCTCTGCGCTTAATGCCGATAAGGTAAAGTTCCTCTTCATCTGCATTTCGTTCAATTATTTCGTGTGAAAGGCGAGCGAGTGTGCGCTCCACCCTTTGCCCGTCAATAATAACCTTTGATTCCATACTTTCGCTCCGTTTTTGTATTTCCGCACCGTAAAAAAAGAAGCCTCACCGAAAAAAACGGCAAGGCATATAAGTCTGATTACATTTAGCAACCCTTGCCGGCATCTCTGTACCGAATTAAAGGACCTTTGCTAATCTTCATTTTAGCACACTGAATCGCAAATGTAAACAAATTTTTTCGTTTTTCGGGAATTTTTTTGCAAAAAAACATACAGCGAGTATGGGATATTTATCTTCTGCCGTTTTTCCTCTCAGTCTCGCTAACGCTCGACAGCTCCCCTTTCAGGGGCGCCGAGTTTTAGCCTTTTTTCTTGTCTCTCCTGAAAGGGTGCGGGTGTCCACGGGACACCCGCACCCTCAAGTGGAAGGCATAAACAGCGTTCCCTACGAAGCAAGCAAAAACAGACAGGCGAAAAGCCTGTCCGTAATATGTTATTATTAAACCTTAATTTCAACCGTAAGTCCCAAAAGGTCGCTGTATTTTTCGAGAATGGGTTTAACCTCAACCTCAATAAATTCAGTTACCTGCTCGGGCGCTCTGCCTACAAAGTTCTCCGTCTTCATTTCGGAGAGGATTTCCTCTTTTGTAAGGCCGAACATGGGGTCTGCGGCAATTCTGTCAACCAAATCATTGGGAAGTCCGTCTTCCTTTACAACCTTGCCCGCCGCCATTGAATGAACGCGGATTCTCTCGTGTAATTCCTGCCTGTCGCCGCCTTTTTTAACAGCCGCCATCATAATGTTTTCCGTTGCCATAAAGGGGAGCTCCGCAAGCAAATGCTTTTCAACCATTTTGGGATATACAACAAGACCCTCTGTAACATTGATATAAAGCTCCAAAACAGCGTCAATTGCGAGGAATGCCTCGGGCACGCTTATTCTCTTATTTGCGGAGTCGTCAAGCGTTCTTTCAAACCACTGTGTTGCGGCTGTGATTGCAGGGTTCATTGCGTCTGCAATTACATATCTTGAAAGAGATGAAATTCTCTCGCTTCTCATCGGGTTGCGCTTATAAGCCATTGCCGACGAGCCGATTTGGTGCTTTTCAAAGGGCTCTTCGATTTCCTTTTCGTGCTGTAACATTCTCAAATCGTTTGAGAATTTATATGCCGACTGCGCAATCTGTGCAAGCACGGAAAGTACATTATAGTCAAGCTTTCTTGAATAAGTCTGACCCGAAACCATATAACAGCTGTCGAATCCCATTTTCTCTGCAATTTTTTTGTCAAGAGCCTTGATTTTTTCGCTGTCGCCCTCAAAAAGCTCAACAAACGATGCCTGTGTGCCTGTTGTACCCTTTGAGCCTAAAAGACGCATCTGCGAAATTTGGAAGTCAAGTGACGCCATATCCATAACCAAATCGTTAAGCCACAGCGATGCTCTTTTGCCGACAGTAGTGGGCTGAGCAGGCTGATAATGTGTGTAAGCAAGACACGGCATATCTTTATATTCATCGGCAAATTTTGCAAGTCCGTTAATAAGGTTTACAAGCTTTTTGCGTACGAGTTTGAGCGCCTCGGTCATAGTGATAACATCCGTATTATCGCCGACATAGCAGGAGGTTGCACCGAGATGTATAATTCCCTTTGCCGTGGGGCACTGAACGCCGTAAGCGTAAACATGGCTCATTACGTCGTGGCGGACTTCCTTTTCTCTCGCCTCGGCAACCTCATAATTTATGTCGTCAGCGTGAGATTTCAGCTCTGCTATTTGCTCGTCCGTAATATTAAGCCCCAATTCCTTTTCACTTTCTGCAAGGGCAATCCAAAGCTTTCTCCATGTTCTGAATTTAAAGTCAGGCGAGAAAATGTACTTCATTTCCTTGCTTGAATATCTTGAATTTAAAGGACTTTCATAAATATCTTTCATTTTTCTGCTCCTTTAAAATTATTTCGCAAAATAATTTTTAATTCTTTCTACTGCGGCGGCGGTATTTTCCGCTGAACCGAAGGCTGTAAGTCTGAAATAGCCCTCGCCGCTCGGTCCAAAGCCCTCGCCGGGAGTACCTACAACCTGAATTTCATTAAGAAGAGTATCGAAAAATTCCCAGCTGCCCATATTATCGGGAGTTTTGAGCCAAACATAAGGTGAATTTTTTGCACCGTAAACGGTAAATCCGCAGTCCTTAAGACCGTTGTAAATTACCTTTGCGTTGTTCTGATAATAAGCGATTATTTCACGGATTTGCTTTTTTCCCTCTTCGGAATAAACCGCTTCGGCGGCTCTTTGTGTGATATAAGAAACACCGTTGAATTTTGTCGCCTGCCGTCTTGCCCAAAGCGCATTAAGCTCTGTTCCGTCTGCCTTTAAGTCATGCGGAACTACCGTATATCCGCAACGAACACCCGTAAAGCCTGCTGTTTTTGAAAAGCTTCTGAACTCAATAGCACAGGTTTTTGCACCCTCGATTTCATAGATTGAATGGGGAACATCGTCCTCGGTTATGAATGCCTCATAAGCCGAGTCAAACAAAATCAGCGAGCCGTTTTCGTTAGCATAATCAACCCATTTTTTAAGCTCTGTCTTTGTAATTGCCATACCCGTGGGGTTGTTGGGGAAGCAAAGATAAATAATATCAACCTTTTCCGTCGGGAGAGAGGGCAGGAAGTTGTTTTCCGCCGTGCAGGGCATATAGTAAATATTTGACCAGCCGCCGTTTACAAAGTCGCCCGATCTGCCAGCCATTACATTTGTGTCAACATAAACGGGGTAAACAGGGTCACAAACCGCAACCTTATTGTCAACAGACAAAATATCGCCGATGTTGCCGCAGTCGCTCTTTGCGCCGTCACTTAAAAAGATTTCGCTCTCGTCAATATCCACGCCTCTTGCACGGTAATCGTTTTCTGCAATTGCTTTTAAAATCCATTTGTGACCGTATTCGGGCGGGTAACCCATAAAGGTTTTTTCGTCCGCCATATCGTCAACTGCCTTGTGCATAGCAGTGATGCAGGCAGGCGCAAGGGGTCTTGTAACATCGCCTATGCCCAGTCTTATAATCGGCTTGTCCGGATTAGCCGCAGTGTAAGCATTTACCTTTTTCGCAATATTTGAAAAAAGGTAAGAGCTTTGTATTTTTAAAAAGTTATCATTGATTTTCATAAAGCAATCTCCTCTTTTTTATATTTTTCCTGTAAAAACCTCAACAGCCTCGCCGTTAAGGTAAACATCGCCGTCATTGCTCCAGCAAACGAACAGCTCGCCGCCCTTCATCTTCACTGAAATTTCGCTTTCTCTGTCGCAAAGTCCAAGTAAAACAGATGCTACCGCTGAAGCGCACGCCCCTGTTCCGCAGGCGAGCGTTTCGCCGCTTCCACGCTCGTGAACCCTGACCTTAAGAGCATTTTTACCGATAACGCTTACAAATTCAGCATTTATTCTGTCAGGGAAATACTCGTGATTTTCGAAGCCTTTACCGTAAATGCTCAAATCCATTAAATCAGGGTCGTCACAAAAGGTTACACAATGCGGATTTCCCATTGAAAGGCAGGTCACATCAAAATATCTGTCATAAACAAATATGCTTTTATTTTTTACAACGGCATCGCCGAACCGTGTGGGTATTGACTTGCCGTTCAGCACAGGTTTTCCCATATTAACGGTTGCAAAAACGGCTTTTCCGTCTTTTTCATCAATTACCACGGTCCGAAGTCCCGACAGCGTATTGATTTTAGCGCATATTCCGTCTATTCTCCCTCTGTCATAAAGGAATTTAGCGACGCACCGAACAGCATTTCCGCACATTTTAGCCCGTGAGCCGTCAGCATTGTAAATGTCCATAAAGCAGTCGGCACACTCATCGGGGCGAATAATAACAATTCCGTCAGCGCCTATACCGAAATGATTTCGACTGAGCGTGATTGCCGTTTCTTCGGGATTCGTGACCTCTTCGCAAAATCCGTCAATGTATATGTAATCGTTGCCTGCGCCGTGCATCTTTACAAAATTCATCATATCTCCTCCTACGGAAAAGATATGATGAACCGTTAATGTTTATTCGTATAAGGGGAATCTGGCAACTATATCTGCAACTTTCTTTGCAATTTCGTCCTTTTTATTTTCAAAATCCGTAGCGCAAAGATAAATGCACTCTGCGATTTCGTCCATCTCCGCAGTGCCCATACCTCTTGTTGTAACGGCAGGTGTGCCGAGTCTTACACCGCTTGTAACAAACGGCTTCTCAGGGTCATTGGGGATAGCGTTTTTATTAGCTGTAATATGAACCTCGTCAAGTCTTCTTTCAAGCTCTTTGCCCGTAATTCCCACTGAACGCAGGTCAACGAGCATAAGGTGGTTGTCAGTACCGCCCGAAACGAGGTTAATGCCTCTCTTGGTAAGGCCTTCTGCAAGAGCCGCCGCATTCTCGACAACTTTTTTCTGATATTCTTTGTATTCAGGCTTTAATGCCTCACCGAAGCAAACCGCCTTGCCTGCAATAACGTGCATAAGCGGGCCGCCCTGTGTGCCGGGGAAAATAGCCTTATTAAACTGCTTGCCGAATTCAGCATCCTTGCAAAGGATAATGCCGCCTCTCGGACCTCTTAATGTTTTATGAGTTGTAGATGTAACAACATCTGCAAAGGGTACCGGGGACGGATGAACACCTGCGGCAACAAGACCTGCAATATGAGCCATATCTACCATTAAATAAGCGCCGTTTTCGTGAGCGATTTTTGCCATTTTCTCAAAATCGATAACTCTGGGGTATGCCGATGCGCCTGCTACGATAAGCTTCGGCTTATTCTCTTTAACAAGCTCTTCAAACTTTTCGTAATCAATATATCCGTTTTCGTTTACGCCGTATGGAACAAAATTGTAGTATTTACCTGACATATTAACAGGTGAGCCGTGTGTTAAATGACCGCCCTCGGCAAGGTTCATACCCATTACGGTGTCGCCCGGCTGAATTAAAGCAAAGTAAACAGCCATATTTGCCTGTGCGCCCGAATGAGGCTGAACATTTACATATTCTGCGCCGAAAAGCTTTTTAAGTCTTTCGCAGGCAATGTCCTCAACCTTGTCAACAAACTGACAGCCGCCGTAA
>DERX01000010.1:9721-10457 GCA_002361875.1 Ruminococcaceae bacterium UBA3329
AAACTGACAGCCGCCGTAATAACGGTGTCCTGAATAACCTTCCGCATATTTGTTTGTGAGAACGCTGCCCATTGCCGCCATAACTTCAGGCGAAACAATGTTTTCGCTGGCAATAAGCTCAATATTCTGTTTTTGTCTTTGGAGCTCCTCGTTCATAGCAGCAGATACTTCAGGGTCACTGTTAGCAAGAAAACCTATGGTGTCAATAATATTACTGTACATTTTTGTCCTCCGTTGTATTAAAATTATCCTAAAACTTAATTATTCTTCGGGAAAGAATGCCTTATGAATAGCTGAAACTGCTTTGTCCGCAGAATCGATATTGATAAGTACCGAAATTTTAATTTCGCTTGTTGAAATCATATCAATGTTTATGTCATGCTCATAAAGCGCCTCAAACATTTTTGATGCAGTACCGGGGTGTGACTCCATACCTGCGCCGACAACAGAAACCTTTGCAACGTTTGTGTCGCAGATAATGTCGTCTTCCGAAATGTCAAATGCATCTGCAATGCAGGAAACTGCCTCTTCGGCATTGCCCTTTGAAACTGTAAAGGTAATGTCCTTTGTTGCGTCACGGCCGACTGACTGCAAAATAATATCAACATTTATTTTATGTTTTGCAAGAACCGAGAAAAGCTTAAATGCAATTCCGGGGGTATTTGAAATTTTTGTAACTGAAATACGGGCAACATCCGTGTCTTTGGTGACACCTCTGATAAGCATTTTTTCCATT
>DERX01000010.1:10755-10923 GCA_002361875.1 Ruminococcaceae bacterium UBA3329
TCTGATAAGCATTTTTTCCATTTTAGCGACCTCCTTAACTATTGTGCCGGGAACTCTCTTAAGACTTGAAAGAACCTCTAATTTTACATTGTATTTTTTCGCCATTTCAACCGAACGGTTGTTGAGAACCTGCGCGCCCAAGGTTGCAAGCTCAAGCATTTCGTCATA
>DERX01000010.1:11232-11610 GCA_002361875.1 Ruminococcaceae bacterium UBA3329
TGCAAGCTCAAGCATTTCGTCATAGGTTATCTCCTGAAGCTTTTTCGCATTCGGAACCTTTCTCGGGTCTGCCGTGAAAACACCCTCAACATCGGTAAAAATCTGACAACGGTCTGCACGCATTGCCGCGGCAATCGCAACGGCGCTTGTGTCCGAGCCGCCTCTGCCCAGAGTTGTCAAATCGTCATATTTGTTAAGGCCTTGGAAGCCTGCAACAACAACAATATTATGACGGTCAATCTCTGCACGAATACGGTCTGCCTTAACGGATTTAATTCTTGCAATACCGTAAGCAGATGTTGTGTTAAAACCTGCCTGCCAGCCAAGCAGTGAAACCGCATGACAGCCAAGCTTTTCAATAGCCATAGCAAGAAGTGA
>DERX01000010.1:11900-12126 GCA_002361875.1 Ruminococcaceae bacterium UBA3329
TTCAATAGCCATAGCAAGAAGTGAGATTGAAATCTGCTCGCCTGAGGCTAACAGCATATCCATTTCTCTTTTAGACGGCTTTTCTGTAATTTCATGTGCCTTTTCAATAAGGTCATCAGTCGTATCGCCCTGAGCGGAAACAACAACCACTACATCGTTACCCTCACGGTAAGTATCGGTAACAATTTTGGCAACATTCATAACTCTTTCGGCATTGGCAACAGAG
>DERX01000010.1:12466-13216 GCA_002361875.1 Ruminococcaceae bacterium UBA3329
ATAAGCGATTCAATTTCAATTTCAGGAATATTTTTAAGAGCAGAAACAAGAGTTTTTTCCTCGGCGCTCTTTGTTACAAAAGCTATTTCATTTTGCTTTGCACCGTCAAATGTAAGAACTTGAATGTCTCCGATTGCATTTTCAACGGCTTTTCTTGCATTTTCAGTGTTATCCGTTTTTGCTCTTATATACAGCGGATTTACATCCGTATCGTAATCGGCAACATAATTTTCTACACTGTCGCCCCAGCCGAAAGGCTTTCTCTTATCGGCATTTCTTGCGCAGTCAATAACATCTGCTACAACTGCCGAGGCTGTGGGTAATTTACCTGCGCCCTTGCCGTAAAATACAACGTCGCCCGTAGCGTTTCCTCTTACAAGAATTGCATTGAAAACATCATTAACAGATGCAAGCTGACTTCCGTTCATAACAATAGCAGGGGATACAACCGCAAAAATTTTATCGTCTGAAATTTTCTTTGCCCTGCCGAGAAGCTTTATAACGCCGCCAAAGCTTGAAATATACGCAACATCGTCAAGCGTGATTTTTGTAATACCCTCGGTGTGAACACTGTCGGGGTAAACATGCTTGCCGAAGCAAAGAGACGCTAAAATGCAAATCTTTCTGCACGCATCATGACCCTCAATGTCAGCGGTCGGGTCTTTTTCAGCATAGCCGTTATCCTGCGCCAGCTTTAAAGCGTCCTCAAAGCTCATATTTTTTTCTATCATCATTGTAAGAATAAAGTTT
>DERX01000088.1:0-1415 GCA_002361875.1 Ruminococcaceae bacterium UBA3329
ATAGAAATTGTATGGGAAAAGACTATTTTTTACGGAGGTTTTTATGAATTTTAAGAGGAATTACAAATATGACTGGGAAAATCCGTATGTTTTTAAAAGAAACAAAGAGGACGGTCATGTTATTGCGTTCGCTTATGACAGCGAACAGGACGCATTAAACCGTGCCGAGCCTAAACGCAAGCTGTCGCTTAACGGCGAGTGGAAATTTCATTGGCAACGCGGACTTGATAACTGTCCCGAAGATTTCTATAAAACAGATTTTGATGCGTCTTTTTGGAAAAATATCACCGTTCCGTCCGTTTGGCAGACGGAAAATACGGGAAGCTACCCTTATTATTACGCAAGCACATTTTGCCGTGCCCTTTCCCGTTCCAAAAAGAAAATTCCCTCAATTGATTACAGTATGCAGGAAATAGGATTTTATATCCGTTCATTTACCTTGCCCGAAAGCTTTAACGGCAAGGAGCTGTTTCTGCATTTCGGAGCGGCAAAATCCGCAATTGAGGTTTATGTAAACGGAGAGTATGTCGGCTATTCGCAGGGGTCAATGACGCCGCACGAATTTAATGTTACACCGTTTGTAAGTGCAGGGGAAAACAAAATAGCCGTTAAGGTTTACCGTTTTTCGGATGCCTGCTACCTTGAAAATCAGGATATGTGGCTGTTTTGCGGACTTTACAGAGATGTTTACATTTACGCTGAAACTAAAGCGTGTATCCGTGATTTCTTCATAACAACAGATTTTGACAAAGACTATAAAGACAGCAAAACCGATTTGGAAATTCTTATTAAGAATTACGGAAATACAGACTCTGCTGTTGTCAAGGCGGAAATAGTTGATAATGACAGCAGAATTCTTTTAGGCGAAGAGGAATTGGAGATTTCGGGTGAAACCAAAGTTAATTTCAGCGTCCTTGTCCCCTCTCCTCATAAATGGTCTGCCGAAGACCCGTATCTTTATAAGCTTCTTATAACGCTTACCGTAGACGGACAAAGTGTTTACAAATGCATCCGTTTCGGCTTTAAAAAGGTGGAAATTGTCGGCGAAAAGATACTGTTTAACGGAATGCCCTTAATGATAAGAGGTACAAACCGCCATGACTTTGACCCCGACCACGGCTGGGCAGTGCCGAAAGAGCGTTTCTATGAGGATTTACGCTTAATGAAGCGTTGCAATATCAATTCTATCCGCACCTCGCACTACCCTGACGACCCGTTCTTCTATGAGCTTTGCGACGAATACGGCTTTTATGTAATGGACGAGTGTGATGTGGAAACCCACGGCGTGCGCAGAAAGGGCGTTCCCGGTGACAACCCGATGTGGACAGGCGCAGTAGTTGACCGAATGGAGAGAATGGTGCTCCGTGACCGAAATCACGCATGCGTATTTATGTGGTCGCTTGGCAACGAGGCAG
>DERX01000088.1:1678-12123 GCA_002361875.1 Ruminococcaceae bacterium UBA3329
GTGGTCGCTTGGCAACGAGGCAGGCGACGGCTCAAACTTTGCGGAGATGAAAAAAGCCGCATTAAAGCTTGACACAACCCGTCAGTTCCATTATGAGGGCGACTTTGATTTCACTAAGAGCGATGTTATTTCAAGAATGTACCCGTTAGAGGATATTGTTAATAAGCTCGGCAACCGTGAGGAAATCACAATAACCCTTTACGATAACATTGCAAATCAGCTTGCGGCGGACTCAAAGCCTATCAAAAAAGAAGCATACTGCCGTCCTGTAATGTTCTGTGAATATGCCCACGCTATGGAAAACAGCCTCGGCAATTTCCAGGAATATATGGACGCATTCGAGAAATATGACAATATGTGCGGCGGTTACATTTGGGACTTTGTTGACCAATCAATCCGCCAAAAAACTCCCGAGGGCGACAGATGGCTTTACGGCACGGATTTTGAAAAGTTCGAGCCGGGCAGATATACACATATTCCGAATACAACCGCAATGACGGGCAGTAACACTTACTTCTGCGCAAACGGCATTGTTGCCGCTGACAGAAAGCCCCACCCGTCATATTATGAGGTTAAAAAGGTTTATTCGGAAATAAAAGTTAAGGAAAAGGACATCGCAAAAGGTGAATTTGTGCTTTACAACAAGCATCTTTTCACAGACCTTTCGGATGTTGAGTTTAAATGGGTGCTTGAAGCGGAGGGCAAAGAAATTGAGAACGGAATTTTAGAGCTTAACTGCCCCCCGCAAGGAGAAACGGAATTTACTGTTCCCTACGATTTTAATACACTGCCCAAAGAGGAATGTGTTCTTATAATTTCATATCTTAATAAAAATGAGCATCCTTGGTGCGAAAAGGGATATGAACAGAGCTTTGACCAATTTGTTTTAAAGCCTGCCACAAATAAAAAAGCGATTATTCCAAACGGAAATCTTCAATATGTAAAGAGCAACGGCGGAGTTTTTGTTAAGGGTGACGATTTCACCCTTAAGGTAAAGGACGGTAAAATTGTTTCATACACCATTTCGGGAAAAGAAATTTTACGCTCTCCCGTAACGCCCAACTACTTCCGCGCAGTTACTGACAACGACCTTTCAAACACAAACTTTGTTCCGCCCCTCATTCCTCTTCACCCGTATTTTAACTGGCAGAGAGCAACTAATTCCGCCGCCGGCAAGGTTACCGGCATTGCAAAAAATGCAAACGGTCAGGTTGAAATTGATATTTCGTGGAGCGTAAAGTTTTTTGAAAACACAACGACAAAAATAACAGTCAATTCCGACGGCAGCTTTGCACTTTCCCATACGGGCACGCCTAAACTTATAAATCTTTTAAGATTCGGCACAATGTTCGGCATACTGCGTGAATTTGACAGTGTTAAGTGGTACGGTAGAGGCCCGCAGGAAACCTATTGCGACAGAAAAACAGGCGCTAAAATAACAATGCACGAAATGAGCGTTGCAGACCTTGAGCACCACTATATGCGCCCGCAGGAAAACGGCAACCGCACTGATGTCCGTTTTGTTGAATTTAAAAATGCAGACGGCAAGGGAATAAGAATTGAAAGCACTGACATGCCGATTTGCTTCAGCGCACACCATTACACGCAGGATGAATTACAGCTTGCAAAGCACATTCACGAGGTTCCCGACCGTGATGCAACCTTCGTTTCGGTTGACCTTAACCAAATGGGCGTGGGCGGCGATATGCCGGGTGACGCACATGTACGCGAGCCGTATATTATGCACCCGAATAAGGAATATACCTATACATTTAAGGTTGTACCGATAAAATAAGTTTAAATATACTAAACCCTCTGACAAAAAATCAGAGGGTAATTTTTTTTACAAATAAGAAAACAGATAGACATAATAATTTATCCCACGCCGTGTTCACTGCATATAATACCTTGAGGTGTTATATATGAATAATAATTATCATTTTATTGATTTGTGCAGACTGTCCCGAAAAGTACCCGATGCGGTTGCGGTTATCAGCGGTAGTGAAAAGTATTCGCATATAAATGGCAGAGTGAGGTTTTATCAAACCATACCACGCAGGTGACCTGCCCCCTTTGTTCGGTGCAAACGGCAAAGCATTTTCCGCAGTTCTCACTGAAAGATTTAATGTACGGGAAATTATCGGAAAAACGGTTATCATTCACAGCCGACCCGATGATTTTAAAACTCAACCCTCGGGGAATGCCGGAGAAAAAATTGCTTGTGGAGAAATACACAGTGTAAAACGATAAAATGCACAGTTACACTCTTGACTGTTGACCCATTTACAGTTATAACGCAGTTATTAATTTGCCGCAATCATCGCCAAAAGTTATGACATTTGCGCATTAAAATATCACAAAAAATAATTAAAAGTATAAAACCAAAGCTGTCGGCTTTCTGAAAATTTAACCGACAGCTTTTTATATTTGTATTTAATTTTACCGTTCAAAAAATTCAATCAGTCTTTGCTTGTAATCGGGCGCTTCATCGTAAACTGCGTGCCCGAATGACGGGTACAAATAAAGCTCTGCTCCTAAATCTTCCGCAAGCTCCGTTTGCCGCACCCTGCTCATAATTTTATCCTTTTCCGAGCCGATTACAAGAATGGGACATTTTACTTTACATAGGTTTTCATACACACAAAATTTTTTGCACATATTTGCGAGCAAAACGAAATCGTCAAGTTCCTCGGCGGTACATTCGGGAATAAGTGAATAAATGTTATCACCCAAAGAATTTATAAGCTCTTCCGAATAAATATCACTGAAAAAATTCAAATGCAGTTTTTCACTGTCCCCGCTTTCGGCAAGGCTTATCCATCTGTCGATTTTATTTCTCATATTACTGTCCGCTCTCGCCGCTGTAGAGCCGAGGACGGCTTTTTTTATTATTTGGGGATGACTGAGCATTAGGCACTGCAAAATCATTCCGCCCTGCGATGCTCCGAAAAAGTACGCATTTTCAATCTTAAGTTCCTTTAGCACCTCAAAAATATTTTCCGCAAAATCGCAGACAGAAGCTCCGTCGTTTAAAGGTCTCGGACGGTCAAAGACATAGACAGTATAATCCTTTGAAAATATGTCATAGGCTTGCGCAATTTCATCTGCCGACTGCGTAACAGGTTTAATGCTCAACCCGGGAATAATAACAAAAATCTTTTTTCCGTTTCCAAAAACAGCATAATCGGTTTTCACTCCGTTTTTATCGGTATAAGTTTTAATTACAGTGCTCACGGTATCACCTCCCAATAATTATATCAAAAAATTTCATTTTAATCAATCACTTTCCCGTTTGCGACAAGTTTTGCACCCTGCGGGATTTATAATACTTGTAATATTAAAAGGAGTGATAATATGGGCGTCAAAACAGAATTTCAGGACGATACACTATACTGCTATTTAAGCGGTGAAATCGACCACCACCAAAGCTTTGCAATTCGGCTTGAAATTGACGATAAAATTGAAAATTCAAGACCGAAAACAACAATTCTTGACTTTACGGATGTAACCTTTATGGACAGCTCCGGGATAGGTCTTGTTATGGGGCGGTACAAGCTTTGCTCACAGTATGACGGCTCTCTTACCGTTTGCGGACTGTCAGATTCCGCCTACAAGGTTATGAAGCTTGCGGGGCTTTCAAACATTGCAAGCATTAAAAAGGGAGGCATAAAAAATGAACATAAATGAATTTAAAATGACTGTTGATTCACGCTCCGTAAACGAGGGCTTTACACGCACTGCCGTTGCCGCATTCACAGCCCAGCTTGACCCGACTCTTGAAGAAATAAACGACATAAAAACAGCCGTCAGTGAGGCAGTTACAAACTGTATTGTTCACGGCTACAAAAACAGCGTGGGCAAAATTTTCATAACGGTAAGAATTAAAAGCGAATCCGCTGTACTTATTACAATTAAAGACAGAGGCGCCGGAATAGAGGACATAAAGAAAGCCAGAGAGCCGCTGTTCACAACGGGCGGCAGTGACAGGGCGGGTCTCGGGTTTTCGGTTATGGAGAGCTTTACGGACAGGCTTACGGTACGCTCCGCCGTGGGCAGAGGTACAACCGTTACGCTGTATAAACGGATTTTCGGGCGTGCAAAATGACCCGTGATGAGCTTATAACCCAAAATCTCGGTCTTGTGGGGAGCTGTGCCTCACGCTTTCTCGGAAAAGGCGTTGAATACGAGGACCTTTATTCAGCAGGGTGCATAGGTCTGATTCACGCCGCAGACCGATTTAACGAAAAGCTGGGATTTGCATTTTCAACATATGCAGTCCCCGCAATACTCGGCGAAATAAAGCGTATCTTCCGTGATGAAGGCTCGGTAAAAATCAGCCGAAGTTTAAAAGAGAGGGCACGGGTACTTCGCATAACAGCGGAAAAATTCGAGAAAGAAAACGGGATTTCACCGACGGTTTCGGAGCTGTCACAGCTCCTCGGAATTGACGATGCGGAAACAGCCGAGCTTTTATGCGTCGCCTACCCTGTCGTATCGCTGACGGACAGTGATGGCGAAGGGCAGACCGACATTCCGGACAATGATATTTATTCGGGAATTGACAACAAAATTTCCGTGCAAAAGGCAATTTCATCGCTCCCCGAAAACGACAAAAAACTGATTTATTTAAGATATTTCGCCGAGCTTACTCAAAGCAAAACAGCAAAAGAGCTTGGCATTTCGCAGGTGCAGGTATCAAGACGGGAAAAAATTATTTTAAATCAGTTAAGAAATAAATTGACGGGGTAAAAAAAACATTTTATTATGGCTCCCACCGCGTCTGGAACGCATTATTGCGTTCCCCATTTCCCTCAAAAAGGGGAAGGCAATTTTGGCTTCTCCCTCGGGGGAAGCCTTTTTCGATTTTCCATTGATTGCGCGGGTCTCCGATAGAGACCTTTACGAAGCAAAAGCACCGCACAAAGCGGTGCTTTTACTTTTGGATTTATAATTTTTATCTTGAAAGTATATCCGAAATATCGGGAAGATTACCAAACAATCTGCCGCCAAAAGCCCTTGTCCCGGATTCAGATTCTGCTTCAGATTCAGGCTCGACTTCAAAGCCTGTATCGTTTTCCGTGTCGGGTACAGTTTCAGGCGGTTTACCGTAAATGTGAATACAAACAGTAGAGCCTTTTTCAACACTTTCTCCCGCTCCGGGCGTTATTTGACAAACACGGTCAGCATCATGTGTACCATCGTTTTCGTCCTCAATTACCGAGACCTCAAATCCTGCATTTTCAAGAGCACTTTTTGCATTGTCAATCTGAAAATCCATTACATTCGGAATTGCAACATATTCTTTACCAAGACTAACCGTTAAAACGAGCTCCGTTCCGTATGTAACTTCTTTACCGGGAGCAATGCTTTGCTCAATAATATAGTCTTTCGGAACATCTTTGCTGTATTCTTCTTTAATTGTAATATTGAACCGTTTTTGCTGACTGTTAAGAATTTGATTATAGGATAGATTTTGAGCTGCCGTTCCGTAACGGAAATCCTCAACCACAAATGTTTTAACCTCTTCTACAGTATCGCTGTCAGTAATTGCGTCATCTTTCGGCGCTATGAAACGGTCATAAGCCAAATAACCGCCAAACACCAAAAGCCCCGTTATTAAAATAATCAAGAATGTAACCAACACTGTTTTTACGGCAGATGATTCCTGCTCCTCCGGATGTTTTGGTTCAGCTACAGGTGCAGGAGCTTTAGGAGAAACGCTTGCTCCCGAAAATGACGAGACAACATTAGAGGGCGTAGCCGAAAGCTCTTCACGGAGTGTTTCAGCGTCCAGGGTACGCTCATTTGGCTCAATCTGTAAACCGTTCATAAGTGCATTTATAACATAAATCGGAATTATTTCCGCATAGCGTGCAGGAATAATAAGCTGATCGTTAACCGAGCGTGAAACCGCATCCTGCGGAACGGCGCCCACAAGAGAACGGTAAATTACCGCTGAAAAAGAATATATATCCGACCAAATACCGAAGCTGTAGTTATTGCTGTACTGCTCAATGGGAGTGTATCCGTCAAAAAATTCAGGAATTAAATCACTGCCGTATAAATGAGCCTCGTTAATCGAAAAGCCTGTCAAATGAAGCTTTCCGTCACGGCCGATAAGTAAATTACCGGGGTTTATTCCGCCGTGAATTACACCTGCATCGTGAATACTTGAAAGTGCTGAAAGAACAGGCATAAACAGCACCTTCGCCTTGCTCCAATTAAGATATCCTGTTTGGCTTTTAAGTAAAAATTCACGTAAGCTGATGCTTTCAATGTACTCTGAAATTGCATAAGCCGTATTATTGCTTTCTATTATATCGACAACGGGGACAAGCGCTGAAAGCCCTCTGAGCCTTGCAAGCCTGCGCCACATATCAAGAAATTTTCCGAGATATTTTTCAAACAGCTCTTCATAGCCGTTCTTAATACACAAAATTTTTCCGTCATCACCCCTGTCAGCAAACTGTTCGGGCAAAAATTCCCGTACAGTAACAGGCGTTTTGCGAACTGAGTCGAAGCCAATATATGTTGCGCCCTCAGAATTTGCGTTCATCATCTTACCTATAATATATCTGTCTCCGATTTGACTTTTAAGCGGAAGATAAGGTGAAATCTGCGGTGTGTTTACATAAAATCCGCAGTTTGGGCATTTGTCTTCTCCGTAAAGCTCATTCATACAGCCCATACAAAGATTATCAATGTTCATATGTTGTCCCCTTTGCTGTATTTTCTCTATTAAGAATAATATATCAAAGTATATCCATTGTCAAATGACAAAATAGTTACGATTCGTTATTAAGCACAGCTTCGGCGCACTTTACGCCGTCAACCGCCGCAGAAACTATTCCGCCGGCATATCCTGCGCCCTCGCCTGAAGGAAAAAGGCCCCGTATATTCGTTTGATAAAACTCGTCGCGAAGTATGCGGACGGGTGACGAGCTTCTCGTTTCGGGAGCGGTTAAAACAGCATCCTTCATTGCAAAGCCCTCTATTTTTCTGTCCATTTGCCGAAGTGCGTCACGCATTGTGTCAGTAACCTTTTTAGGTAAGCATTTGCCGATATCGCCCATGGTGACGCCTGTTGTAAATGACGGTTTAACAGCACCGAGTTTAGCCGACGCTCTGCCGTCAAGAAAATCTCCGACTAACTGTGCAGGTGCGCTGTAATCCTCACCGCCGAGCAAATAAGCCTTCTTTTCAATCTCATGCTGTAAATCAAAGCCTGACAAAACAGAGCTGTCGGGAAAGTCTTCAGGCTCAATTCCCACAAGTATTGCCGCATTTGCATTCTCTTTATCTCTTGCGTATTCGCTCATACCGTTTGTTACAATTTCGCCTTTTGCTGAAGACGCACAAACGACCGTTCCGCCCGGGCACATACAAAATGTGTAAGCGCCTCTGCCGTGGGGCGGGTGGCAAGCCATTTTATAATCAGCGGCAGGCAGTAAGGGGTGTCCGTTAGCCTTGCCGTACTGCCGTTCGTTTATAAATTCCTGCGGATGCTCAATTCTTGCCCCCACTGAAAACGGTTTTTGCATCATATTTATTCCGTGGGACAGAAGCATTTCGACTGTGTCCCTCGCACTGTGACCTATCGACACTATTAAAGCATCCGTTTCTATATCGGTCTGCCTGCCGTTTTTGTCTGTCAGTGTTACGCCCTGAACAAATCCGTTCGCAACGATAATATCGGAAAGCTCGGTTTCAAAATATATCTTTCCGCCCAAAGACAAAATTTCTTCACGGATATTTTTAACCACATTTTTAAGATTGTCTGTGCCGATATGCGGCTTTGCATTCACTAAAATATCCTCAGGTGCGCCGTGTTTAACAAATTCCTCAAAAACAAATCTGCATCGGCTGTCTTTTATGCCGGTTGTCAGCTTGCCGTCGGAAAAAGTACCGGCACCCCCTTCGCCGTACTGAATGTTTGAACGCTCATTAAGGATTCGGTTATTCCAGAAGTTCAATACATCGCCCGTTCGGGTGTCAATGTCCGTTCCGCGCTCCACAACAATCGGGTTACAGCCGCTCCTTGCCAAAATAAGCGCCGCAAACATTCCCGCAGGGCCGAAGCCTGCAATTACAGGGCGGTATTTATTGCTCCGCCTGTTTTCGGGAAGAGTGTAAGAATATTTTTCACATTTTACGATTTTGGGACTGTTAAGTCGCTCACAAAGTGAAGCTTCATCGCCGTCCACCGTTACATCTAAAGTATATACAAACTGTACTTCGTCACGGCGGCAGTCAATACTGCGCCTGTAAATTTCAGCACTTATAATATCTTCTCTCTTGATTTTGAGCGTACTGGCAGCAGATTCGCAAATATCCTCAAAACTGCTGTCAAGGCTCATTTTAATATCACTGATTCTAAGCATTGTTACTGTTTATCCTTTCCGCAATGCTTTTGCCTGCCGTTCTGCCTGAACTCCACGCCCACTGAAGATTATAACCGCCGCAGTCGCCGTCAACATCCAACGCCTCGCCGCAGCAGTAAACGCCTTTTGTTAGCTTTGACTCCATTGTTTCAGGGTCAAATTCCGAGCATTTTACTCCGCCTGCCGTAACCTGCGCATATTCAAAGCTGCGTGAATTTTTCACATTTATTTTCCAGCATTTCAATATTTTGCAAAGAGCGTTTATTTCACCGTCGTTTAATGTATTTACTCTTCTGTTCACGGCAATATTACATTCCTTCATCACCGTTATGCAAAGCTGTTTGTTAATTATTCCGCTGAGCATATTTTCGCAAAGTCCCGTGTCCTTTTCACGCCTTGAAACAAGGTATTCATAAAGCTTTTCCTCTGAAAAATCGGGAACTAAATCAAGGTAAATTTGAATATTATTTGACGGTGACATTGAAACAAAACGGGAAAGCTGCATAATCGGAATACCCGAAAGTCCGTAATCCGTAAACTGAACCTCGCCGAAATTTTTATATTCCGGTTTCCCGTCAATTATGAGTTCTTCTCCGCAAATTGAGCGAACGCCCTTAAGTGACTTTGTAAAATCGGAACAGTTAAGGGAAACGAGTGCAGGTGCTATGGGCGTTACAGTGTGTCCGAGCATTTTTAAAAGGTCGTAGCTGTCGCCGTCCGTACCGTGAATTTTTGCCGCCTTTCCGCCTGCCGCAACAATTACATAATCAAATCGGTCACGGTTGTTTATAACTATTTTCCTTGAAAAAGCCGTAACCGCCTCTTTTATGTGAACCGCTCTGTAATCGCAGACAAATTTAATACCGAGCCTTTCACATTCAAAGCGAAGTGCGTCAAGCACCGACGACGCCTGATTTGAAAGAGGGTAAACCCTGCCGTCCTCTTCGGTTCGTGTATAAAGACCTAAAGAATTGAAAAATTCTATATTGCTTTCGGGAGTAAATTTATTCAGAGCTGTTTTTGCAAATTCAGTGTCCCCTCTGTACCCCGAGCGGGCGGCGTTCATATTCGTAATATTGCACCTGCCGTTGCCCGTAACAAGAAGCTTTTTGCCGACTCTCGTCATTTTTTCAAAAACCGTGACCTCAACGCTTTGGCTGTCGGCCACATTATTCATAAGTTCAATTGCGGCGCACATTCCCGAAGCACCGCCGCCGATAACCCCTACCTTCGTCACTTTTCTCACTGCCTTTCAAGGTAATTGTAAAGCTTTTCAATAGTTTCCGCACTCATTACATGCTCCATTTTGCACGCATCCTCCTCGGCGGTTTTTTCATTCACTCCCAGTGTTCCGTTAAGAAAATGCTTTAAGAGCTTGTGCCTGTGCAAAACACTTTCAGCGTATGTTTCGCCCTCGGGTGTCAGCGTTATTGCGCCGTAGGCTTCGTGCTTTAAAAATCCGTTTTGTGTGAGTGTATTTACCGCTCTGTTTGCACTGGGCTTTGAAACGCCGAGCATTGCGGCAATGTCGGTAAGGCGAACCTCACTGTTACTGCCCGAAAGCACAAAAACTGCCTCAAGATAATCTTCTAAAGACGCGGTCATATTTAATTCAGCCATTTTATTTTTCCCCGTTATTGTTTATTTCATCAGCCGCAGCCATTAGCTCTGCCTTTTTGCTGTCATTCATTATTCTGTATTTCACAATCAATGCCAGCTCGTCCTTTGCAAGATCTGAAAGATATATTGATTTTTTACCGTAATGCTCGCTGTCATTCAGTGTTTCATCAATAGTATTAAAAAACGCATTTATAGAAATATTATAAAAATTCGCAAGTTTTTCAAGCATCTCGGTACTCATTTTTCGCCTGCCGATTTCATATCCGCAGTAAGCAGAACGAGTTATACCGAGAGCAGATGCCACCTGCTCCTGAGTAAGATTATTTTCGATTCTTATTATTCTAAGCTTAACAAACTTTTCCATAATTCCCTCCGAAAATTATTATAATTATTTATATTATAAACTAACTTGTGACAAAATGCAACCTTGAAAGAAAGAATATA
>DERX01000049.1:0-2366 GCA_002361875.1 Ruminococcaceae bacterium UBA3329
AACTAAAAAAGGCTCGGATTTTTTCCGAGCTTTTTTAATGAATAATGAAAAAATGAATTATTTCGGTAAAAAATTGAATTTTCTGCAACGCCCTGTACGGAACGCATTATTGCGTTCCGCAAGAAACACTGCAAACCTAATTCGGAACTCATAAATGCGTTCCTTACGGGGTGCATGCTGTTTTAATGGATATGAAAATCAAAGATAAATATCTGTTATTTAATCTTATCCGCTAAAACGGGCATCCAAAGTCCGCCCTGAACGGTGCGGTGGTGGAACGAGTAGCTGAACGGCTCAATAGTGTCAATCCAGTCTGAAAATACCCAAGTTTCCTTTGTGTCCGCCAAATATTTTTCGATTTTCTCTGCAAATAACGGCACATTTTCACCCGCTTCATCTAAAACCGCCGCCCACATCATCCAGTCTGTTTTCGTAAGCGATTTTCTGTAATCAAGCGGCACACCGTATGCAGACAGTTTTTCTTTATATTTGCGGCTCTCGGCTTTGTAAAGCTCTTCGGGGAATAAAGACAGTCCGAGAATTTTATCCCATACCATATTATATTTTAAACTCCAAGTGTCTTTGTCGCCGACTGCGAACGGCAAAGTGCCGTCAGGAAGAGCAAATTCGCAAAGCTGTTTTGCATAAGTTCTTGCAATTTCCGTCATATCGGTCTTTTTACCGAGCACTTCGCTGATTTTGCCGAAAAACGCTATGCCCAAAACGCCCTTAACCGCAAGATTTATATTCTTTTCGCTGTGACCTGCAAAGTCGTCTGTGCAAAGCTGATTTTCGAGCACAACACCTGCATTTACAAGGTAGTTTGCCCATTTTTCAAGCATATCATAATTCTTTTCTATTGCACTTTTATCTCCCGTAAAACGGTAATGAAGATAGGCGAGAGCGAGCATATTTCCACATTCCTCAACGGGCATTTGCGATGAAAATGAGCAATGGCATTTCGTTTCAAGATAAATTTTCCGTTTCGGTAAAAACGGCGAATTTTTGTGCCCGTAAACCTGACCGTTTGCTATTGGGTACCTGCCGATGTCATGCGGCGCAAAGTCATAACCCCAAGAAGATGTGCGAGCAAATTCAAAAATACCCGTTATCATACCCTTCAAAAGTGACGGGTTATAGAGCAGAAAAAGAGGAACGGCGGGGTAAGAAACATCCACGGTGTTAATACAGCCGTTGGAGTGACATTCCTTTGAAAAATAAAGGATTTCACCGTTTTTGTCACGGAAGAGCTTATGCCCCGCAAGAACTTGTCTGTATGCGGCGGCTAAAATGTGCTGATAGCTTTCACCGAATTTTTCGGAGTCAGCAAGAATTGTATTATTTATTCTTTGGGCATCCTTTAACAGCTCGTCACGGTTTTTAAGCGCATATTTAATTACAGCTTTAATATCGCCGAATTTTTCCGTCCAAAGGCAAGGGTACTGTGTTCCCATATATTCAATAGATTTTACATCGTCGAAAGCGAAAACAAATGTGCCTTTTGTTTTTTCGATAATCGAATGAATTCCCGATTGGTCAAAGCCGCAGGAGCCTTTGTCACCTGTAAGGTAAATGTACCCCCAGTCAGCGGAAACGCCGTCGCCGCTTTTTCGGAGTGGCGTTTGACTTTTACAGCCCATAAATGCAAGTGAGGTGTTGTCGTCAAGGTTTATTTCACCGCCGGCTGTTTTCTTCTTGCGTTTATTAAAGCAAAATTCACGGTCAGCGCCGATAAGTATTTCAAATTCGTGATTCTTGCCGTCAAGAAATTCCGCCTCAAAGTCAATAAACGAAACCGGGAGCGAGAGCTTGTAAATATCGTCGATTATGAGCGGAGTCCAAAACTTAACAGTTAATTTGAGCGTTTCATTCTGAAAGGTATATGCGGTAATAAGCGGAGTTACATCTAAATCTGTCTGTGGTATAATTTCTTCCCCGTTTTCGGGAACGCCCATAAAGCGATATGAGTCGGTACGGTCAATAAGAACATCTCCGTACAAACGCTTTTTCTGCCCGTGCCAGATTTGCGTATCACTGCCGTATAAAGTGTCGGACGGCGACCAAATGCTCATAAACGGGTCAATTGTAATAAGAGGATAAGACGGAAGAACAATTTTTGCCATAAAATCACCTCATTTTTTCGTTTAATTATATTGTACTATATATGTTTTGGTTTGGCAACAAAAAAAAGACCGCCGAAAAGGCAGTCCTTTTGTCAGTAAAATATTTTTAGGAAACAACACCTCATCCACCGCCGAGGCGAGAAATTGCTCCCGCCGATTTAATGTCATTCTGAGCGTATGCGAAGAATCTCAACTAGCGGTAATATCTCAATCAACGAGATCCTTCACTGCGTTCAGGATGAC
>DERX01000049.1:2636-3630 GCA_002361875.1 Ruminococcaceae bacterium UBA3329
ATCCTTCACTGCGTTCAGGATGACCATATTTTGTATGGGACGATGTCCTCGTTGTCTCATTTTCTGCTCCCTCAAAGAGGGAGTAGAAAGACGGCGTGGAAACCTGTCCCTACTGCTTGACTATTCAGCACATATTGCCGAATAACACATACTGTTTATATACAAAACTTAAAAATCGCTATGAATTGGAGCACACTGCCAAGCAGTATGAAAATATGGAAAACGCCGTGAATGTAATGGCGCTTACTGCCGATGATGTAAAAAACTATACCGACGGTGTAGGCAATGCCGCCCGAAAGAAGCCAGATGAAAAATTCCGTTCCGAAAGCAGCTAAAATCGGTTTAACGGCAAAAATCGCCATCCAGCCCAAAAGAAAATAACCGGTATATGAAATGGCGGCATAGGTTTTGTAGTCAATAGCCGTAAAGGTTACGCCGACAGCCGTAATAACAAGCCCCGCCGCAGACATAATAAGCGTAAGCTTTAGGTTATATTCACGAAGCCCAGTTAGAAGTATCGGCACATAAGAGCCGACAATGAGAGCATAGATTGTGCAGTGGTCAAGCACCTGCAAAACCTTTTTTGCCCTGTTGGGCCGCAGTCCGTGGTAAACGCTTGACATTGTGTAAAGGAAAATCATTGACATTCCGTAAACTGCTCCGCCCGCAAGCCCCCACCAGTTGCGGTGAATAACGGCAAATACACAGCAAAGAATAAGAGCAAGCACGCCGAAACCGCCACCGACTATATGGGTTATCATATTAAACATATCCTCTTTCCGTGTGTAATTCGGAAGAGTTCTGTCTTTAAGTTTTATCCGTTTAATTGACATTTCGCCACCGCCTAAATTAAAATTCTGAATTCTATTATACTCCTTAAAATCGTATTTGTCAGTAAAAAACAAAAAAATTAACAATTAAGAAATATTTGTTTGTTCTTTTATGCTTGTAAAGAGGTCAAATGTAGTGTATAATAAACCAATAATATATTCTT
>DERX01000075.1:0-23054 GCA_002361875.1 Ruminococcaceae bacterium UBA3329
CAGTCGGTCAGTGTGAGCTTATGTATATTTACGATAAAGAATTTTCGGAATATAATCACACAATTGCGCAGATTCTTATTACAAATTCAATTGTAAACAATGAAACCGATCACAAAAATTTCATAAATACGGTGTCAAGACTTTTGGAATTCGGCGTTATGCCTGTTATCAATGAGAACGATACTATTTCAACCGAAGAAATTATCATAGGCGACAATGATACCCTCGGCGCTATTGTTGCAACAAGTCTTAATGCCGATTTACTTATTATTCTGTCGGATATTGACGGGCTTTATGACAAAGACCCGAGGACGAACAGCGACGCCGTGCTGATTAAAAAGGTTTACGAAATAAATAACGATATTATGCTTATGGGCAAGGGCACAGGCTCAACGCTGGGCACGGGTGGAATGCACACGAAGCTGCGTGCGGCAAAGGCGGTTACCGAAAAGGGCATTGATA
The DNA here is from genome assembly GCA_002361875.1 of Ruminococcaceae bacterium UBA3329. Lineage (GTDB taxonomy): Bacteria > Bacillota > Clostridia > Oscillospirales > Acutalibacteraceae > Fimenecus. The sequence continues at coordinate 463 of DERX01000075.1, forward strand.
TGGTTATTGCAAACGGCAGTGATCCGAATGTTTTATATGATATTGTCGAAAAAGAGAATATCGGCACAAGATTTTACGGAAAGAAATGAAAACTATGACTACAAACGAGATACTTATTGCGGCAAAGAAGGCAAAAAGTGACATAAAATGCCTTACAAATGAAGAAAAAAATAACGCCATAAGTGTAATGGCGGATAAGCTTATTTTAAATGCTGATTACATACTCTGTGAAAACGAGAAAGACATAAACGATGCAAGGGGCAAAATTTCGGATGTTATGATTGACCGCCTGTCTTTATCAAAAGACAGAATAACCGCTATGGCAAACGGTATGCGAGAGGTTATGGCTCTTCCCGACCCTAACGGAAAAATACTTAACACCGTAACAAGACCGAACGGGCTTGTTATTGAAAAAACGGCTGTGCCTATGGGCGTAATCGGCATAATCTATGAGAGCCGACCGAATGTTACGAGCGACGCCGCAGTGCTTTGCTTTAAAAGCTCAAATGTGTGCGTACTGAGGGGCGGCAAAGAGGCTTACAGAACGTCAAAGGCTATTGTAAATGCTCTTCGTGAAGGGCTTGAAGCTTGCGGAATAAACAAAAATGCCATTCAGCTCATAGACGATACAACAAGAGCGAGCGCCAACGAAATGATGACCGCAAAGGGCAAAATTGATTTGCTGATACCCCGAGGCGGCAAGGGGCTTATCAGCGCCTGCGTTAAAAATGCGACCGTGCCGTGCATTGAAACGGGTACGGGAATTTGCCATATTTATGTTGAAAAAACGGCTGATACCGAAACGGCGCTGAATATTATAGACAATGCAAAGACCTCTCGTCCGTCGGTTTGCAATGCCTGCGAGGTTGCGGTAATTGACGAAGAAATTGCATCTGATTTTCTTCCCCGTCTTTATGAACGGCTGACGAAAAACAGGGAAAATCCCGTTAAATTTGTTGTCGATGAAAAAGCGGAAAAAATAATTGACGGTATTCCTGCAGGGGACGACGGTTTTGACACGGAATTTCTCGATTATGTGTTGGCTGTTAAGATTGTGAAAAATACAGAAGAAGCGGTTGAGCATATTTTGGCTCATTCAACGGGTCACAGCGAGGCTATTGTGACGAATGATACGGAAAAGGCGAAATATTTTATAAACAATACGGATTCAGCGGCAGTTTATGTTAATGCGTCTACCCGTTTTACCGACGGCGGCGAATTCGGACTTGGCTGTGAAATGGGCATTTCAACGCAGAAAACCCACGCAAGAGGGCCTATGGGGCTTTCGGAGCTGATGACATATCATTATGTAATTAAAGGGAACGGACAGGTGAGATAAATGTTTGAATACGGGTTTATCGGTACGGGAAATATGGCGTCAGCGCTTTGTGAGGCTTTGGTAAAATGCATTTCGCCGAAAAAAGTCATGCTGTCAAACAGAACAGTCGAAAAGGCGAAGAATTTGGCTGAAAGGCTTGGCTGTGAATGTGCCGATAACAAAAGCGTTGCCACGCAATGCAAATACATCTTTTTAGGCGTTAAGCCGCAAATGCTTGAAGATTTAGCCAACGAAATAAAGCTGTATTTGGATAAAAGATCCGACAGATTTATTTTAATTTCAATGGCGGCAGGCAGAAGCACTGATAATATAACGGAGCTTTTCGGCACTTGCCCCGTAATCAGAATTATGCCCAATGTGGCATGTGCGGTGGGCGAGGGTATGACCCTCTGCGCCAAAAACAGCCTTGTGACAGATGAAGAATACAGCGAATTTTTTACTGTAATGAATAAATCGGGCAAATTAGACGATATTCCCGAAAAGCTGATTGACGCCGCATCTGCGGTTTCAGGGTGCGGCCCCGCATTTGTTTTCGAGGTTATTGAGGCTCTTGCAGACGGCGCTGTTGCGTGCGGAGTGCCGAGGGATGAGGCATATACTTTAGCGGCTCAAACGCTTTTAGGCTCTGCAAAGCTGATGCTCCGGACAGGCAAAAACCCTGCGGCTCTTAAGGATTCGGTTTGCAGTCCCGGTGGGACTACAATAGAGGGCGTAAGAAAGCTCGAAGAGAGGGGACTTCGTTCGGCGCTTATTGAAGCGGTTATTGCGTCTTTTGAAAAATCGCAAAACATATAGTTAAGGGAAAAACAATAAAAAAGGGAAATAAAAATTAAAGGGGGATATTTTATGAAAAGAACTTACAAAAGCTGGCTTAAAGGGGAAGTAAAAAGCGAGCAAAAGGAGTACACTGAGCCGACAAAATTGCTTGACAGCGAAGGCAATCTTTTAGCGGCAGGCTGGGCAAGGCACAATGTTTTTGAATACGACAGAAGCCTTGTGAAGAAGAGCCATTCAAGAAAAGAGTGGGATTTTTACCAGATTTCCAACGGGAAATATATGGTGCAGATAAGCTTTGCCAATATTTCAATCGGCGGATATGTCTGTGCGGCGCTTGTGGATTTGCAAAATCCCAATCCGAACAAAAAACTTGCGGCAGGTACAATAACTGCGCCTCAGCCGATATTCCTCGGCAAAACGGATGAGTATGTTTTACCGTCAAAGGGCGATGTCCCCAATCTTGTGGATTTCAGCATTGACGGAATAGGAAGCGGCAAGTTTACATTTGACACAAAAGCAACCACCAGGTCGCTCCATTTTGAATCGACCGATAAGGGCAAGGCGGTTGTCTGCGATTTTTCAATGGATATTCCCGAAAATCTTGAAAATATTACAACGGTTCTGCCGTTTGAAAATAAGCCCAAATGCTATTTTATGACGACAAAGCAGAATTGTATGCCGTGCGAGGGAGTATTCAGATTCGGGGACGATGTGTATGAATTTTCAAAGGAAGACACCTTCTGCGTTCTCGACTGGGGCAGAGTTAACACGCCGTACTCAATGGTTTGGTATTGGGGAAACGGCGCTATGTACATAACGGACGAAAACGGCGAAAAGCACACTTTCGGTTTTGAGATTACATGGGGTATAGGTGACGAAAGCAAGGCAACGGAAACCTGCATTTTCTATGACGGTAAGGCGCACAAATTCGGCGCAGTGGACGTTGATATATTCCCGAAACCAGATAAATATATGCATCCGTGGCATTTTGTGTCGGAGGACGGCAGGTTTAATTTCACAATGACGCCGTTTTACGACCACCACAGCGATTTGAATGTGGTAGCTATGCGTATGCATAGCCATCAGGTTCACGGACTTTGGAGCGGCAAGGCAGTGCTCGATGACGGCACGGAAATAAATATCAAGGATATGTACGCCTTCTGCGAATATGTTGAAAACAGATGGTAAAATAGCACAGGGGACGGAAATTATACAAGCAGCACAGAGAACCGTTCCCTGTGTTTTTGTGTTTTCAGAATAAAATGAAGTTGGTGACGATTTAATGATTTTCACTATTATAATCGTAGGATTATTTGTATTCAAAGCTCCCGATTACACTTGGTTGAGTGTTCCGATTTGTTTTGCGTATTTTTTTCTGAAAAGTATTGTTAAGCGTAATCTGCCTCAACAAAATTATGACGAGTTTGATTGGTGGCAGGATAATCAAGGTTTATAAATAAGACAGAAGACGGTACCCTGTCTTTATAACAGGCAATCAGGGGACGGTTCTCTGATTGAAAGATGGCGTCAATAACGCTTCTGATAGGCTTACGTGTTGTCCTGATATTATTTCTTTTCAAAAGAATAAAACATAAATACCTGTTACACCTCATCCACCGCTAAAGCGGTCCCCCTTTTCTCGCCTGCCGGCTCGGTCGTTGCTTCTGCTTTGCAGAGGTGTCCACCGGACACCCGCAACCCTCAAGGGGAAGGCATATTCGGCTTCTCCCTTGGGAGAAGCTGTCACGAAGTGACTGATGAGGGGTGTAAGTTGCCACTGGTAATCTACATGCTGCCGCTACAAGTAATTCTAAATATTAAAAGCTGAAACTCACTTTTTAATGTGAATCTCAGCTTTTTTATTATAATGATTTTTTACAGTATATTTTGTCTTATTTATATTCCCTGCCTGTTAAATAGTAAAATGCGGCGACATATTTGTCTGAAGAGCGGGGGACGGAGCTTTTTAGCAGGTAATAGTCATTTTCTTTGTTAATGAGGACAAGGTTTTGCTTGCTTGCATTCTGAACACGTTTTAAGTCGTTCAGCGGTAACGAAACCGTTTCGCCGTTTATTAAAAGCTCAAAACGGTCTTTGTAAATGTTTATTGTGCCGTCACTGCAAAGCTCTTTCGGAACGCCGTCATCAACCTTGTTGATAATCTGATTTTTTTCACTGAATATAAGTCCGTCGGCATTTTGCAGTATGCTGTGCCATTCTTTTCTCTGCCATTTATCCCAGCTTAAAATATTGTCAAAAATGACCTCGTTTTTGTCGCTGTGGAACAGACCGTCCTCGCCGTAGGTAAGGGAATATCCACATTCGCAGGTAAGTTCATTGTCGTGTGAATGAAGCGTATTCACATTTTTGCATTTCGGGCAAAGGTAAAGGGTGCGTTCAACATATTCCGCCAATCTTTCGCCTGAATAAATATGCGGGTGCATTTTTTGTTGCTCAAATGCGTTAATGTAAATGTCACGCCGTATAATTTCATTTATTTCGTCAACCGAATAATTTTTAAGCTCTTCGGGGCTGTATTCGTGAACAACCTTACCGTAAACAGGGCCGTTGCGCTCTGTTTCTGCCCAACGGGGCTTTCGCAAATATCCGCCGACTATTCTGTAAGTAATAAGAGCTACGCCCGAATCCTTAACAAGCTTACCCGTATTCGGCGAAATGTAGCCTGTTTCGCCGTTGGTTGTAATAAGTCCCTCGGCGTGAAGTCCTACGGGAATCCCCGCTTTAAGATTTTCCATTATTTCGCTTATGAGCACATCTGACGGTTTGCTTCTGTTTTTGACTATTACGCCGTCTAATTTCCCGAGTATAAGCTTGGTGAAAGCATTAACTCTTACAAGAAAATCCGCCGCAACAAAACGGACATAGCGGTTAAGCGAAATCATTTGATAACCGGGGTCCATTGTGTCAGTATGGTTTCCGATTATAATAAATGTATCGTTTTTCGGTGTATAGGCTTCTACCTCAGCGTGAAAATGCTTTAAAATTTTATTGCGTCCCAAAGCAAGCACAGCACCTACTAAAAATTTAGCAAGAGAGTAATAGCGTCGAACATTTTTCTTTTTAGTCTTTTCAGCCATTTTGTTCTGCATCCTCTTCAAGCGTGTGATATGCCACCTTGCCAACGAGCGTTTTGGGAAGCTCGTCACGGAATATTATTTCTTTGGGCCATTCGTAACGGTCAAGATAGGGCTTGCAGAAATCTTTAATTTTTTGTTTTTCCTCGTCTGTTTTCGCAACACCGTTATTCAATACAACATATGCTCTGATTTTCTGCATCTTGTAAGGGTCTTTAACGCCGATTACACAGCAGTAGTTAACATCGGGGCATTTGTCAATAACGTCCTCAATTCTTGACGGATAAACGTTATACCCGCTTGTGACTATCATACGCTTAATTCTCTGCTTAAAGTAAACAAAGCCCTCTTCGTCCATATAACCCATATCGCCCGTAAACAGCCAAGTTGTGCCGTTTTCGTCTTGGCGCAAAGCCTCTTTAGTTTCCTCCTCGTTGTCAAGGTAACAACTCATGAGTGTTGGACCTGTCAAGATAATTTCGCCGTCCTCGCCCGTTTTTCTTTCGTTAAATGTACCCGGTTCAACAATTTTGTATTGCGTGTCACGAAGAGGCAGACCGATGCTTCCTACCTTTGCTCTGTCAACGGGAGTTACACAGCTTGCGGTGACACATTCCGTAAGACCGTAGCCTTCACGGATTTGAATATCGGCATTGTGCTCTTTAAGAAATTTGTCGGCACGCTTTTTAAGCTCGGGACTTAATGCGTCGCCGCCGCTGAATACGCCCACAAGGAAGGATAAATCCTTACCGTCAAAGCGGTTGGTTTCAAAAAGCGCCTGATAAAGCGTGGGAACGCCCGCAATGAAATTAGGCTTTTTCTTTATAACCGTTTTGGCGTAAGAGTCAATGGTAAATTGCGGAACAAGAATACATCTTGCACCGTTAATAAGAATTGTGTGAATACCGATGCCGAGTCCGAAGCCGTGGAAAATCGGCATAACAGAAAGAAATTTACATTTATCGTTGAGATTTACACCGCAGATTTCCGCAATCTGCATTCCGAGAGCGTTAAAGTTTTTGTCCGAAAGGCAAATTCCCTTTTGCTTGCCGCTCGTTCCCCCGCTGTAAAGAATGACTGCGGTTTCGCCCTCTTTATAATCAATTGGGGGCAATTTCTTATTTTCGCCGCATTTTAACAAATCAGTCCAAAGAATGTCGTTTTCTCTGTCGGGGAATTTCATATTTTTGCTGTTTTTTGCAAAGCGGTAAATAACATTCAGCGGAACGGGTAATTCGTCCTGAATCCTTGCAACAATAATTCGTGGCTTCATTTCAGATGCGTCAACGGCGCATTTCACCTTTTCATAGAACATATCCATTGTGAGAATCATCTTGCTCTTTGAAAAGTCAAGATAGAATGTTATGTTCTTTTCAGCGGAAAGAGGGTGCACCATATTCGCAATTGCGCCTATTCTGTTGAGCGCATAAAGGCAAATAACGCCCTGAGGGGTATTGGGCATACAAATTGTAACTCTGTCGCCCTTTTTTATTCCCTCGTGTAAAAAACCTTTAGCGGCTTTTTCAATTAAATTTACAAATTCAGTGTAGCTTGTCAGCTTACCCTGAAAGTCATAGGCAATTGCATTAGGATAAGTGTTTTTTGCTTTTTCAACTGCACCGAACATAGTCGTTTCGGGATATGGGTGGATTTGCGGCGTTCTGTCGAGTTCTTGCTGTTTCATATAATTTCCATAGCCTTTCCGGCTACAAACAGTTTACAAAAAAATGATTACACGCTTTGTTGTAGCCGGACAAGGCGTATAATGGAAATTTAGCCATATCAAAATTATGCCGCCGGCAAATTTTGATGGCATATAATTAAGTTGGCGTGATTTTTCACGCTAACTTTTCAATCACATATTTGTTCAAAATAGTATTTGCTTTTATATGAAAAAATATTTTATTTCCATATTTTGCTGTATTTTAATACTCAAAAATAAACTGAAAATAAACTCGAAGAAAGTTTTTTGTATACAGGAACAGAGTAGGGCGTACGGGGTGGGTGTACAAAAAAACGGACAGGCGTGGAAGCCTGTCCTTACAAATACAAATTAAATATATATAAACTACAATGATATATATTTTTTTATTATGTTCCTATCGGCAAAATCAGCTTAAAGCAGGTTGTGCCGTTTTGGCTTTTGACTTTGATTTCACCGTGGTGAAGATTTACAACGTGCTTGACTATCGCAAGTCCTATTCCGTTGCCCTCGCCCGTGTGCGATTCGTCGCCCTGATAAAACTTATTGAATATTAAAGGCAGTTTTTCTTCGGGAATTTCTTTTCCTGTGTTGATAACTGACACGGTGATAAGATTACCCTGCTTTCTTATGTCAATTTCGACCTTGCCGTTTTCGGGAGTAAATTTGACTGCATTGTCAACAAGATTTATCCAGACCTGTTTAAGCATTTCCTCGTTTGCATTTACGTTGTATTCGTCAAAATCAAGGATAAGCTCAACATTTTTCTTTTCCCATTTGTTTTGAAGGAGCAAAACGGAATTTCTTATCTGCTCGGAAAGGTTAAAGGTGTTTATGTCGGTAAGAATTACCTGATTTTCAATTTTTGTAAGGCTTAACACATTGGTTGCCATGTGCGAAAGTCGAAGCGATTCCTCCTCAATAATGTCAATATATTCCTTTTGCTCTTCAGGGGTAAGATCGCCGTGCTTTAAAAGCTTTGCGAAGCCTGCGATTGATACAATAGGCGTTTTAAATTCATGGGAAAAGTTATTTACAAAATCTGACCTGAGCATTTCCGTCTTTTGAAGCTCCGACGCCATTGAATTAAAGCTTTTTTCAAAATCCCTTGCAATTTTTGTCTTGCCGAAAACGGATTTGAATTTAAGCCGCACCGAATAATTCCCCGATGCAAGCGAATCCATTGCACTGAATACGATATTGAACGGAGAAATAGAAAATGAGCCTGTTGAAAACGATGTTACAAATCCAAGAAACAGGCTTATAAGTGCGGCGATTAAAATATTACGTTTAATGTCCGGCATATTGTCACCAAGCTCTAATGTGCCCGTGTGAATAAGCAGTGCTACAACGCCGAATATCACAGCGAGGATAATAAGTATTATTAAAAATACGATTCCCGAAAAGAAAAGTGTAAGCTTAAGCCTTGTGTGGCGTTTCTGTTTGTCGTTTTTCATATTTTTTTCACTGCCTTGTACCCGAGTCCTCTGACGGACTGAATTTCAAATTCTTCCCAGCCCTCAAAACGCTTGCGGAGCCTGCCGATATGTACCGTAACTGTTTCCCAGCCTGTGTCGCTTTCACTGCCCCAAATCTCGTCCATAAGCTGTATGCGTGTGAAGATTTTATTCGGAAACGACAAAAGCTTGTAAAGCAGCATAAATTCCTTTTGCGGCAACTCCTGAGTTTCGCCGTGACCCGTGACCGTAAGGGAGTCATAGTCAATCAGCACACTCCCAATTTCAATCTTTCGGTCGCTTGCAATTTTTGCCCTGCGCAAAAGTGCCCGTATTCTCAAAAGCATTTCTTCTTCATCAATGGGCTTTGTCATATAGTCGTCCGTGCCCGACTCAAAGCCTGTGTATTTATCCTGTGGCAGATGCTTTGCCGAAACCATTAAAATGGGCAAATCGCTGTTGCCCTGCCTTACGGTTTTTGCAAATTCGTACCCGTCCATATTCGGCATCATAACGTCAAGCACAGCTAAGTCAATGTGCTCTTTATCAAGAACCTCTAAAGCCTCAACTCCGTCGTTTGCGGTGAAAACGGAATAACCCTCGGATTTTAATACGGTGCTTATGAGCAGTCTCGTGTTTTTATCGTCATCGGCTACCAAAATATTAAACAAAACAGTCGCTCCTTTCAAGCAAATTACAGAAAGGACAGGCGTGGAAACCTGTCCCTACAAATTTGTAATATATTATAATTTTGAATTATATAATCTTTTCAAGCCCTTCGGCGGAATATTCTTCTCCGTTGCGTTTCTTTTGAAGCTCTTTACTTAAAAGAGCAAATTTTTCTCTTGTAATCGGGTACATTACTGCGCCGATAACGGAAAGCACAAGAAATGCGGCGGGAATTAGCGTTACATTGTTTTCAATTCCGTTAACAGTCTTGGCACTTTGTGCGGCAAGCTCTGCGTTGTAGCCTGTCAACTTCAAAATAAGCGAAACAGTCCAAACGCCCACTGCCGCGCCGAATTTCTGGAAAAACTGAGGAAGTGCGGTTATAACGCTTTCACGGCGTGTTCCGTATGCAAATTCGTCAACCTCAACAAGGTCGTAAGCCATTGAGTAAAACACTGTCCAGAAATTCGCCATACCCATAGCCATACAAAATGTAACAGCCAAAACAACTGCTATTGAGCGCACTCCGATTATTCTGCAAATAATAAGACCTGCGCACATAAGGCTCATAAAGAGAATACTTGAAAATCTTCTGTCCTTTGTTTCCGCAATTTTCGTAACCAGCGGAATAAACGCCGCCATAACAACGACAAGCTCAATAATTACAACGGTCATCCACGTTTCCGGGTCTTTGTTTACAAGATGCTTTATCATATATTCAAAGGACGACTGAATCATTGACGACGCCATAAGGAAGAACACAATAAACATTGCAAACCATTTAAACGGCTTAATTTTAAGAACCTCAAAAAATTCGCTGAAAATTACTTTTATGCTCTTTCGGTCATTTTCCGTTGATGCTGTTTCTGCCTTTTGAAGTGTTACGCCCTTAAGGGATTTAACGGTGATGCAGGCGAACAGCACAGACATAACCGACATTATGATTGCGGTTAAAGTCCAGCCGAATGAATCGCCCATCTTTTTGCCGGAGAATACAAGTCCTGCAAAAAGTGACGGTAAAACAGCGGGCAACGCATTGCCGAGAAATATTGCGGCGGTGTTTATAAGCGAGCTTGTACTGCGGATAGAGGTGCGCTCGTCATAATCCTGCGTGATTTCCGCAACAACGGCATAATAGGGGATAGTGTAAACGGTGTAAGCGAGCCAGAAAAGCATTGTAACCGCCGTGTAGTAAATAAACTGAATAACAGAGGACTGCGAACCGATATTAACGAATGCGGCAATAAACATAAATCCAAGCGGAAAAGCGGCCTTAGCCATATATTTCCGTTTGTCAGCGCCGTTTCTGTCTGCAAAAGATCCGATAATCGGGTCTGTTACCGCATCCCAGATAATTGAAATGAAGCTGACGGTACCTGCAAGAATGGGGTCCATTTTAATAACGTCTGTTAAAAATACAAGGTAATATGTGTAAAACATATTGTAAAGCAACGATTCCGTAACAATTCCGGAGCAGTAGCCGAGTTTTTTGCGCTTTGTGAATGAGCTTTGCATAAAAAGCCTCCTTTTAAAAAAGTATAACACAGCTTTGACCGTTAGTAAATAAAATGTTTTAATTTATATCTTACAAAATAAACAAAATTTTTTCTTTGTTTTATACATAATCCCATATTGCTATGCACCACAATATGTGGTATATTTATATACAGTCGCGCAATTCTTTCGGAATATCTTGTTTATGGAAAGGGGAGAGAAAGGTGCAGATTCACGGCTTTCAAAAGATGACATTGCTTGATTTCCCGGGGCGTGTCGCCTGCACGGTGTTCACGGGCGGGTGCAATTTGCGCTGTCCGTTTTGCCATAACGCACTGCTTGTAACAAAGCTTACCGATACGGATATTATTCCCACGGAAAGCGTTTTTTCATACCTTGAAAAGCGAAAGGGAGTTTTGGACGGCGTTGCGATTACGGGCGGCGAGCCGCTTTTACAGCCTGACATTGCGTCGTTTATACGAAAAATTAAAAGTATGGGCTATGCCGTAAAGCTTGATACAAACGGCGCTTACCCTGCCAAACTTCGTGATTTGGTGGAAGAGGGCATTGTGGATTATGTTGCAATGGATGTAAAAAACTGCAAGGAAAAATACGGCGAAACAGTCGGAATCCCGAATTTTGACGTTTCAAAAATTGAGGAAAGTATCAAATTTTTGGTGTCGGGCAAGGTGGATTTTGAGTTCAGAACGACGGTAGTAAAAGAATTTCACACGGTTGAAGATATTGAAAAATTAAGTGAGTGGATAAAAGGCACACCTAAATATTATCTGCAGAATTTCACGGATTCGGGTAATTTAATCGGCGAAAATTTACACGAATGCGGCAGGGAAACGCTTGAACAAATGAAAGAAACTGCAAGTAAAAATGTCATTTTGTGTGAAACACGAGGCGTGTAGTCGCTTTTTTACAAAAGTACAATATATTGTGTTCATATCTATTGACTTTACCATAAAATGTGTGGTATACTCTTTGGCGATGTCAAAAATAATATTATAAGAAAATCTAAAAGGAGAGTAAAAATGTATACGGTTGTTAAACGTGACGGCAAGGTTGTTGACTTTAACCTTGACAAAATTAAAAACGCTGTTGTTTCTGCGTTTGAGGCTTGTGAAACTCAGTATCACCCCGACACTATTGACTTTTTGGTGCTTAAGGTAACATCTGATTTCGAATCAAAAATTAAGGACGGTAGAATTACCGTTGAAAATATTCAGGACAGCGTTGAAACGGTGCTTATTAAAGCAGGCTATGACGATGTTGCAAAGGCTTACATCCTTTACCGTAAGCAGAGAGAAAAGCTCCGTAACATCAGCAAGACAACGCTTGACTATAAGTCTATTGTAGATAATTATCTTCAGATAAACGACTGGCGTGTTAAAGAAAATTCAACCGTTACATATTCAGTAGGCGGACTTATTCTTTCAAACTCTGGCGCTATTACGGCTAACTATTGGCTTTCTGAGGTTTACGATGAGGAAATCGGCAACGCACACAGAAATGCCGACATTCACATTCACGACCTTTCAATGCTTACAGGCTACTGCGCAGGCTGGTCTTTAAAGCAGTTAATTCAGGAGGGACTCGGCGGTGTTCCCGGAAAGATTACATCTTCTCCCGCATCTCACCTTTCAACTCTGTGCAACCAGATGGTTAACTTCCTCGGAATTATGCAGAACGAGTGGGCGGGCGCACAGGCTTTCTCTTCATTCGATACATATTTAGCACCCTTTGTAAAGGTAGACAACCTTTCCTACAAAGAGGTTAAGCAGTGCATTCAGTCCTTTATTTACGGCGTAAATACACCCTCTCGCTGGGGCACACAGTCACCGTTTACCAACATTACTCTTGACTGGACAGTTCCGAATGACCTTGCAGAGCTTAACGCTATTGTCGGCGGCAAGGAAATGGATTTCAAATATAAAGACTGTAAAAAAGAAATGGATATGGTCAACAAGGCGTTCATTGAAATTATGATTGAGGGTGATGCCAACGGAAGAGGCTTCCAGTACCCCATTCCTACATATTCAATCACGCGTGATTTTGACTGGTCTGAAACTGAAAATAACAAGCTCCTCTTCGAGATGACTGCAAAATACGGCACACCTTATTTCTCAAACTATATCAACTCAGATATGGAGCCGTCAGATGTACGTTCAATGTGCTGCAGACTTCGTCTTGACCTTCGTGAGCTTCGTAAAAAATCAGGCGGATTCTTCGGCTCGGGCGAATCAACGGGTTCAGTCGGCGTTGTTACAATCAATATGCCCAGAATTGCTTACCTTGCGGCAGATAAAGAGGATTTCTTCAAGCGTCTTGACAAGCTTATGGACATTGCGGCTCGCTCCCTTAAAATTAAGCGTACGGTAATCACAAAGCTTCTTGAAAACGGACTTTATCCGTATACAAAGCGTTACCTCGGCACATTCAACAATCATTTCTCAACCATAGGTCTTGTAGGTATGAATGAGGCAGGTCTTAACGCAAAATGGCTTAAAAAGGATATGACAAGCAAGGAAACGCAGGACTTCACTGTTGAGGTTTTAAATCATATGCGTGAGCGTCTTTCCGACTATCAGGAAGAGTACGGCGACCTTTACAACCTTGAGGCAACTCCCGCAGAGTCAACCTCTTACCGTCTTGCAAAGCACGATAAGAAATATTACCCCGACATCATTACTGCAAATGAGAACGGTACTGCTTATTACACAAACTCTTCACATCTTCCTGTCGGCTTTACTGAGGACATTTTCTCGGCTCTCGACATTCAGGATGAGCTTCAGACGCTTTACACATCAGGTACTGTATTCCACGCATTCCTCGGCGAAAAGCTTCCCGATTGGCAGGCGGCGGCAAATCTTGTCCGCAAGATAGCAGAGAATTATAAGCTTCCGTATTACACAATGTCACCGACATATTCCGTATGTAAGAATCACGGTTACCTTGCAGGAGAACAGTTTGTCTGCCCCGAGTGCGGTGAAAAGACAGAGGTTTACAGCCGTATTACAGGTTATTACCGTCCCGTTCAGAACTGGAATGACGGTAAGGCGCAGGAATACAAAGACCGTAAGGTTTACGATATTTCACATTCACATCTCACTCATACAGGTGTTCTTGAAAAGACAGACGAAAACACAGAGTGCGGCTGTGACACTGCGGCACAGGACGCAACTTACCTTTTCGCAACAACAACCTGCCCCAACTGCAAAATAGTTTCTTCTATTCTTGACAAAGCAGGTATTGCTTACGACAAGATTTATGCCGATGAACAGCCCGAGCTTGCAAATCAGTTCGGCATTAAGAAAGCGCCCACACTTGTAGTTGTTAAAAACGGCGAGGCAGAGAAGATTTACGGCGTTTCCGATATTAAAAAATACTATAAGCTTTAATAAGGTACAGTAATTTATGTATGATATTATCATCATCGGCGGTGGCCCTGCAGGGCTTACCGCCGCTCTGTATGCACGCAGGGCTGACAAAAATGTGCTTGTAATTGAAAAAGAAACCTTCGGCGGGCAGATAACCTTTTCACCGAAAGTAGAAAATATTCCCGGCTTTTTAGAGCTTTCGGGCAATGAGTTTGCGGAAAAACTCGTTGAACAGGTAATAAGTCAGGGAGCTGATTTTGAATCCTGTGAGGTGCAGAAAATCATTGATGGGGAAACAAAAACGGTTGTTACCGGTTCGGGTGATTTTGAGGGCAAAGCTGTAATCATAGCCACGGGTGCAAAGCACAGAACGCTGGGACTCCCGGGCGAAGAAGAGCTTATCGGCGAGGGAATTTCATTCTGCGCAGTTTGTGACGGCGCATTTTACAGAAACAAGACCGTTGCAGTGGTAGGCGGCGGAAATTCCGCTTTGCAGGAGGCGATTTTGCTCTCCGATTTAGCAAAAAAGGTTTATGTTATTCAGAATCTTGATTTTCTTACGGGCGAACAAAAATTGCAGGAACAGCTTCGCAGTAAAGAAAATGTTCAAATAATTTGCGGAACGGTTTTGTCGGAATATAAATCTCAAAACGGCGAAATTACGGGAATCACCGTTAAAAACCAAAATGACGGCACTGAAAGCGAAATTGCCGTTGACGGAGTTTTTCTTGCGGTGGGTCTTGTTCCGCAGAACGACTGTTTCGCCGATGTAATCGAGCTTGACGGTAGAGGTTATGCCGTATCGAACGAAACCTGCAAAACGAAATCGAACGGTATTTTCACAGCGGGCGACTGCCGTACAAAGCGTATCCGTCAGGTTGCAACGGCGGCGGCGGACGGCGCAGTGGCGGCACTTGCGGCGTGCGATTATATTGACTCGCTTTAATATTGGATTTTTCAAAGTAAAATATGGCAAAATGCAGTAAAATAACGGCAAATTATTGTCGTTATTTTTTTGTCATTCTCGGCGGTTTGCGGTTGAAAAACAGCACAATATTTGATATAATAATTTGAATAAAATATTTTTGAAAGTGATTGTTTATGGAGCATAAAGCGAAGATAATTGCCGTTGCAGGAAAGGGCGGGGTAGGCAAAACTTCTATTTCCGGTACGGTGGTGAAGCTTTTAACTGAAAAATATCCCGATAAGCGCATTTTGGCAATAGATGCAGACCCTGCCGTGGGGCTTTCAACGGCTTTGGGCATTGATGTTAAAATGACGATTGATGATATACGCAAAGAGTTTGTAAACGAGGTCGAGAACGGCAAGGTGCGTGCCGCTATTGAAACGCTGGGCGATGCACGGTTCAAAATGTTTGACGCTCTCGTTGAAACCGACAAATTTGCGTTTATTGCTGTGGGCAGACCCGAAAGCGCAGGCTGTTACTGCAAAATCAATGCATATCTTAAAGAGGTTATCTCCGTTCTGTCCTCCGATTTTGACTATGTTGTAATAGACGGCGAGGCGGGAATTGAGCAGATTAACCGCAGAGTAATGGAAAAGGTAACGCATTTAATTTTAGTAACGGATGCGAGTAAAAAAGGCTGCGGAGTAATTAAAACTGTTAAAGAGGTTGCGGACTGCCTTGTTATGTATGAAAAAACGGGCGCAATAGTCAACCGAATACCAGACAAAAGCATTATACCGCTTATAGATACGGGCGACATTCCCGTGCTTTCGTATATTATGTCGGATAAAAATTTGGCGTCATTTGACATTGAGGGTAAAAATATTCTTGAGCTTCCAAACATTTCGCCCATAGTCTGCGGAGTGCGCACAGCGCTTGAAAATTTAAGTATTCTATAATAAAGGGGAAAGTTATGAAGGATTTAAAGCACCTCATTTATTTTGAAAATTTATTACAGGAAGCTAAAAATGAGCTTGTTGACAAAGCCATAAGCGACGGTAAAAGAGCAATAGCGTACACCTGCTACCATATTCCCGAGGTCTTGCTCAATGTTGACAATTGCTTTTCGGTTCGCCTCAGAGCGCCGAGAACAGGCTCAATGGACATTGCGACATATTATATGAGCTCATATCTTTGCGGATTTTCAAAGGCTTTGCTGGAGCGCGGAATTGAAGGCGGTTACAACTTCCTTTCGGCGCTTATCGGCTCGGAATCCTGCTCCGAAATGAACAGAACATATGAGCATTTTGAAATTCTTAACCTTGTTGCCAACGACAAATTTTTTGTTTCGATTTCCGATATTCCTTTTAAAATTGAGCCGCATACGGTTAAGCACTATGTAAATCAAATGCAAACAAAGGTGCTTGACAGGCTTCATGAGGTTTACGGCGTTGATATAAGCGAAAGCTCACTTCGCAAAGCGGTCGAGGAGCACAATGAGGTTTGCCGCCTTATAACCGAAATCGGCGAGTACAGAAAAGAGGAAAATCCGAGGATTACTGGCTACGAATTTCATGTATTGAACCTCATTACATATTGCTGTCCGAAATATTTGATTATCGATAAGCTTCGTGAAACAGCCGAAGAGCTTAGAACAAGAGTTCCGGATGAAAAGAAAAATTACAGGGCAAAGGTTGTTGTTGTCGGCTCGGAAATGGACGACCCCGATTTTACAAAGCTTATTGAGGAGTCGGGCGCATTGGTTGTTGCCGACCGTTACTGCTTTGGCTCTCTTCCCGGCCGTGAGGAAATTCACCTTACGGATGAGCACAATGTGCTTGAGCAGATAATTCTTCACTATATGAAAACCTGCCAGTGCCCGCGGTATATGTCGCAGGATAAAGTCCGCGGCAGAAAAGAATATGTAAAACAGCTTGTGAATGATTATCATGCTGACGGCGTAATTTATGAACAGATTAAATTTTGCGAATACTGGGGATATGAACGGGCGCTTGCCTCACACATTATGACGAATGAATACGGTATTCCGTCCGTAACCGTTGACAGGCAGTACACTGCTAATGCGTCAGGACAGTTGAGAACACGTGTTCAGGCATTCGTTGAAAGCCTTGAAATTAAGAAAATTCAAAGGGAAAAGGAGGCAAAATAATGGGCTTTTGGGTTAATCAGCCGAAAAATCTCGGCAAGCTTCATAAGGATAAAACGGGCATTTTAAAGCACCGTGAGTGGAGAGGCCTGCGTGACACAATGTATGACTATTACCGCTGGCTTATCACTTGGAAAAACATAATTGTAATGACGGTTAAAGCTCCCGTTTCAACGGTAAAGGGTCTTTGGAATTACCGCTGGATGGCGTCTTACCTTTCCGCTCCCGCTTGGGTTGACAGGCACACTGAGGGGCTTCGCGGAACACATCTTCGCATAGCCCACCTGCATTTTAACGGACTCGTTCAGCCTACAACCGACCTTATCCGTTATTTGCTTTCAAATGACAAGCATTTCCATAAAAACTCTAAAATGGATGACAAGACAATCCTTGTAGATGAAATTTTCTCATCGGAGCTTACTGCCGGTTTTCCCGGGCTTCACGATGTTCATGTTTCAACCATTCCGATTTTCCTTACCTCAATGGTAGACCAGCAGATAACTCCCCATTACCTTGACATTACCGAAAGCTACGGCGTTCCTGCCGATGTTTGCCCGTTGCCGTCAGCCGAGGCAGGCGTTGCGATAAATGACGATTATCCGCTTTTCGGCAAATGCGCGCTGACTTGCAATATGCCCTGCGACGGCTCGGTCATAAACTCAAGCTTTGTTGACAGGCGTTTTGACATTCCGACGCACCCGATAAATGTTCCTCTTCGCTACAACGGCGAGGATGCACAGGAATATGCTGTCGAAGAGGTTAAATCCGCAATTAAATTCATAGAAGAGCAGACAGGCGTTAAATTCAGCTGGGACGCATTTTCAGAGGCTATGGAAAGGTATAATCTTCAGCTTGATTACGAAATGCAAAAATGGGATATAAACAAAACGGATTATCCGCAAATGACAGGCGCAACCTTTTGGCTTTACAGACTTTTCTATTTCCACATTTCGGGTGGTATGAATAAGCTTTACCCGAAAACCGACAAAAAGGTTAATAAGCTTATGATGAAGGGCTTCCAAAAGAAAGAAAAGGTTTCAAAGGAAATGCGCCACAGAGCCATTGTTTGGTCTTGCCCCGCAAACTATTACACAAGCCTTGCAAACTGGCTTGAAAACTGCTGGGGAATAAATGTTGTTATGGATATGGAAACCATGATTTCCTACATAAAATACGACACGACAGATGAAGAAAAGGCGCTGGCAACTTATGCTAAAACTCTTCAGAGAACAACAATGAGAAAGCACACAAAGGGCGGTTATCAAAATGTTGTTGACGAGCTTTGGAGAATTGTTGACGAATTTAATGCCGATATGGTTATTATGTATGACCAGATTTCCTGCAAGGGTATGGACGGACTTGTCGGCATATTTGACGATCAGGCAAGGGAAAGAGATATAAGCTTTATTTGGGTGCCTCAAGACCTTATGGACCCGAGAACAATTTCACGCCGCGATATGCGTGAGCAGATAAACAAATATATGACAACGGTTCTCGGCGAAGAGCCTGTTGACCCCACACTTGTTGATTTTGACGATACAATGGCTTGGTAAAGGAGATAAAACTTATGAAATATTTCGGCGGATGCGATGTAGGTTCAACCTACGCGAAATGTGTAATTCTTGATGAAAACGGCAAAATGGTTGCCGACGCAACAGTAAGAAGTAAAATAAACCCGGTTAAAAGTGCTGAATTGGCACTCGGTGAGGCGATTGATAAGGTTGACGGATTAAACTCGGCTGAACAGCTTTCCTATCTTATAGGTACAGGATACGGAAGAAATAAAGTTCCCTTTGCCGATGAAAACATTTCGGAAATCAGCTGTCACGCAATGGGCGTTCATGTTACAAATCCTGAAGTTAAGGCGATTATCGACATCGGTGGTCAGGATGTTAAGGGCATTGCGATTGACAAGGACGGCACGGTAAAGAATTTTGCAATGAATGACAAATGCGCCGCAGGTACAGGCAGATTTTTTGAGGCTATGGCAAATGCATTTGAAATGAGCCTTCCGGAATTTTGCAAGCTCTCTTTGGAGGCAAAAAATACAATTCCGATAACGGCACAGTGTACCGTTTTTGCTGAAAGTGAGGTTATCTCCCTTGTCGGCGAGGGTAAACCGATGGATGAAATTGCGGCAGGTATTCAGCTTGCCGTTGCAAAACGCTGCTTTGTAATGGCGAAAAAAGCAGGCGCAACAGACAGTATTACACTTACGGGCGGCTGTGCTAAAAACGAAGGACTTAAAAGAGCGATTGAAAAGGTATTGAAAATTAAAGTTGTTGACCTCGCAATCGACCCGCAGCTTATGGGCGCTCTCGGCGCCGCCGAATATGCAAGACAGAAAGGGCTTTCAAAATGATTAAAGCGTTGATTATAATTGCAATAGTGCTTTTGTGTTTATTTGCTCTTACATTTATTATTTATTTCTTTAACCTTGATATGAAGCTTGTCCGCAAAGTTTACGATGCGCTCGGAAAGCACTATGACAATCTTGAAAAGGACAGAAAGCTTTAATGAAGTTTTTTGATAAGCAAATAAGCGGATTTAAAAACGAAATCAGCGGAAAACAAGAATCGTTTTTCCCTTTTTCGGAAAAGAAGTGGGAGGATGCCGGCAGAAACGAAATCGTTATGCAAAGAGATACGGCATTTGAGCTTCAGGGTACGGGCTTTGAGCTTTTTACATCTGAAAGAATAGGTGATGACGGAGTAGTTGTTGTCGGCGAGGATTTAAAGGATTTAAAGGATAAATCACCCTTTGCCCGTGTAAGTCTTATTGAGCTTGACGACATTTCGGACGAGCAACAGGCGCACGATACCGTTAGGAAAATTGAGTACATAAAATATCATTATTTCCCGAAAGGCTATATGGTTCGCACAAATTCTTTGAGCTTTGCTGAAAATATTCGTGTTTCAAAAAAGGCGATAAAAGACGGGATTTCATTTGAAAAGGTCGGAAGTCTGCTCATTTCAAAATATAAAGAAAATCCCGCAGTAAAAGCGGTTAAGGTGTTTTTTGTTACCGATAAAACTGTGGACTATTCCAAAATTTTGGCTCTGTCGGAAAAAAGCAGAGAAATAACCGAGGCACTTGACCATGTAATAAGGGATTTGAATTTGGATTGCAATACCTGTAAGCTTAAAGCTATTTGCGACGAGGTTGAGGGTATGAAAGAGCTGCATTTTAAAAATGCAGTGAATTAAAGACGGCAGGAGTGGTTTTTTGGAATTTTTAACAAAAGAATATACATTTCCGTCAGCATCGGGACTTTGCGATATTTACGCCCAAAGCGCCGCACCCATTGATTACGGCAGCATTCGGGGTGTAGTGCAAATTTCCCACGGAATGGCTGAATATTCAAACCGCTATGCGCAGTTTGCTTTGGAGCTTTGCAAAAACGGTTACGCTGTATTCATAAACGACCATGTAGGTCACGGCTCTTCGGTTACGGATAAAGATATGTTAGGCTACTTCGGCGAAAACGGCGAGGAAACCTTTGTTGAGGATATGAAGTCTCTCACAGATATTATCAAAAGTGAATATAATGATTTACCGTTATATTTGCTCGGGCACGGAATGGGGTCGCTCATTGCGCGAAAATATACCGCAAAATACGGCTATTTGCTTGACGGCGTAATTTACACGGGCACAAGCGGTGAAAACCCTGCGCTGGGCATCGGTATTCAGCTTGCGAACACGCTTATAAAGCAGAACGGACCTTATTACCGTTCGGAGCTTCTTGACACAATAGCATTCGGTACATACAACCGAAAAACCGAAAAAAGAACGGACTGCGACTGGGTTTCAAGAGACACAAAAGAGGTTGACAAATTTATTGCGGATGAGCTTTGCGGCTATAAATATACCGTAAGCGGAATGAAAACTCTTTTTCTAACGCTTAAAGCAGTTTCCACGAGGCGTTGGTATAATTCTGTTCCTTTGAGTATGCCGATATTACTTTTGTCAGGCTCAATGGACCCTATAGGTGACTATTCAAAGGGTGTTACAGAGGTTTATAAGACCCTTAAAAAAACAGGGCATAAATATGTAACGATGAAGCTCTATGACGGCGCCAGACACGAAATTCTCAATGAAATCAACCGTAAAGAGGTCTTTGGTGATATAATCGAATGGCTTAACGGATTGAATGAAAAAGCGGCTGAATAGTGCGGATTTTCTTTGAATTTTCGCCTAAATCAATATAAATATTTTTACAGGGGAGTGTTTCAGGTGGCAACTTCAATCAATTATATTAAAAAGTACGGTGACTGTGACTTTGCGGAAATGCCGTTTAACGACGTAGACAATATTGCACTTTGCGAAATTCTCTATATGCCGTTTGAACATGTCGTGTCCGACAGCTTCAATGATGAGCCTGTTCCGTTTTCGGACGCCTGCCGAAAGCTGTTTGAGTATAACGGCAACCGCCACGTAGCTCCCGGACTTATTCTGATGAAAAAAATCAGCGTTAAAATGATGGCTATGGCGGAAACAAAGCGCTTCGGCGAAATGTCAGTTGTAGGCTGTAAATGTGCCTTTGATGTTGAACCGCCGCTCCAGTTCGGTGCAATGACATTTCTGCTTCCTGACGGAACAGCTGTAATTGTTTTTAGAGGTACCGATGATTCTCTTATCGGCTGGCAGGAGGACTTGAATCTTTATACAAGAAAAGGTATACCGTCACATGCTTTGGCGGTGGAATACCTTGAAAATGTTGCAAAGCACTTTGACGGCGACATAATTATTTGCGGCCATTCAAAGGGCGGAAACATTGCGCTTTACAGCGCCGTTAAATGCTCTGAAAAAACAAGGCAGAGAATAGTACGACTTTATAATAATGACGGCCCGGGCTTTGTAACCGACGATTTAACGACCAGCTCGGAGTATAAGGAAATTCTTCCCAATTACCGCCATTTTGTTCCGTCAAATTCGTTTGTAGGGATGCTTTTGGTGCATGATAACGACTTTAAGGCAGTTAGGTGCAAGCATTTTCTTGGCTTTATTCAGCATGACCTTTCTGCTTGGAAAACAAAGGGTACTGAAATTTATTTCAGAGATGACATTTCAAAGCTGGCGAAGCTAACTGATGAATTTTTGAAAGAAATGATTTACCGTGTAACGGACGATGAGGGCAAGCTGATCGACAAATGGTTTACTGAACTGATAAAAGGTATAGGTCAGGACGGACTTATGAGTATTTCACGCAATTTGGTCAGCTCTGTTAAGAGAGCCGCTAAAGTGTATAAGGATACGGACGGTGAAACGAAAGCAGCATTTGACAAATTCCTCGGTGGACTTGGCAAGGTTGCGGTTAATTCGGTGAAATTTGTAGTAAGAAATGCGGAAAATGCCGCAGAAAACGGTTTGGAAAAAATAGCCGAAGCAGTGCTTGCGTAACTGTTTGCAAAGAGATATATAATGTATAAAACGGGGTGCCACATTTTCACAAGAAAATGACTGAGGGAGTAATTCCTCGCTTTGCCGAGACTGATTCTGCAAATCCCGTGAAAATTATTCATTAAAACAGGGCATACCGAACGGTATGCCCTGTTGTTTTGGTTATTCGTTTTTGGGTTAATGCTTAACGCCGGCGCCT
>DERX01000075.1:23422-23544 GCA_002361875.1 Ruminococcaceae bacterium UBA3329
GTGCCTGTAACTGTTGCTACCCTTGTCCAAGAGGTTGCATTACCTGCCTTGCGGTATACATAATACCCATTTGCCCCTGCCACCTTGCTCCAAGCAACTGTAACATTATTACTCTTGTTTGC
>DERX01000069.1:0-244 GCA_002361875.1 Ruminococcaceae bacterium UBA3329
ATATTCTCCGTTCTGAATGGTTTCCGTTGTCGGTGTTACACCCTCAACCTTGATTGTTTTTACAGTATCACCAACAGATGCGAGAGACGCATAGCCGATAGCATTCGGATTAGATGATACAGTCTGCACCACATCACCTGTTGAGGTCAGCTCCTGCGCATATTTGCATAAATCCTCTGTTCCTGTGATGGATTCAAATCCATCCCTTGTGCCTGATGCTGCCTCTCTGCCGATTAAAACGATA
>DERX01000069.1:530-6341 GCA_002361875.1 Ruminococcaceae bacterium UBA3329
TCTGCCGATTAAAACGATAGGTGCGTCTGCTCCGCCAAGCTCTTTCCAGTTGGTGATTTCACCCTTGTAAACCGCCGCAATCTGCTCAATTGTTAAATCATCAACCGCATTTTCGTTGTTCACAATCACTGCAATTCCGTCAATGGCAACAACAGTTTCGTTAAGGTTTGTTTTTTCTTCGTCTTTTAAGTTTCGGCTTGCAAGACCGATATCGCATCTGCCCTCGGCAACTGCCTGAATACCCGCACCCGAGCCTGTCGGATTATATGTAACAGTGGTGTCCGAATGGTCTGCCATATAGGATTCACTCAGGTAGCCGATTACCTTTTCCATTGATGTTGAGCCGTCTGCAGCAACTGTTTGCTTGCTGTTCTGCGTATTAGTAGTTACACCTTTACACCCTGCAAAAATGCCGATAATTAAGCAAACACTTGCTAAAACTCCGATTACTCCGATAATTGTTTTTTTCATATGATTATCCTCCATAGATTTCTGTACCTCAGTACAATCAAAGTATACACTCTCATATGTTAATTGTGAAAGCAGATGTATGTTAAGCCTATGTTAAATATTCTTTACAGGTGCGACTTTCAGCGGTATAATAGCATTAAACCGACGATTGGAGTAATCATTATGTGGATTGTATTTGCAATACTTTCATCAATATTTGCAGCAGCAACATCTGTATTGGCGAAAAGCGGAATTGAGAAATCGACTCAAATCTTGCAACGGCAATAAGAACGGTTGTGGTCGTTATTATGGCTTGGGGTATGGTGTTCATAACAAATGCTCAAAACGGGCTCAGTGCAATAGGAAAGAAAAGCTGGATTTTCCTCATTCTTTCAGGCGTTGCAACAGGACTGTCCTGGCTCTGCTATTACAAGGCATTGAAAGACGGCAGCGTATCCGTTGTTGTTCCGATAGATAAATTAAGCGTTGTAATAACTATGGTCTTTGCCGCAATATTTTTACACGAGCAATTCACCGCAAAATCAATTATCGGATTAATTTTAATAAGCGTCGGAACACTTTTGATGGTAATATAAATACATTTTGCAATAAAAAAAGCAGAGGCGATTCAGGATTTGAACACCCCTGCCTCAAAATATGATGACGAACAATATAAAAGGCAAGGAATAAAAATCCAGGCAAGGAATAAAAATCCTTTGCCTTTATCTTTCGTTATTTCAACACTAACGATGGCAGCATTACAGCCAAAACGCCAACAGCTATACTTGCAATAACATATATAATAGCAATCACAACTGAACCACTTTTTATCAGTTCTGCCGTTTCAAGAGAAAATGTAGAAAAGGTTGTAAAACCACCACATATTCCAACTTTTAAAAAGAGTAATAATTTCGGATCATGTTTTCATTTTTTGATACAGCAAAAGCTATACATCCGATTACAAAAGCACCAATAATATTTATGATAAAAGTATTAATCGGAAATGATTCAGGATTCTTAATCGGTATCAGGCTTATCAAATATCTTAAAACTGCACCAATAAATCCGCCCAAACCCACTAACAAGCAATTTAACATTTTTTCAACCTCAACACAAAATTTTCAACTAATATTATATCATATAAAATGATGATTTCAATATGGCATATCTCTCGAAAGTCTCTCACCTAAACGCTCCCGGTCGCTCTCGGTAGGTTTTGAAAATTGCAATTTTTTAGGTCTCTGAAAGTCTCACAGAAAACTTCAGCAAAACAAAAAAGAAAAAATCGCCCTTAAATCTACAGCGGATTGAGGACGATTTTGGACTATTTGAGCCTATTTCACATAGAAAAAGCGGTGACATCTATAATGTCACCGCCTGCTGGCAGAGGCATAAGAACCTGCACGCAAGCGTGCAGAACCTTGGCGGCGCGGACTTCGCCCGCTTGCTAAAGGATTCAAATGATTATAATTTAAGGTTCGAATCCTTTTTTATCCAAACGAAAAACAAAAGCACCGAAAAAATCGGCGCTTTCATTTTTGGCAGAGGCACAAGGATTCGAACCTTGAATGACGGAGTCAGAGTCCGGAGTGTTACCGTTACACTATGCCTCTATATTCAGTTTTCTCAACTGCGAATGATATTATATATTATCTTAAAAATATTGTCAAGTGTTTTTAGTCAAAAACATTCACTAAAACGAATGAAATATTTATACGCCTTTTATCGGCGATTTTTCTTTGCTTTAAACGGCGTTTGTGTTACAATATAAAAGGAGTGTTATTTTTAAAAAGGGGAGTGTATTTATGAAATACGTAAGCACAAAGGAAAAGGTTAACTATTATGCGGGGCTCTCGGGACAAAATCTTGTTTATTCACTTATCGGAGCATCATTTTTTACATATTTTATGACCGATATTGCGCTTTTTCCCGCAATAGTTGTTTCGGCTTTGCTTATAATTATGAAGGTTTGGGACGGAATAAACGACCCGATTGTCGGCTCATTTATCGATAAGCACACATTTAAAAACGGTGAGAAACTCAGGCCGTTTTTGAAATATACCCCTTTGCCCGTGGGCGTTTTCACGGTTCTTATGTTTCTTGTCTTTTCAACCAGGGAAGACCTTTTGTGGCTTCGGGTTGCATACTTTGTAATTATGTACATCTGCTGGGATTTGGCTTATACCGTTCAGGACGTTGCAATTTGGGGGATAACCGCCAGCGTTTCGCCTGACAGCGGCGAGCGTGACAAATTTGTTCAGTGGGCAAGAACGATAGGCTCAATTGTATACAGCATATTCAGCACGATTATTCCCATGGCACTTGAAATGATTGCGAATGTAACAGGCGTTTCAATTCGTTTTATGACTCTTGTTTTTGCCATTATATTCGGTCTTGGCGGCGCAATGATAAGCTACCGTTCTTATTTAGCACAGGAGAGAGTTCGGGTTTTGCAATCGACCAAGCAGGAGTCAATGCTTGAAAGCTTCTCACTGCTTTTTAAGAATAAAATGATGATGCTTGTAGTGCTTGCAAATCTTCTGGGTGCAGTCGGCTTCGGCGGCAATCTTGTGACATATTTCTTTAAATACAAAATCCCTGCTGACTTTATTCCCTCTGACGGCATATTCGGCTTTATAGGTGCATTGGGTCTTACAACAATTTATTTTGCGATAACGGGCTGCCTCGGTTTTATCGGTATGATGATGGCGGATAAACTGAAGAAGTGGTTCAAAGGATATGTTAATGTGCTGATTTTTATGCAGGCGGTAAATATTGTTTTCCGTGTAATTGCTTATTTCGTAGGCTATCAGGGCAATATGCTTTGGATTTCAATGGTAATAATCGGTATCGGCACAATACCGCTCGGTGCGCAGTCTATTGCTCAGACCTCGATTTTCTGTGACAGTATTGATTATATGGAGTGGAAAACGGGCAAACGCACAGAGGGTATAACATTTTCTATGCAGACCTCATTTACCAAGATTTCAAGCGGAATTACCGCAGGGCTTGCAATGCTCGCTCTTCATCTTTTGAAATACAACGCAATTCCCGACGCCGAGGGGGCAGTTTATTTAGGCACACAGACAGCCGCTTTCGACAATTGGATTTGGCCGCTTGTAATTTTAACTCCTGCAATAGCGTCTTTGCTTTATATCATTCCTCTGCTCTTTATCCGCTACACTCCCGAAGAGCGTGCAAAGGTTGAGGCAGACCTTAAAGAAAGACGTGAAAAAGCAGGAACAATTGCGGAATAACATATTGAGATAAAATATCGGCAATAACAGCTGAAACGGGCAGAAGTGAAATCTGTCCGTTTTTTACTTCTGGCTTATTGTGAATTTACCGTACGGAACTTAATTTTCAGTTCGCAAAAATTCGTTCCCTCACCGAGGGAGCGGAAGAAATATCAACACACCTCGTGCGGAACGGATTCATCCGTTCCGCAAAAGCTGTTGTCTCGTTAAGGATGTTGGATTTGTAATAGTAAAGACCGAGGGAGTTTGCAGTTTTTCCGGCGGAACGCAATAATGCGTTCCCTACGACCGGTTCTGTGCGGTTAGTCTTTTAAACTTTGAGGGAGCTGGATTTTCAACAGCAAAGAATGAAGGAATTTGTCACCTCAAAAACATAGATATTCCGAAATTTAGGGCAGGGGATTGTTTTCGTTTTGTAGGGACATCCAACTCGGCTGTCCGAAATAAAAGATGTAAAAAAGTTTGTTTTTTCATCATGGTGCGCCGAGTTACGGCTACGCCAAGACCCTTTTGTCCGCTTCGCTGACATTTCCCCTTGCAGGGGAATAACGTCGCACCCTACAAGCAGAGGAACTGGACAGATTATAATATGAAGTGCAACAGACTGGAAAAAGGAACAGACAAAAACGAAAAACGGTCAGGCGTGGAAACCTGACCCTATAAAGTTCGAAAAAATCCAATAATATCAAAATCAACATGGCATACCGTTTGGTATGCCATGAATTTGTTGTGTTGTTAATATGAAATGAATGTTTTTATATCTTAAACAAGCTTTTCGGCGAGTGTTTTAAGTGCCTCGATGTCTGCCGGCTTAATTCTCGTTTTAATTGTAATGGGGTCGCCGACAAATGTAATATTTTTCATCTGTTCAAATTCGGCTTTCATTGCTTTTGCGGCGGAGGGTGCCCACGAGCCGTTTTCAACGAGAGCTACATTTCTGTTCTGAAAAGCCTTTGATTTAAGGTGGTGGATAAAATCAGCCATCGGTGCAAATACACCTGCGTCATAGCTTGAAGCCATACAAAGAAGAGTGCTGTGCCTGAAAGCGTCCTCAACACATTCCGCAATGTCGTCACGGGAAAGGTCTGCAATCGCGACTCTCTTACAGCCTTTGTTTTCGAGTATTTCTTTCATTTTGTAAGCCGCCTCGGCAGTGTTGCCGTGAATTGAGGCAAATGCAATAAACACACCTTCGTTTTCAGGCTTGTATGATGACCAAATGTCATAAAGCTTTAAAACCTCGGGTATAGTATCTGTTAAAATCGGACCGTGCAAGGGGCAGATTGTCTTTATGTCAAGCGCCGATGCTTTTTTGAGCAGAGTCTGAACAGGAGCGCCGTATTTGCCGACAATGTTGAAATAATATCTTCTTGCCTCACAGCTCCAACCCTCGTCAGCGTCAAGCGCACCGAATTTGCCGAATGCGTCGGCAGAGAAAAGAACCTTGTCGCAGGAATCGTAAGAAAGCATAACTTCAGGCCAATGAACCATTGGTGCTAAAATAAAGCTTAATGTGTGCTTGCCAAGGCAGAGTGTGTCGCCTTCAGCCTTTACCAAAATTTTAGACTTATCAACATCTGCAAATTGTGGCATCATAGCCTTTGCTTTTGCCGAGCAGACAATCTGCATTTCGGGGTAAAGCGTGCATACTTTTTCTATATTAGCCGAATGGTCAGGCTCAAGGTGCTGAACAACCAAATAATCGGGTTTTCTGTCGCCGAGAACAGTCTTTAAATTAGCAAGCCATTGCTCGCTCACAGCCTTGTCAGATGTGTCCATAACAGCGATTTTTTCGTCAAGAATAACGTAAGAATTGTAAGCCATACCGTTGGGAACTATGTACTGGCTCTCAAATAAATCAATATCTCTTGTGCTGACTCCGATATATTTAATATCTTCCGAAATTTTAATATCCATATCTTTCTCCTCAATTAAATTTATGAGGGTATTTTAACATAAAACGATGCTGTATTCAATAAAAACTGAAAAAGTTTTGCCTAAATTCTATGGGAACAACTTCGCTGTTGTTTATTGTAGCGGCGGGGTTCCATGCCCGCCGAAGGAACAATTGACAAAATGCAACGGACAGGCGTGGAAGCCTGTC
>DERX01000001.1:0-520 GCA_002361875.1 Ruminococcaceae bacterium UBA3329
CGCTGAATACATTTACAACGCTTATAAGGACACCAAAACCTGCGGTGTTATTGAGGAAGACAAGGCGTTCGGCATTAAAAAGATTGCAGAGCCGATAGGCGTTATTGCCGCTGTTATCCCCACAACGAACCCCACATCTACCGCAATTTTCAAGTGCCTTATCGCTCTTAAAACACGCAATGCAATCATTATTTCTCCCCACCCGAGAGCTAAAAAGTCCACTATTGAGGCGGCAAAAATCGTTCTTGAAGCCGCTGTCAAGGCAGGCGCTCCCGAGGGCATAATCAACTGGATTGACATTCCCTCTTTGGAGCTTACAAATACCGTCATGAAAGAGGCGGACATTATCCTTGCAACAGGCGGACCCGGAATGGTTAAAGCGGCTTATTCAAGCGGTAAACCTGCGCTCGGCGTTGGTGCAGGCAATACCCCTGCAATTATTGACGGCAGTGCGGATATTCTTCTTGCGGTTAACTCAATTATTCACTCAAAAACCTTTGATAACGGTATGATTTGCGCT
>DERX01000001.1:768-3938 GCA_002361875.1 Ruminococcaceae bacterium UBA3329
TGATAACGGTATGATTTGCGCTTCGGAGCAGTCAGTAATTGTTCTTAAAGATATTTATGACGCAGTTAAGGCGGAATTTGCCGCAAGAGGCTGTTATTTCCTTAAAGACGCAGAAATTGAAAAGGTCAGAAAGACTATTATAATCAACGGTGCGCTTAATGCGAAAATCGTAGGTCAGTCCGCCGCAAGAATTGCAGAGCTTGCAGGGGTAAGTGTTCCCGAGGGCACAAAAATTCTTATCGGCGAGGTCGAAAATGTTGACATAAGCGAAGAATTTGCGCACGAAAAGCTCTCCCCAGTTCTTGCAATGTATAAAGCCGCAGACTTTGAGGACGCTCTTTCGAAAGCCGAGCACCTTATCGCTGACGGCGGCTACGGTCATACATCTTCCGTTTATATTAACGAGGTTACCGAGCAGGAAAAGCTTCGTGAATTTTCATCGAGAATGAAAACCTGCCGTATTCTTGTTAACACTCCGTCATCACACGGCGGAATAGGCGACCTTTACAACTTTAAGCTTGCTCCCTCTCTTACCCTCGGTTGCGGTTCTTGGGGCGGCAACTCGGTTTCGGAAAATGTCGGTGTAAAGCATCTTATTAACATTAAGACTGTTGCAGAAAGAAGGGAAAATATGCTTTGGTTCCGTGCGCCCGAAAAGGTTTACATTAAAAAAGGCTGTCTGCCCGTTGCTCTTGACGAGCTTCGAACTGTAAGAAAAGCAAAAAGAGCATTTATCGTTACAGACTCATTCCTCTATGAAAACGGTTACACCAAGCCGATTACAGACAAATTAGACGAAATCGGCATTGCACATACAACATTCTTTAATGTTCAGCCCGACCCGACTCTTAAAAACGCCCAGGACGGTGTTGAGCAAATGAGAGCATTCAAGCCCGACACAATCATTGCTTTGGGCGGCGGCTCTGCAATGGATGCGGCAAAAATTATGTGGGTTCTTTACGAGCACCCCGAAGCAGACTTTATGGATATGGCAATGCGCTTTATTGATATCCGTAAGCGTGTTTACACCTTCCCCAAAATGGGCGAAAAAGCTTATTTCATCGCAATTCCCACATCGGCAGGTACAGGTTCAGAGGTTACTCCCTTTGCGGTTATCACCGATGAGAAAACAGGCGTTAAATATCCCCTTGCCGACTACGAACTTATGCCCAATATGGCGATTATTGATACTGATTTCCATATGTCCGCGCCGAAAGGTCTTACGGCGGCTTCAGGTATTGACGCAGTAACACACGCACTTGAAGCTTATGCGGCAATGCTTGCAACGGATTACACAGATTCACTGGCTATCGGCGCTCTTAAAAATATTTTCAAATATCTTCCCCGTGCTTACGACAACGGTCAGACAGACATTGAGGCAAGAGAAAAAATGGCTAACGCCGCTACAATGGCAGGTATGGCATTCGCAAACGCATTCCTCGGTGTATGCCACTCAATGGCTCATAAACTCGGTGCATTCCACCACCTTCCCCACGGTGTTGCAAACGCACTTATGATTGAAGAGGTTCTCCGCTTTAATGCTGCGGAGGCACCGGCAAAGATGGGTACATTCTCACAGTACGACCACCCGCATACGCTCGCACGCTATGCCGAGGTTGCAGATGCTTTAGGTCTCGGCGGACACACCGATGAAGAAAAGCTCGAAAATCTTATCAAGGCAATAAACGACCTTAAAGCAAGAGTCGGCATTAAGGAAACCATTAAGGATTACGGCGTTGACGAAAAGGTATTCCTTGACAGACTTGACGAAATGACTGAACAGGCATTTGACGACCAGTGCACGGGCGCTAATCCGAGGTATCCGCTTATGAGCGAAATTAAGCAGATGTACCTTAACGCTTACTACGGCGGAAAGCATTTCGCCGAAAAACCGATGCCCACAGCGGCTGATATTGAAGACATAGCCGAAACAGATAAAGTTAAAAAGAATTACCGCAAAGGTAAAAAAGCATAAATAAGGGAGGGCGACACAATGAAACTTGACAGAGTAATAGCAGTAAGAAACAGCAAAACCGTTTACCGTGACGGCGACAGATGCATTAAAGTTTTCAATGAGGATTATTCCAAGGCAGATGTACTCAACGAGGCTCTCAATCAGGCAAGAATTGAGGAAACAGGTCTTAACATTCCGAAAATTCTTGAGGTTAGTATGATTGACGGCAAATGGGCAATTGTTTCGGAATATATCAAGGGCAAAACTCTTCAGCAGCTTATGGATGAGGACCCTGACAGGAAGAACGAACACATTGAGATGCTTGTTGACATTCAGCTCGGTATTCACGAAAAGGAATGTCCGCTTCTTAACAAGCTTAAGGACAAAATGAACAGAAAAATATGTCAAAGCACTCTTGACGCAACAACACGCTATGACCTGCACACACGCCTTGAGGGTATGCCCAAGCACAAAAAGGTTTGCCACGGCGACTTTAACCCCTCGAATGTAATAATCACCGAGGACGGCACGCCTTTTATTATTGACTGGGCGCACGCAACGCAGGGCAATGCCTCGGCAGACGCCGCAAGAACATATCTTCTTTTCTGGCTCGGCGGCGACATTGAGGGCGCTAAAACATATCTCGATATATTCTGCAAAAAAAGCAATACTGCAAAACAATATGTTCAGAAATGGATGCCCATTGTTGCCGCTTCACAGTCTGTTAAAGGCAATGAAACAGAGAGAGAATTTTTACTGTCTTGGGTAGACGTTGTAGATTACGAATAAGGAGTTAAAATTATGAAGGTTACGGTTTGCATCGGCAGTTCATGCCACATTAAGGGTTCAAGACAGGTTGTTGAACAGCTTCAGTATCTTATCAGTGAAAACAGTCTCGGCGATAAGGTTGAGCTTGGCGGCACATTCTGTATGGGTAAATGCCAACAGGGGGTCTGCGTTACTGTTGACGGCGAGTTTTTCTCGGTTTCCCCTGAAACAGTGGAAACATTCTTTAATGAAAATATAAAAGCAAAGCTTTAAGCATTTTTAATCATAAACAAATTTTTAAACAGGTTACACCTGCCGAATTTTAAATCTGCGGGTGTGACCCATTTGACTGTATAGTGAAATATGTTGTATAATATAAAAAAACGAAAGGATGTAACGGATAATGCCGAACTGTTTAACATTAAAAAAATCCAACTGCAAAAACTGT
>DERX01000034.1:0-10640 GCA_002361875.1 Ruminococcaceae bacterium UBA3329
ATTTTATCTGTTTTTTAATTGCAAATTTCAGTATTATGTAGTATAATTTATTTTGATTTAATCTATATCTTGGGGGACTGTAATTGAATGCGTATCTTGACAACAGCGCTACAACAAAACCGTGCGATGCATCATTAAAAAAAGCAGTTGAAATTGCGTCTGTTTGTTACGGCAACCCATCTTCGCTTCACTTTTTAGGCTATGAAGCTAAAAAGGAGCTAGAAAATGCCAGAACAGCTGTTGCGGATTTTCTTTCTGTTAAACCTAATGAAATCTATTTTACCTCGGGCGGAACAGCCTCAAATATGACCGCAATTCTCGGCACTGCGGCATCAAAAAAGCGTGAGGGTAAAAAAATTATTACTTCCCGTATTGAGCACCCCAGCGTTATCAAGAATTTTGAGCTTTTGGGCGAGCAGGGCTTTTCTCCTGTGTTTTTAGAGCCTGACAGAAACGGTAAAATAAGTCTTGACGATTTATACAATGCCATTGATGAAAATACAATCCTTGTAAGCTTAATGGCGGTAAATAATGAGGTCGGCTCGGTTCAAGATTTCGGCAAGGTTAAACAGATTATCAAATCAAAAAAATCAAACGCTCTTTACCATTGCGACGCAGTGCAGGCTTTCGGCAAAATAAAAATCAATCCTGTAAAATGCGGCATTGACCTTATGAGTATGAGCGCACATAAAATCCACGGGCTCAAAGGTTCAGGGGCGCTTTATGTGAGCAAAAATGTGCGTATAAGACCTGCAATAGTCGGCGGCGGTCAGGAAAACGGACTTGTTTCGGGAACTGAGGCAATGCCCGCGCTTTGCGCATTCGGCGAGGCGGTTAAAAACATCGGTTCAGTCGAAAGAAACTTTGAAAAGGTTAAAGCCTTGCGTGACGGATTTTTAAATAAAATATCAGATATAGATTACATTTTCGTAAATTCACCCGTTGACGCACTGCCCTATATTATCAACATTTCGGTTAAAGGCGTTCCGTCACAGGTAATACTTAATGCTCTGTCAAGCGAGGGGATTTGCGTTTCGGCAGGTTCTGCTTGCTCAAAGGGGCATAGGAGCGGCGTGCTTTCTTCAATGAAAATCGAACCTGCGAGAATTGACAGCGCTGTCCGAATAAGCCTTTCAAAAAATACGGAAGAAAATGAGATGGATTTGCTGTTTGACGCAATAGTCAAAACCGCAAACCGCATCAGGAGATAAACAATGAAGGAAATTATACTTATAAAAAACGGAGAATTGGCTTTAAAGGGGCTTAACAGAGCCACTTTTGAAGATGTTCTCATTAAAAATATCCGTAAACGAATTAAGCCTTTGGGCGAATTTGAATACCGCAAGGAGCAGTCAACCGTTTCGGTCGTTCCGATAAGTGACGACATTGATATGGATGAGGTTTCAAAGCGTGTTGGCAGAGTTTTCGGTATTGCAAGGTATTCAAGAGCTTTGCAGGTGTCAAAATGTATGGACGAAATAAAGGCAAATGCGCCGAAATACCTTGAAAATCAGCTTCGTTTTGCAAGAACCTTTAAGGTTGAGGCAAAGCGGTCCGATAAAAAATTCCCCTTGACCTCACCTGAAATTTCAGCAGAGGTCGGCGGTGCAATTCTTTCAGCATTTCCGAATTTAAAGGTTGATGTAAGAAATCCCGAAATAATTGTTACCGTTGAAATCCGTGAAAAATTTGCATTCATAAGGGGTAATCAGTTGGTCGGCGCAGGCGGGCTTCCCACAGGAACATCAGGAAAAGCTACCGTTTTAATTTCAGGCGGAATTGACAGCCCCGTTGCGGCCTTTATGATGGCTAAAAGAGGACTTACTCTCAATGCTGTGCATTTTGCGTCGCCCCCGTACACTTCGCCTCAGTCCGAGGACAAGGTGCACAGGCTTTTGAAGCAGGTTGCAGCATACAGCGGCAGTATAACTCTTTTCACAGTCGGATTTACCGAGATTCAGGAGGCAATCCGCGACAATTGTCCTGAGGATATGTTTACGCTTATTATGCGTAGGTTTATGATGCGAATTGCGTCTGCCATAGCTGAAAAAGAGGACAGCAAAGCACTCATTACGGGTGAGAGTCTCGGTCAGGTTGCAAGCCAAACCCTTCCCGCAATTGCCTGCACGGACGCAGTAGCTTCTATGCCTGTTTTCCGTCCGCTTATCGGCAACGATAAAAACGAAATAATTACTGTTTCAAGAAGAATTGAAACCTTTGACATTTCAATTGAACCGTTTGAGGATTGCTGTACGGTATTTACTCCCAAGCACCCGAAAACGAAGCCTACTCTGCAAATGCTTGAAGAGGCTGAAAAAAGTCTTGACATTGACGCACTTGTGTCAAGTGCGGTCGAAAATACTAAAGTAACGGTGGTAAGATTTTAATGCTGCTCCCTGAAAAGCTTGTAGCTGTACTTAAAGAAAAAAAGCTTGTAGCCGCAACGGCGGAGTCCTGCACAGGCGGTCTTATTGCAAAGCGCATAACCGATGTAAGCGGCTCGTCATCCGTTTTTAATTGCGGAATTGTCAGCTACAGTAATGAAATAAAACATTCTGTTTTGGGCGTTTCAAACGAAACCTTAAAAAAATACGGCGCTGTGAGCGAACAGACGGTCCGTGAAATGGTTTCTGGAGTATTAAAGCTTTCGAATGCCGATGTTGCCGTTGCAGTGTCGGGAATAGCAGGGCCTAATTCCGATAACACCGAAAAACCGGTAGGTTTAATTTATATAGCCGGTTCAGACGGTAAAAAAACAGTTGTAAAAAAACTCGAAAATAATTTTACGGACGATGTTCGCCGTCTTAACCGTGAAAGCGCATCAAACGAGGCGCTGCAAATTCTTTTAGATCTCGCAGGTGAATGATTTGGAGTTTAGAAAGAATAATACTGAAGATGTAAATGAAATTGAAGCAATTGAAATAACTGAAGAAAGTACAGTTGAAAAATCAAAGGCAAAAAAGCCTCACAAAAAAATTTCAAAACCCGCCAAAATAATTTTGGTCCTTTGTTTAATTGTGTTTATTTGTGCCTCGGCGGTACTTATCCGTAATTATGTGATTCGCAGGAATAACGTCGAAATGAACAGCGAACTGGAATCGGTTTTTGTTGAGAAAAAGAAAAAGGAAGAGCTTTTCAATTTTGACGAAATGCTTAAGATAAATCCGGGGTTTGTCGGCTGGATAAAAGTTCCGAATACGAACATCAGTCTTCCCGTTGTAAAGTATTCAAACAATTCATATTACTTAAATCACGACTTTTACAAAAAGTATGATTATCGCGGAACAGTGTTTATGGATTACAGAAATGATCCGGAAAATTTAGATGCAAGCACAATTCTTTACGGTCATAACTGTTATGACGGAACAATGTTTTCCGACCTTGAAAAATTTCAGGACATTGAATTTTACAAGCAAACCCCTGTTGTTCAATTTGCAACGGTAAACGGTATGGAAAAATGGAAGGTGTATGCGGTTTTCATTACAAGTGCGAAAGCAGAAGAGGACAGAGGGTATGTTTTCAATTACATTTATCCGTATATGGACGGTGAAAATTTCAACGGATTCATAAATGAGATAAATAAACGCAGGCTTTATGTGCCGGATGTTGATATAAACGATGATGACAATATGCTTATTCTTTCAACCTGCATAAGAAAGCTTGACATTTATAATAAAGGTACGCGCACTTATAAAGCGGATGCAAGACTGGTTGTTGTTACAAGAAAGCTTAGACCGGGCGAGAGTGAGAGTGTTAATACAAATGCAGTCACGCTGAACCCGTCACCGAAATATCCTCAGCTTTGGTATGATAAAAACGGTATAAAAAATCCATATGAAAGTGATGAAAAATGGTATCCTCAGGAGGTAAATAAATGAGCGAAAACAAAATGAGCGAAAATAATTCATCAGACAATCTTCTTGAAGAACTTAATAAATTGGAAAATTCAGATATGAAGCCGCAAAAAGAAGAACTTGTCGATGAAATAAAAAGCAGCATCGAAAAAACAGTTGCCGATGACCTTGGAATTAAAACTGTTACCGAAAACGGTATGACATTTGTTGATGTAACGGCACAATATGTCAAAAAGAGTGAATCCGAGGGGAAAGAAAATCAAACAGATGTTGAGGGAACTGCTGAAAAAAAGATAAGGACTTTTAATGAAATTTTCTCTGACTTCTTTGGAAAAATATTTCCTAAAAAAGCCGACAAACCGCGTGAAAAAATCAGAAAAATAGTAATGGATTTTTCCGTAGTGACAATAATCGGCTGTGTGATTGCTTTTGGCACACTTTTAACTGAGCATATTATTCACACGAGAGATATTAAAAACATTAAAGAAATGATAACGCCAACCGACTCTTTAGACTCCGAACAATATGATGAAGCGTGGCAGGAGCTTTTCACGAAGTATCCGACAGTAGAGTTTCCGCAGGGAATGAATCTTAAATATGCTTATCTTTATGCAATTAATCCCGAGATTGTAGGCTGGGTTAATATTGAAGGTACAAATCTTGATGTTCAGGTTGTTCAGGCTAAAAATAATAACAAGTATTTGAAAACCGATTTCTACGGTAAGAAAAGCCGTTACGGTTGTCCTTATCTTGATTACCGCAATGATGCTAAATACCTTGATGACAATAATGTAATTTACGGTCATCATATGAGTGACGGATTAGTCTTCTCAAACCTGGATAAATATAAAACAATAGAAGGCTATAAGGAATCGCCGATTATCCGTTATGATACAATTTATCAAACCTATTATTTTAAGGTGTTTGCGGCTTTTGTTACAAACGGACTGCCTAAAGACGACAATGATTATTTGTTTAATTATACCGTAACAGAGTTCTCGTCGGATGACCGGTTCTTAAGCTTTATTGAAGAAATACAGAAAAGAAGCATTTTTAATACAGGTGTAACCGTGTTACCTGATGACAAGCTGCTTACGCTTTCAACCTGTTCTTATGAGTTTTCGGACGCCCGACTTGTTGTAGTTGCAAGGCTTTGCCGTGAAAATGAGGAAACCACTGTTGATACAAGTGCGGCAACAATAAATTCTTCGCCCAGATATCCTCAGGCTTGGTACGATGCAAAGGGCATGGAAAATCCTTATAAGGATGAT
This sequence comes from Ruminococcaceae bacterium UBA3329, assembly GCA_002361875.1. Lineage (GTDB taxonomy): Bacteria > Bacillota > Clostridia > Oscillospirales > Acutalibacteraceae > Fimenecus. The sequence goes on from DERX01000034.1 coordinate 5,126, forward strand.
GTAAACTGGACTCCGTAATATTTTATAAATTAAGTACGGCAATAATTTAGTATGGTTTAGTGCGGTCAATACAAAGAAAGGAAAGATACTTTTAATGCGGGGCGTTTATCATATCGCTTTTTGCAAATACTGTATCATATGGTGAATAAAATGACAGTTAGACTTTTATCTCTTAACACTGAAAAGAATATTTCTTTTGCAAGGCTTCAGGCGAGGGTTATCAGTAGCTTGAAAGCTTATTCAGATGGAAACGAAACCTTTGTTCATTATGAAAAAATGCGTGATTTATTTGACGGATTTCAGGATGCTCTTCAAAATGATGATATAATTGTTATTGCAGTTGATCAAAAGCATTATTTCAAACTGAAAAAGGCAATTTCACAGGCATTTGAGGTTGAGAATGTTCAAAATCCATCTGTCCTCAATGCTCTTGAAAATAACGATTCTCTTTCTGATGAACAGAGAACGGATTTTTCAACCTTTCCCGAACCCGCTACAGTATTTCTTTCAAAGGACGGAATGTATTCGGGATTCGGTATAGATAACGGTGAAAAATTTATCGTCGTAGTTCCGATTGATGACAAGAGAATAAATATTATTCTTCGAAACGGAGTAGTTCCTTATTTGACAAAGCGCATAGGCGGCGAAGAGGCATTGGCTCTTTCCGAGACTCAGCACTATGATAACGAGAAAACAGAGATTGCAATTTCTCGCCTTTGGGAATCCGGTTCAGTTGTTGCAGTAAACGGTACATTAAATTCGGAGGCATTAAAGAACCTTGGTGAACCCGTTGAGCATTTCAGTGATGTTGTTGTATTTACTCCTCATGTTGAGGATAAGGGTGAGGTAAATGTCACTGAATATGTCGCACAGCTTGCACGCGTAAGTTTGGATTTGTCCGCGGCAAACATAGGAGCAGCAATAAGCGATATTTATGAAGCAGAGGGTTCGAAATATATTTGTATTGCAGTTGCTAATGATGAAAGTGCAACCGTAAGAAAGCTTTATCTTGAAGAAGGCGAAGCCGAGGATGCATTTGTCGAAAGTGTTGCAGCAGAGCTTTTTGAGCTTATCGGCGAAAGAGCTGTGGGAATAAGAAGTATCGGAATTGAGGTTTCGGAGGCACCGTCTGAAGAAACAGTTCCCATGGAGAAAAAGTCAAGTAAAAAAACAGTAACGGTTCTTGCAATTATAATGGGTGTTGTAATTCTTCTTTGTGCTGTTCTTGCAATAGTATTCAAAATGCAGGGCGAAAAAGGTGCTCTTGCAGGTGCTTTCAAGAGAATATTCGGATATGAAACCACAACTGAATCAACAACAATTCCGACAACAAATGTGCCGACTACTGCAGCTCCTGCAACAAATGAGAATAAACTTAAAATTTCTGAGTTTATGATGGCAGATATTATTGAACTCGAAAAGAAGCGTCAGGATGAGGCTGAAAATCCTTCAGAAACCTCATCTGTTCCGGAGAATTCCACTAACGAGGCCGGCGAAACTGTTCCCTCAACAAGCGAGATTGCCGAGGATAAGGGCGCTCCTGAGTTTATAACCGTTAACGGCGAACGGCTTCCCGCAAAAGACGCTATAGGTGCTCTTGTAATGAGCGAAATGGGCGAAGGTTATGAGATGTCTGCAATCAAAGCTCAAGCGGTTGCAATTTATACTTATCTTAAATACAGAGATAACGGCTTTGTAATCGACGGAGTACAGATAGAAAAGAATGTAACACAAGAGGTTAAAGATGCAATTGAAGAGGTATTCGGCAGATATGTTTCATACAACGGAGAGGTAGCCTTAACTCCTTTCTTTGAAATTGCGGCAGGAGGTACAGCGGATTCCTCAATGGTCTTCAACGGAGATTATCCGTACCTCAGAGCGGTTGCAAGGCTTGACGGTAACCCTGAAGCTCAAGCAGAAGGCTATGAAAATACCGTTCAGCTCAAACGGGGCGAAATGCAGGGAATACTTCTTGATGCAAATTTTGAAATAGATGTTGATTCTGATCCGACAACATGGATTGTAATAAATGAACGAAATACTGCTGTTTCTTCGTCAGTTGGATATGTAAAATCAGTATCGGTCGGCGGACAGGACTTAACAGGTTGTGAATTTATTACAAGACTTTCTGATCTCGGCATTAAATCAAGCTGCTTTAAACTCAGCTATGACAGTGCAACAGAAACATTTACATTTACCTCATACGGAGTCGGATGCGGCGTTGGTATGAGTAAAGCAGGCGCAAATGTTTTAGCAGAAAGAGGTTATAGCTACGAAAGAATTCTTAAAACATACTATTCAAATATATCAATTTCTAAGGAGGAAAATATATGAGCATTTTAGTAACGGGCGGCGCAGGATATATCGGCTCGCACACATGTGTTGAGCTTTTAAATGCCGGCTATGAAATCACGGTTGTTGATAATTTGTATAATTCAAATCCAAAATCTCTTGACAGAGTTAAGGAACTGACGGGTAAGGATTTCAAATTCTACGAGTGTGACATTCGTGACACAGAGGGAATGGATAAAATCTTCAAGGAAAACAAAATTGATGCTGTAATTCATTTTGCAGGACTTAAGGCTGTGGGCGAATCCTGCGAAAAACCTCTTGAATATTATGATAATAACATTGGCGGAACTTTAAAGCTTTGCGATGTTATGCGAAATAACGGATGCAAAAATATCGTTTTCAGCTCGTCTGCAACCGTTTACGGTATGAATAATATTTCTCCCTTGAAGGAAACTATGAAAACAGGCGGCACAACAAACCCCTACGGCACAACAAAATATATGATTGAAATTATTCTTGAGGACCTTTGTAAGGCAGACAGTGAGTGGAATGTTACTCTTCTTCGCTATTTCAACCCTATCGGCGCTCACAAGAGCGGCAGAATAGGTGAAAATCCCAACGGAATCCCCAATAATCTTATGCCCTATATTACCCAGGTTGCTATCGGCAAGCGTGAGTTTTTAAGCGTTTACGGCGACGATTATGACACTCACGACGGTACAGGCGTAAGAGATTATATTCATGTTGTGGATTTGGCAGAGGGTCATGTTAAGGCTGTTGATAATATCCTTGAAGGAAATAAGGGCGTTCAGATATTCAACCTCGGAACAGGTGTCGGTTACAGCGTTCTTGACATTGTAAAGGCATTTAATAAGGCTTACGGCAAAGAACTGCCTTATAAAATTGCTCCCCGCCGTGCAGGCGACATTGCAACCTGCTATTCAGACCCGTCAAAGGCAGAAGAGGTTTTGGGTTGGACGGCAAAAAGAGGAATTGAGGAAATGTGCGAGGATTCTTGGCGCTGGCAGTCGAATAATCCGAACGGCTTTGACGACTGATTGAAAGGAGCTTTTTCCTATGAAGAAAAAAGGCTTAATTATAGGCATTGCGGCCGTTTTGCTTGTTATTGTAATAATAGTCGGCAGTATTGCCGGGACATATAACAGACTTGTTACAAAGCATGAAAAGGTTCAGAATACCGAGCATCAAATTCAAAATCAATTGCAAAGACGTGCGGATTTAATCCCCAATCTTGTAAATACTGTTAAGGGATATGCTTCTCATGAGGAAGAGGTTTACACTGCTCTTGCCGATGCCCGTGCGAAATTAAATTCCGCAGGGAATCCCGAAGAGTACGGTGAGGCTATGCAGAGCTACGATTCAGCTCTTTCAAGACTCCTTGTTGTTGTGGAAAATTATCCCGAGCTTAAAGCAAATGAGAATTTCATATATTTGCAGGATGAGCTTGGTGGTACTGAAAACAGAATAAGCAGAGCACGCATGGATTATAATGACGCAGTTACCGATTATAATCAGTCTATAAGAAAGTTCCCGGCGGTAATTTTTGCAGGAATGTTAGGCTTTGAAAAAGCAGAGTATTTTGAGGCTTCTCCCGAATCAAATACTGTACCGACAGTAAATTTTGATTAAAAAATATGAAAAAGCTTTTTTCGATATTAAGCATTTGCTTGGTGCTTTCGGTTTTACTTTCTGTCTCGTCTTTTGCTGTAAAATTGCCGGAACCTACAAATGAATTTTTCGTTAATGACTTTGCAGGAGTTATTAACGAAGAAGATAAAAACGAGCTTATGAAAACAGGTGAAAATCTGTTTGTGAAAACAGGCGCGCAGGTTGTGGTCGTAACCGTTGACACACTTGACGGTGCAGATGTTTCGGAATATGCACTGGAGCTCGGCAGAAAATGGGGAGTAGGCGACAAAGAAGAAAATAACGGCGTTGTACTTTTGCTGTCAGTCTCCGAAAGGCAGGTTACAATTCAGGTCGGCTACGGTCTTGAGGGAAGACTTCCCGACGGAAAAACGGGCAGAATACTTGATAAGTACGCAATTCCGTATTTAAAAAATAACGATTTTTCAACAGGTCTTGCCGAAGCTTATAAAGCAATTGTGTCCGAGGTCTATGCTGAATACGGCGAAACACCGCCCGAAAATTTGGATGATTATGAAACAAATGATTTGCAGGATTCAAATGCCTACAAGATAATCAGAACAATAATTCTGATTATAGTAATTTTAGTTTTGATTTTCGGCAGACGGCGCAGACGGCACATTTTTTTTGGACCGTTTTACGGAGGTTTTCACGGCGGAGGAGACTCCTTCGGCGGCGGTTCGTCTTTCGGAGGGGACAGCTCCGGCGGCGGATTTTCAGGAGGGGGCGGCTCTTTCGGCGGCGGAGGCAGTTCAAGAGGTTTTTAAGGAGTGTAAAGCTATGAGAGTATTTGATTTTGACAATACAATTTATGACGGCGAATCAGGCCTTGATTTGTTTCTTCATTTCTTAAAATTAGATACTAAAGGTGTGTTTAAATACATTCCTAAATTTTTCAGCGGCTTTATGAAATATAAAAGCGGTGAAATAACCATTGACGAGGTTATCAATAAATACGGCGTTTATTTAAAAGAATACTGTGATAACTTTGCTGACAGTATGGAGCAGGAATTTGTGCGCTTTTGGGATTTGAATGAGCATAAAATAAAGCAGTTTTACAAAAACATTCAAAAAGAGGGCGACATAATCGTTTCTGCTTGCCCCGAAAGTCTTTTGAAAATTATGTGCGAGCGCCTCGGCATAAAAAATTATATTTGCTCAAAGGTCGATTTTTCCACAGGTGAAATAGGGCAGATTTGTTATAAGGACAAAAAAGTATCTCTTTTTAAGGAACAGTACGGCGATGTTCAAATTGACGAGTTTTATACCGATTCCGCAAGTGATTTGCCGATGATTGATATATCCCGAAACGCTTATATGGTAAGCGGAGAAAAAATCCGTCTTGTAAAAAAAGACGGAATAATGCTTGAAAAAATAACTTATTAAATTTAAGTGAGTAAATCGGGCAGTTGCGCTGTTTTTACAGTGAGGAAAGTCCGGGCATCATACAGCAGGGTAACGGCTAACAGCCGCCGAGGGCGACCTTAGGGAAAGTGCATAGAGATATACCGCCGAATTTTTTCGGTAAGGGTGGAAAGGCGAGGTAAGAGCTCAC
>DERX01000034.1:10896-14726 GCA_002361875.1 Ruminococcaceae bacterium UBA3329
AAAGGCGAGGTAAGAGCTCACCGGCGTTGCAGAGATGTAACGGCCAAGCAAACCCTACCCGATGCAACATCGACAGGAGTTGTCAGCTGGGCAGATACTCCGACGGATGGCTTCAGGTGTGCGGCAACGCGCATCGCAGATAGATAATTGCCTTAAACGACAGAACCCGGCTTACAGGTTTACTCATTTTTTGCCCCTGCATTTGCGGGGGCTTTAACATAAGGCTTTGATTTAACATATAATACTTCGGAGGTGTATTCTTTGAGAGTATTTATATGTTCAGTACTTATTCTTTTATCGCTTGTATTCATTGTATTAATTTTAACGGCAGTTTTGCTTAAGCTCTTGATGCCCAAGAAAAAATGCGATTATTTTATCTGCATCCCATGTGATGAAAATGCAGAAAATGTTAAAAATCTTGCGTACTGCGCAAGGCTAAAGCTAAATCTTTGCGGCGAATGTGAAAATAATGTGCTTGTGATAGTTGACAACGGAATTTCCGAAAAAGAAAGAAATGAAACACTTGAAATGTGCAGTCAGACAGACGGCATAACCGTTATAAAAAAAGAGGATTTAAAGGATTTTATAAATGGAAGATTTTGAAACAAAAATCAAATTGCGTGGAACGGTAACAGAGGTTACTTACCGCAACGATGTGAACGGATACACCGTCTTTACTCTTGATATGGGCGAAGAGGAGATAACTGTTGTGGGTATTGCTCCCGATGTCCGTGAACACGACACGGTTGAAGCAGTAGGCGATTATACATACCATTCCGTTTACGGCAGGCAGTTTAAGGCTGATTCCTGCTATGCCACCGTTCCCGAAACTGTTGACGATTTGTACCATTATCTTTCAAGCGGCGCAATTTGGGGCGTGGGTGAGGCAACCGCCCGTGCAATAGTTGAAAGATTTAAAGAAAAATCCTTTGATATTCTTGAAAATTACCCCGAGCGCCTTGCTGAAATAAGAGGTATTTCATCTGCAAAGGCTAAAAAAATAGGCGAGGAGTATAAGCGTCAGTTTACTGTTCGCTCCTTGCTGATTTCTCTTTCGGGACTCGGACTTACAACCCGTGAAAGCCTTCTTGCATTTGAAAATTTCGGCACTGCGGCTAAAGAAATGGTTGAGTCCGACCCGTATTCGCTCTGCGAATTTGAAAACGGTGTTTCCTTTGACAGAGCCGAGCAGATAGCGTCTTCCATGCCTGTTCCGCCGTCTGCCGAAAGGCGAATCGAAGCGGGAATAATACATATTATCCGTCACAATCTTAATAACGGGCACACCTGTATTCCTATTGAAAAAATGTTTACGCCGGCGTTAGGGCTTCTTTCCGAACCGCGTGAAAAAATAGAAGAAATCATTTATTCGCTTGCCGAGAAAAAATGTCTTGTTATAAAAAATATTAACGGGAAAGAATTTTTGTTTATTCCCGAGGTTTACCATGCCGAAATGGGCATTGCAAGAAGACTTCATGTGCTTTTAAAATATCCGCCCGAAGACCCCGAGAATGTAAATGCGTTTATTGACAAGTTTGAAGATAATACCGGCTTTAGCTTTGCCGAGCTTCAAAGACAAGCTATTGAAACCGCTGTTAATAAGGGCGTTCTGATTTTGACAGGCGGACCAGGCACGGGAAAAACTACAACCCTTAACGGTATAATTAAGGTTTTCGAAAAGAAAAATCTTGATATTGCCCTTTGTGCTCCAACAGGCAGAGCGGCACAGCGAATGACCGAGGCGACGGGCAGAAGTGCAATGACCATTCACCGACTTTTAGAGGTTGAGTGGCGTGATGAAAAGCCTTATTTCAAGCGAAATTTGCGAAATCCTCTTGAAAGTCAGGCAGTAATAATAGACGAAATGTCAATGGTAGATGTTTTTGTGTTTAACGCTCTTGTTGAGGCTCTGCCTTTCGGGTGCAGGCTTATTATGGTCGGTGACAGCGATCAGCTCCCGTCTGTGGGAGCGGGCAATGTTTTGCATGATTTAATAGAAAGCAGACTTTTGCCTGTGGTTGAGCTTAAAGAGATTTTCAGACAGTCAAGAGAGAGCAATATTGTAATGAATGCTCACAGAATTGTTCACGGCGAGCATATTAAAACCGATTACAAGGAAGGGGACTTTTTTGTACTGCACAAAAATTTTCCTCTTGACGCAGTAAGAACAATAAACGATTTGTATATGCACCGAATTCCCAACTCCTACGGCTTTGACTCTAAAACGCAAATTCAAATTCTTTGTCCGTCTAAAAAAGGCGACACAGGCACATTTAACATTAACAGGGTTTTGCAGAACAGCATAAATCCGCCTAGCGAAGAAAAAGCAGAAATTAAAACCGAGTACCGCATTTTCCGAGAGGGCGATAAGGTTATGCAGATAAAAAATAACTATGATATTCGCTGGGAGTCGCAAACAGGGGAGGGTGACGGAATTTTTAACGGAGATATCGGCTTTATTGAAACAATAGATAACCGAAACGGGTATGTAATTGTTGATTTTGCAGGTAAGCGCGCTACTTATTCAAAGGAACAGCTTACTGAATTGGAGCACGCATTTGCCGTAACAGTGCATAAAAGTCAGGGCAGTGAATTTGAGGCTGTTATAATGCCCGTAATTTCTGTAACTGAAAAGCTCTGTTACAGAAATCTGCTTTATACTGCCGTCACAAGAGCAAAAAAGCTGTTAATACTTGTTGGCACTGACGGCACAATTATGAAAATGATTGACAACGGCAAGACAAAACTGCGTTATTCGGCACTTAAAGACTTTTTGCTTGACAATTACGAATAAAGTGCTATAATACTCTTCAGCCAAGTAAATATATGCATGGGTGTTGACCGAAAAGTCAGCTGAGATTGGGAATAAATCTTCCCTTAACCATTGAACCTGATGCGGATAATACCGACGTAGGAAGCAAAGTGTTTCAGCCTAAGTGTGTATTTCCCTTGGCTGAATTTTTTTATTTGGAGGAACCAAAAATGAAAAAAGAAAACATCATCAGACTTACGGAAACTGCTGTTTTCATTGCGTTAGCAGTAGCACTTTCCATGGTCAAAATCTTCAAACTGCCGCTCGGCGGTTCGGTAACGCTCGTAAGTATGCTCCCGATTTGCATTCTCTCATTCCGTTACGGAGTAAAATGGGGATTTTTCTCCTCGTTTATTTACTCTCTTTTCCAGCTTATGCTCGGAATAACCACAGACGGGCTTTTGGGCTGGGGACTTACCCCGCTTATGCTTGTAGGTTGCATCTTGTTTGACTACATAATTGCGTTTACCGTTTTGGGAATTGCAGGCGCATTCAAAAAGATGGGCGAAAAAGGATTGTACCTCGGCTTAACGGTTGCATTTTTGCTCCGATTTGCGTCACACATTGTTTCGGGATATTTCATTTTTGCATATCTTGACCAGTGGGAGATTTTCGGTTCTACATTTGTGAATAAACCGCTTTTATATTCAATTTGCTATAACGGAACCTACATTCTTCCCGAGCTTATTATTACAATCGCAGTAGTTGTTGTTTTGATGAGATTTACAGCAGTTAAAAAGCTTATTTTTGATAATAAGACGCAAGCATAAGTTACATTTAATTTTAAAGTTTTCGTCCGCCTTTTTCAAAAGGCGGTGGAGTGGAGAGGCGAAGCCTCTCTTTGCAGTCCGCAGACTGCAAAATTTTTTTGTAAAAAAGCGCAGGAAGGACGAAAAACAGTCCGGTGGACTGTTTTTTCGGTGGGAAACCCTCGCCGGGGGTTTCCCATGATTTTTACACTTTGTGTAAATTTATATTTCACATTTCCTTTTCCTAAAAATTATGAGCAGTTCAAAAC
>DERX01000008.1:0-19115 GCA_002361875.1 Ruminococcaceae bacterium UBA3329
CCTCAAAATAAAGCCTATCTTTGTTGCTGTGCTTTTTTCCGTCTATGTATATTTCGCCGTCAAAGCCTGTGCTTCTCCCGTCGATAATGTTAAGAAGTGTTGATTTGCCTGCGCCGTTTCTACCCAAAAGTCCGTAAATTTTTCCTTTCTCGAACTCCAAAGAAACACTGTCAAGCGCTGTTTTTTTGCCGTATTTTTTGGTGATGTTCCTTATTTCAATCCCCATTTTTATAACCCCTTTCAATTAAACTGTTTATTTCGTCTTTGCTAAGCCCCAGCTTTTGCGCCTCGGAAACAAGAGGAGAAATGAAATCTTCATAAAAGCGCTCCTGCCGTTTATTTCTGATTTTTTCGGTTGCGCCCGTACTCACAAACATTCCGAGTCCCCGTTTTTTATAAATCACATTTTCCGAAACCAAAATGTTCATACCCTTCAGCACGGTAGCAGGGTTTATTTGCAATGACACGGAAAGCTCGGTAGTTGAAGGAATCTGCGTTTCTTCAGGGAATGTGCCTGTAAAAATCGCATCCTCAAGCTGTTCTGCAATTTGAATGTACAGCGGTTTTTCTTCCGAAAATCTGAATACCATTTCTGCCTCCTTTCAAAAATTCGCATTTAGGTTAGTTACTTATATAACTAACTATATAACATAAAGCAGAAATTGTCAATAGGTTTGTGAAAAATGATGGAAATATTGGCGAGGTCAGTAGAAAATTTCAACAGGAAAAGGTATAAAAATGGCTCCCTTGTGTAAAGGGAGCTGGATTTTGCGTAGCAAAAGACTGAAGGATTGTAAACATATTTTAACGGCGGGAGCAAGCCCCCGCCCTACTCTTTTTTTCAGTTGCGGTATTTTTGCATACCCATTTTTTCGGTTAGACAGCCGAGGCTTTTGTCATACTGTGCTTTAGTAATAGCGCCGTGGGCAAGAAATGTGTCAAGAAGCTCTTTTTGATTTTTATATAATTCTATCTTTTTTTCATCGGAATTGTTTTCCGTCATAAACTCAAGCCTTCTTTGTCTGTAAATAAGAAAAATTATTTTATCCCTATATATCCGCTTTTTTCGACAATTTGCTGTCCTTCCTCGGAAAGCATCCAATCTATAAGCAAAGGAACATTAGCGTTGCTGTTGTCTTTTCGGTATACGGCATAAATCTCGCCCACAATAGGATAAGTTTTATTGCGTATATTCTCGGCATTCGGATAAACGCCGTTAAGGGACAGCATTTTAATATTGCCGTCCTCAACTATTCCCTCCACATAATAACGGAATGAAAAGCCGATTGCTTTTCCAAAAACAGTATTTTTTACTTTAATTTTTTCGCCGTTCATAAATGAAAGCATAGCGGTTTGACTGCCGCTTCCCTCATTCCTTTGCAATGCGGCAATAGGTGTATTTTCTCCGCCTATTTCCGACCAATTTTTATATTTCCCCGAATATATACCTCTGACCTGCTCCGCAGTGAGATTGTCAACAGGGTTTTCTTTATTTACAATAAACACAAATGCCTCACAGCCGATTGGCACAAACTCAAGATCAACGCCTTTTTCTTTAGCGTAAGCGAGCTGTTCTTCCGACGGAGAAGCGCAAAGAACTATATCCGCCGTTCCGTCAACGACCGATTTATATGCCCCTCTTGTGTTGGTGTACTGCAACGCACTTTCAGGCGTAAAATTTTTGCCGTCAAAGGAACAAGAGTTTTCAGGATAAACAGAGTTAACAAATGCAGAGAAAACGGGATATAACGCCGCCGCGCCGTCAATTACAGGCAGATTTTCCATCAGCTTAAATTCGGAATCAAGTTTCACTATTTTTGAGTTTTCATCAAAGGGAAGATATTCGTCAAGTTCAACGGATTTTGCCTGTAAACTCTCGCTGTAATCGTTAATGCATCTTTTGGTAAATACATTATATATCCCCAAATCAAAAATCACAAATGTGAGAACTATCGCCGCTATTATAAATATTTGGTTACGCAGTTTTTTCATATTATCACTTGCTCTCACTTGAAATATAGGCCGTGATTGACGCATTTTTGCGCAAATGCACCGTGTACCCTGCCAAAGCAACGGTACTTACAATACCTATAATAAGAATTACGGCTACTATTTTATTAAAAAGCTTATCACTCATACTCAGCCCTCACATATTAGCAATATCGAGCGAAAATAAAAAAAACATATATGTGCATATTGCCGCAAAGAATATTGTAAAAATCAAAGCACCGATTGAACAAGCACGGTATATTTTTCTTTTTTTCCTATCCTCTTCATCCTCTTCGGACATTTCATTCAAGCGCTTTCTAAATACAATAAAGAATATTAAAGGAATCAGCGTGGGGAGGTAAAAAGGTGAAAAAAATAACAAGAACAAAAAATGTTTTCGAGTAATTCTCCGAGCCAAGTAAGAAATTCAAGCATATTGTGCACCTCTTATTTATTCTGCCCGTAATAAGCATTTGCACCGTGCTTGCGAAGGTAATGCTTATCGAGCAGCTCCTGCTGCATAGGTGGAATGTCAGGATTCATCATTAAATTGTGCCAAGCCATAAATGCGAGTTCTTCAAGCACAACCGCATTGTGAACCGCATTAAAAGGGTCTGTGCCCCAGCAGAACGGGCCGTGGCTGTGAACGAGCACGGACGGAATGTCATCAGGACTTTTGTCCTTAAATGTTTCTATAATTACATTGCCTGTTTCTTTTTCGTATTTACCGCCGATTTCTTCGGGAGTCATTTTGCGTGTGCAGGGAATTTCACCGTAAAAATAATCGCCGTGAGTAGTGCCGAGGGCAGGTATTCCTTTGCCGCTCTGTGCAAAGACAGTCGCCCAGCGTGAATGGGTGTGAACAATTCCCTTAATATTAGGAAATGCGTTATAAAGAGCGACATGCGTATCGGTGTCGGACGACGGATTTAAGTCGCCCTCAACCTTTTTGCCTGTTTTAAGGTCAACAACGACCATATCCCACGGCTTCATTGTGTCATATTCAACGCCCGACGGTTTAATTACCATTAAGCCCTTTTCACGGTCAACGCCCGAAACATTGCCCCAAGTGAATGTGACAAGGTTATATTTCGGCAAAAGCAAATTCGCCTCAAAAACCTCTTTTTTTAACTGTTCAAGCATAAATTATACCCCTTTAAGCTTCCAAGCAACATCGGCAAAGAAAAGCTCTTTTTCAAGGCTTTCCTGCGTTGTGTTTTTGTCAATATGAACAAACTCAATATCCATCATTTTTGCAAAATCACGCATCTGTTCGGCAGTTACGTCGTGAGTTAATACCGTGTGGTGAGCGCCGCCTGCTGTTATCCAGCACTCAAGACCTGTTTCAAGTGACGGCTCTGCCTTCCACATAACGCGGGCAACGGGAAGATTCGGCATTTCCATAATCGGCTTAACGCACTCAATATCCTGACAGATAAGGCGAAGTCTGCCGCCCATATCAATAAGGCTGACAACAATTGCCTTGCCCTCTTTACCCTCGAAAACAAGCCTTGCGGGGTCTTTCTCGTTCATACCTATGCCGAGGTGGTGGGTTTCAATTCTCGGTTTCCCTGCGGCAAGTGACGGGCAAACCTCCAACATATGCGCGCCGAGGCTTAATTTATTGCCGTCAACCAAATGGTATGTGTAATCCTCCATAAAGCTTGTGCCGCCTGGTTTACCCTCGCCCATAGCTTTAATAATTGCAGTCATAGCGGCAACCTTCCAGTCACCCTCACCGCCGTAGCCGTAGCCGAGAGCCATTAAGTGCTGAGATGCAAGACCGGGGAGTTGCTCCATTCCGTACAAATCCTGGAATGTGTTTGAAAATGCCTTGCAGTTTTCCCTGTCAAGCATTTTCTTTATTGCAATTTCTTCCTTTGCCTGATAGCGGATTGCATCAAAATTGTCGGTTGCAATATCGTAGTTTTCTTTATAAACTTCAACAAGAGCGTCAATTTCAGCCTCTGTTACAGCATCCATTTCCTTAACAAGGTCGCCCACAGCCCAAGTGTTTACCTGCCAGCCGAGCTTTGTCTGAACCTCAACCTTATCGCCCTCGGTAACGGCAACCTCACGCATATTGTCGCCGAAACGCATAACGGAAAGGTCACGGCTTGTCGCAACGCCCACAGCCGCACGCATCCAGTCGCCGAGTCTTTCACGCACGCTTTGCTCTTTCCAATAGCCTGCGATAATCTTTCGGGGCATACGAAGTCTTGCGGCGATAAAGCCGTGTTCACGGTCGCCGTGAGCCGCCTGATTAAGATTCATAAAGTCCATATCTATTTCTTCATTGGGTATTTCCTTATTGTACTGCGTTGCAAGGTGACAATATGGCTTTTGAAGCGAAGCAAAACCGTTTATCCACATTTTGCTGGGGCTGAAGGTGTGACACCATGTGATTAGCCCTGCGCATTTTTTGTCAAAATTTGCCTCTCTTACAATATCAGAAATCTCTTTGTTCGTTTTTGCGGTTACCTTATAGACAATTTTACAGGGAAGAGTGCCGCTGTTATTGAGTTCATCAGCCATTTCCTGCGCTCTTGCCGCAACAGTTTCAAGTACCTCGGGTCCGTAAAGGAACTGAGAGCCTACCACAAACCAAAATTCATAATCTTTAAGTGCCATAATTTTTTACTCCTTATTTTATAGTTTCTGCCGCCTTGCGTTCTGCCTCAAGACCTGCAATATAATTTTCCATAAATTTATTAAAGCCTAAAACATCGTTTTCATCGGGTTCTTCTATGCTCTTTTCGGAATTTTTGAATACCTCGTTTTCGAGATATTCAGGAAGAGATTTTCCGTGCTCGCCGCCTGCAAATTCAGCCAAGACAGCAATGCCCCAAGCGCCGCCCTCTGCCGCTGTTTTCATAACGGCAATAGGCGCTTTCATTGCCGCCGCCATAAGTTTTTGACCTACTTTAGGCGTTTTGAAAAGTCCGCCGTGACCCGTCAAGCAGTCGATTTTTACATTTTCCTTATCACTTAAAATATCATTGCCGTATTTAAGAGCCGCCATAGCGCTGAAAAGCTGTGCTCTCATTAAATTCGCAATGTTAAAGTTTGCGTCGGGAGTGCGGACAAGCATTGGTCTGCCCTCTGCTACATCTGTCACAGGCTCGCCCGAAAAATAGTTATAGGCAATAACGCCGCCGCAGTCGCTGTCACCTTTTAAGGCAATTTCATAAAGCTTATCGTAAAGATCGGATTTTTTAACCTCAATACCGAAAAGGCTGTTGTACTGCGTAAATATTTTTACCCAAGCATCAATTTCAGACGAGCAGTTATTGCAATGCACCATTGCAACGGGAGCACCTGAGGGAGTAGTTACCATATCTATTTTTGAATAAACGCCGCCCAGCTCTTTTTCAAGAACCACCATTGAAAATACAGAAGTACCTGCGGAAATATTACCCGTTCTCGGCAAAACGGCATTTGTTGCGACCATACCCGTGCCTGCGTCGCCTTCAGGCGGACAAACTACTGCACCGCCCTGCAAAGTGCCTGTTTCGTCAAGCATTTTTGCGCCTTTTTCCGTAAGCCGTGCACTGCCGTCGCCGGCTATTAAGACTTTCGGCAAAATGTCACGAATATTCCACGGCATAGCCTTAACAGACGTGATTTCGGAGAATTGTTCAAGCATTTCGCTGTTGTAATCCAGTCTTTCGCTGTCTATGGGGAACATACCCGACGCCTCACCAATGCCAAGCGTTTTTTCACCTGTAAGAGTATAATGAACATAGCCTGCGAGAGTTGTCAGAAACGCAATATCCTTAACATGCTCCTCGCCGTTAAGAATTGCCTGATAAAGATGCGCAATACTCCACCTTTGCGGAATGTTAAAGCCGAAAAGTTTAGTCAGTTCTTCTGCCGCCTCTGCCTGTTTTGTATTCCGCCAAGTTCTGAAAGGCGTTAAAAGCTCGCCGTTTTTGTCAAATGGCAAATAGCCATGCATCATAGCGGAAAACCCGAGTGCACGCAAATTTTTTATTCTCACTCCGTACTTTTCTGTTGCATCGGAGGAAAGATTGGAATAGGCACTCCTAAGCCCTTTCCAAACATCATCAAGAGAATAAGTCCAAATGCCGTTTTCAAGCTTATTTTCCCATGTGTAGTCGCCCGATGCCAGCACAGATGTGTCAGGAGCGATTAAAACCGCCTTAATTCTTGTTGAGCCAAGCTCAATTCCCAATGAAGCATGACCGTTTTCTATTATTTCAGCAATGTTTAAACTCATATAAATCACCCAATTTTAAATCGGAGCAATGCTCTGCTTTGCTTGCAAAGATCATAGCTTGCGACAGATTGCAACCGCACAGGGAGCGTTAGCTCCTCGGAGTTTCAGTGGGAGATTATAACTCCCACTGAAATTCCGAACCGGAACCCGCCGCCTAAAGAGGCGGGGGACATCTGTGCTTGGTTATATTTTTTATTATCATACATTATTTTTGCGACAAAATCAATAAGAAAAGAAAAAACGGGCTGCCGAGTCGGCAACCCTTACAAATGTAATTAAATATAAAATGAAATTTTAATATTCTATTTTTTCTTGCAAACAAAGCAGAGCCAGCCGCCGTCCTCATGGCGTTCGATTATTTCGAATCCGTTTTCTATGAAAGCCGCCGTAACCTCTTCCTCACGCATTGCAATTATTCCCGAGGTTATGAACACTGCGCCGTCATTCATAAATTCGCCGACCTGCTCCGAAAAAAGGATAATAATATCCGCAACGATATTGGCGACTACAACATCAAATTTGCCCGTTACCTTATCGGTAAGATTGCCCTGCAAAACGGTATACTGCGGTTCGAAAAAGCCGTTTGTTTCGCCGTTTTCCTTTGCTGTTTTAACGGCGAGCGCATCAATATCAACACCGACAGTGCTTTCTGCGCCGAAAAGCAATGATGCGACAGAAAGTATTCCGCTTCCGCAGCCGCAGTCAAGAACCTTTTCGCCGCCTGTTACATATTTTTCAAGGGTTTGCAGGCAAAGACGGGTTGTATTGTGCGTTCCCGAACCGAATGCAAGCCCGGGTTCAATTGAAAGCACCTTTCTGCCGTCAGCGTCGTAATCGTCTATCCAAAGAGGTCTTATTAAAAGTCTTTCACCTATTTTCATAGGCTTGAAATACTCTTTCCAGTTGTTCTCCCAATCCTCATTTCGGCAGGCAGTGTGCTCGATTGAATGTTCAATCCCCTCTGCCTCAAACCGTTCACGCAGGAAAGAAATTGCCTCATTATAATTTTCTTCAGGCGAAATGTAAATATGAACAAAGCCTACACTCCTGTCTTTTGCGAGCAAATCCTCATCTATTATGTCGATATTTGCAATTTCAAGTGTTTCCTCTTCAAGCGTTCTGTAATCCTCAATATAAATGCCGTAGGGCACTGCCATACTTGCTATGTCAGACGCTTTGTCAATATCGTCAGCATTGATTTTAATTTTAATTTCAGTCCATTCAGCCATTATTTTAACATCTCCTAAACAAAAAGCAGAGGTGTTGCCTCTGCTCTTCATCTGCATTTTTGTTTGCTTAGATTTTCTCTTTAACCTTAGCAGCCTTGCCGACTCTGTCACGAAGATAATAAAGCTTGCTTCTGCGAACACGACCGTGTCTTACAAGCTCAACCTTTGCAACATTAGGTGAGTTAACAGGGAATACTCTTTCAATGCCGACACCGTAAGAAACACGGCGAACAGTGAATGTTTCGGAAACTCCGCTGCCCTTCATTGCAATAACTGTTCCCTCAAAAACCTGAATTCTTTCTCTTGAACCCTCAACGATTTTAACGTGAACCTTTACAACGTCACCGATTTGGATTTCGGGCTTGTCTTCTTTAATCATGCCCTCTGTGATAATTTTTAATGCGTCCATAACTAACCTCCGTAAAATTTTCAAGCGTTCGTGCCGAATTTTCGCAGAGGACCGCCCGAGATTATAAGTTATTTTGTGACCGCCGTCACAAAGCCTTAATATAATAACACAAGAAAAATACAAATGCAAGCATTTTTTTAAAGTTTTATTGATATATAAGACTTATTATATATTTTCCGCCGTCTCGGCAGGATCAGACGCTAAAATCTCGTCAATAAAGCTGTATTTTGCCAATTCGTCTTTAACGGTTTTGCTGTCATTTGTCTTTGCATAATCAACAATTTCACGCATATAGGCTATGTCTTCGGGCTGTAGGCGGCCGTCCTCAAAGTTATCCGTTGCGGCACGGATACGAAGAACACGGACAATATCTGCGTGCTTTTTCTCGGTGAGGTCATAGAAGAAAAACGGAACTGCAATAATTACCGCACCGATAAGTGCCAAGAGTGACTGATAGAAATAAACATTGTTTCTAAGCTCTGTGTTTTGAAGAGCCTGCGAAATATCGTCCGAGAAGCCGACTCCCGCAAAGGAAAGGAAAATTGGGGTTAAGAATCCCGTGAATATGCCGATAACCGTGGTGATAATCGCCATATAGTTCTGCCAAAAGCCCTCTAAACGCTTGCCTGTTTTCATTTGAATACTGTCCATAACATCCGAGGTCATAATACCCGAAACGAAATAGAAACCGCCGAAGAATTGCTGGAAGAATGAAACAATTAAAACCAATATTGCATTTTTGTGGAATATTAACTGTAATGCTATAGCAATAACATATCCGACGCAGGAAATAAGCATAACTCCGCGCTTGCCGAGCTTTTTAATTACAAACGGGCCGACCGCCAGCGCAATGGCAATAGCATTCATCAAAAGAGTGGAGCAGTAAAGACCGACAACCGTTTTTGCAATATCCGAGGTAAAGCTGTACTGTGTAATCCAAGTTGTAATATTTGAAAGACCGCGAACGGCATTAAATGCATTAAACAGTGTGATAATCCAAAAATATTTGTTTTTGCTGAGTAATTTCATACCCTCAAAGAAGCTTACCTTTGCAACATATTTTTGATTAACGACAACTCTTTCCTCAACGCCGTTGACCAAAATGCTTACAAGCAAAATTCCGCCGATACCGCAAATCGGGAAGATTATTCGGTACATTTCAACTGCATTCCAACCGCCCTTTGCCGCAAATACAGAGCCTGCCAAAATAGGAAGAATAATATTGACAATAGAGCTTGGAAGTCCCGAAACAAGGCCTTTAATTGAACCGATATTTGCACGCTCCTGCGCAACGCTTGATATTGTTTGTTCAATGCCGGCAAATGACTGATTCAAAAGTGTAATAAAGAACTGACCTATCTGCACAAGCGCAAATGCAATAACAATTCCTAAATTAAAGTCGATAACAGCCGAGGCTTTTATTCCCACAATCGGCATTGCAGGCAGTGTCAGGCTGAAAAGGTGAATGTCAACCCATGAAGAAGGAATATACGGAATAAATGTAAAGGAAGCGGCTGTTCCGATTGCCGACCAAATCAAAAAAGGCTTGAATTTTCCCTTTTTACCGTTGGAATTGTCAATCATCATTGAAAGAATCGGCGAACGGATAATGGCAATTATAGCCGCCGCAATGCTGAATACCCACGCAAGCCCTGTTGAGAGCTTAAAGTAGGAAATCATCAAATGCACGCTTGTAGCAAGAGTTGTATACTGGGTGAGTACACCTAAAAAGTTCGGGCCGCCCGAACCGAGTGCAAAGTTTGCAAATTCCTTGTAGCAAACCTGATATCCCTCAGGCGGAGTTTTCCAATGCGATTTGAATTTTTCTGCACCCGTTTTAATTTTTGTACCTAAAGACTCTTTTCCCTTTTCCATTTTTAATACCTCTTTTTGTATTCAAAACAATCTAAATCCTCATTTAAAACTTGTTTATACTGTTTTTCTTGACAGTAAAAATCACATAATGTATAATTTTTCAGTACAAATATGTTTATATAATATCATCTGTAGCAGTAAAATGTCAAGGCGGCAATTATGCGTTAGATTGATAGCAAAATAAGGAGTAAAAATGAGTATTAAAGACAAATTGTTTGAGTTTTTTTCCTCTTCGGTAAGACCGTGCCCGTTTGCTTCTTGGGCAAAGCCTAAACAAACGGAGCTTAACATTAAACGGACAAGAACCTTAGGTGAAAATTCCGAGGTGATATGGGATATTGGCGCAGACGGTGCAAATGTTTCCGACCATATCGAAATGGCAGGCTATTATGTATCTGCAATAATCAGTTACGGCAGTGACGAAAACGGAGAGCTTCGTTTAATGCGGCACGTTACTGTTACTACGCTTCGTTTAAAGCCGAATTTGACTGCATCTTCATTCAGCCATAATTTCACATCTGACAGCTTTACATTAACACAGAACGGCAAAAAAATAGTTGAAACTCCTGATAAGGTAATAATTAAAGGCAGTTTAAAAATCATATCACATTCAAGCTGTGACACGGAAATTACGAGAGAGCTTTTGCCCGCAGTAAACGAGCCTGCTTTGATTGAAACGGTCACGGTAAAGAACTTCTCTGACGGGGTAAAAGAATATGCTGTATCCGCAAAATCTTACGTTAAAAAGGCTCCAGATTTTATATGCATAGGCGGCAGTATTTTTGCGGAAAGCTCTGTTTGCTTTGACAGCAAATTTGAACGCTCTCAAAACAGACAAAAAAAATACACATTAAAGCCGAATGAAAATTTCACATTTTACTGTGTGCATTATGCTTATCAAGGTGAAAATTTGCCCGAATTTTCAATTACGGACGAAATATCGGCACGTAAAAAATTTACTGACGAAATGTTCTCATCGCTCGTTTTAAAAACACCGTACCCCGAGCTTGACGCTCAGTTTTCACACTGCATTTTAAGAGGCAGTGAAAGTATTTTTAAGACTAAAAGCGGTCTTATGCACTCCCCCGGCGGCGGAAACTATTATGCGGCGCTTTGGACAAACGACCAATGTGAATACGCAAATCCGTTTTTCCCGTTTTCGGGTTATAAGGCGGGCATTGAGCAAAGCATAAACTGCTATTCGCTTTATGAAAAATATATGGACAAGTCGGATAAACCTATGAAAGACAAGCGTGCGCTGGTTACAAGTATAATCGCTGAGGGTGACGGCTATTGGAACGGTGCGGGTGACAGAGGCGACGGTGAAATGTACGCCTACGGCCTTTCAAGATTTTTGCTTGAAATGAGCGATACAAAGCTAATCAAAAGATTTTGGGATAATCTTGTATGGTGTCTTGACTTTGCACTATCACGCAAAACGCAAAACGGCATTATTGCAAGCGATTCAGACGAGCTTGAAAACAGGTTTGAATCGGGTAATGCCAATCTGTTTACCTCGTGCAATACATACGACGCATTGGGAAACTGCTCCGTGCTTGCGGAAACAATCGGCGACAGCGAACACAAACAGCTGTGGCTTGATGAACGCAAGGCGCTTCATAATGCAATAGAAAAATATTTCGGCGCAAATGTTGAGGGCTTTGACACATACAGATATTATGACGGAAATAAGGATTTGCGTTCGTGGATTTGTATGCCGCTTACAGTCGAAATTTTTGACAGAGCAGATGAAACTGTCAAGGCTCTGTTCTCGGAAAGACTTTATAAAAACGGTATGATGAAATCCACATCGACAAATGAAACGACTTGGGACAGGTCGCTGCTTTTTGCGCTGAGAGGCGTTCTTCTTGCAGGTAAAGCAGACATCGGCATTAAAGAAACCGTAAACTATTGCAGAAACAGGCTTTTAGGCTCTCATTGCCCCTACCCGTTTGAAGCATTTCCCGAGGGCAACAGGGCGCACCTTGCCGCTGAAAGCTTGCTCTTTGCAAGGATAATTACAGAAGGCTTATTCGGACTTCGGGCAGTAGGTCTTAACAAATTGAGGATTAAACCCCAACTAAGTGAAGATTGCGGTGAGATTGCACTTCAAAATATAATGCTGTTTTCGGAATGTTTTGACATAACGGCAAGTGCGGACGGAATCAGTGTATCTTTTGACGGCAAGACTTATAAAACCGAAAGTTTAAATGCCGTATTCGATTTTAACACCTGCTGTTTTGAAAAAACGGAGTTGATTTTATGAAAGAGCGACAGGAAGTTATTGATTTTTGTCTTGAATTTCCGCACAGCTTTGAGGATTATCCGTTTGACGACCTCAATTGGACGGTTATGCGGCGAAAAGACACCAAAAAAGGCTTTGCGTGGATTTTTGAGCGTGAAGGCAAAATTTGGGTAAATGTTAAAGTTAAACCCGACTGGGCTATATTTTGGCGTGACAATTACAAGTCGGTTATCCCCGCCTACCACATGAACAAAACCCATTGGAATTCGGTTATTTTGGACGGAACAGTCCCGGACAGCGAAATAAAAATGATGATTTCGGAAAGCTTTGAACTTTGCGGTAAAAAATAGAATTAAGATATGAGAAAAGCCGAGATTCACACCACAAGTGAAATTCGGCTTTTATTCTTTATAATTATACAGATAGGGCAAAAAAAATGAGAGATTGTTCATAAATTTATTCAAGTTTTAATCTATCCCCCTCATCAGTCACTTCGTGACAGCTTCCCCCGAGGGGGAAGCCTTTTATGCCTTCCCCTTGAGGGGAAGGGGGACCGCATTAGCGGTGGATGAGGTGTAACAGTAGGGTTGATGTCACCCCTACTGTTTTTATGCAAAAAAAGTTTTAACATCTCCGAGTAATTTTATATTTCCGTTATCGGTAACAATTGCTCTGTTTCTGCCATTATTCCCACTCGTGTCCTTCTGCTGTATAAGATTTAAGTTTTATTATTGAAGCACTGTCGGCATCCGTACTGCTGTTCTCCGTAAGTTTTCCTATCACAAGCGACGGGTTGATATTGTTCTGTATTCCTGAGGACAGAGTAATATTTAAAACAGCAAAGCCGTTTTCACTGTTTATTGAATATTTAAGGATTTTATCCTTAATGTCAACTTGTTTGTCGACCTTTTCCCTGTCCTTTTTAACTTTCTTTATTACTGTTATTTTGTCGTCTGAAAGTATTTTCTCGGCACGCTCGGAAAAGGTTTCGTCAGCACCCTCGAATATTATTTTGTAATCCGCCCACGCAATTTCCTGCGGAGGTAATTTGGGCACAGCAATTTTTGTAACATGAATATCTGGCGGCAAGGCAGAGTCAAGACGGGCTGTCAGCTCATCTAAATTCTCTTCCTGCATAAGCCTTATATCAACGGTTTCGCAATAGCTTTCCGTGCCCAGCGACAGGGGCATTGCAAAGGTTAAAAACGCACGAGGATTATACCCCTCGGTAAACCAAATCGGGATTTTTGCACGCTTTATTGCCCTTGTGAAAAGGTGAACTGTGTCAAGGTGAGATATATATTTTGCCATTCCCGTTTTTTCATAGAAAACACGGACATCTGAGTGCCATTTATTTGGTTCGGGCATCACATTTACCTCCGTTCAGCATATTTGCCCCGCAGGCAGAGCATTTTATTCTGCAATGCGGCGTTGTTTCGCTCCTGTGGGCTTTTTTATTCTCCTCAATAAGGAAATCCTTGCGTATTCCGTAATCCATAACGTCCCACGGGAATACCTCGTCATATTTCCTTACTCTGTTCGCGTAAAATTCGGGCTCTAAGCCGCACTCTGAGAACGCTTCAAGCCAATTGTCATAGTTAAAATATTCGTCCCAGCTGTCAAACTTTGAGCCTTTTTGCCACGCCTTGTAAATAACCTGACCAAGCCGCCTGTCACCCCTCGCCAAAGCGCCCTCAAGCACGCTTGTTTTTGATTCGTGATAGCTGACGGAGATTTTACGGCTGTGAACGGACGAGAGCAAATGCTTTTGTTTTTCAACAAGGCTTTCGGGCTTGTCCTGCGGTTCCCACTGGAACGGTGTAAATGGTTTCGGCACAAATGAAGCACAGCTCACTGTTACTGTGGGCGGTTTGCCCTTGGGTTTATCGGGATTTTGATAGTAAAGGTCAAGCACCTTTTGAGCTAAATCGGCAATACCCTTAACATCGTCCATTGTTTCGGTCGGAAGCCCCATCATAAAGTAAAGCTTAATTGAATTCCAACCGCCCGACCAAGCCATTGAGGCTGTGCGTGCAACATCTTCCTCTGTGACATTTTTATTTATTGCGTCACGAAGCCTTTGCGTGCCCGCCTCGGGGGCAAATGTAAGTCCGCTGCGGCGGATTTTTTTCAGCTCATTTAAGAGCTCGTCCGAAAAATTGTCAACACGAAGTGACGGCAATGCCACATTGATTTTTTCGGGCAAAGCCCATTTAAACAGCTTTGGAATAAGCTTGTCAATCTGCGAATAATCGCTTGTTGAAAGGGAGCAAAGCGACACTTCCTCATAGCCCGTTGCATCGCTTATTAAATGGCACTGTCTGTCAATTGTGTCGGCGCTTTTCTCACGTATCGGGCGGTAAATAAAGCCTGCCTGACAGAATCTGCACCCTCGAATACATCCTCTGAAAACCTCGCCTATTGTTCTGTCCTGCACGGTTTCAATGAACGGAACGACAAATTTTTCGGGATAATGCGAATTGTTCAAATCCGAAACTATTCTCTTTTTTACTTTTTTCGGTGCAGTTTCGCTGTTTTTGTATTCCTTTACCGTGCCGTCGTCATTGTATGTAACCTCATAAAATTCAGGTACATAAACCCCTTCGATTTTTGCGGCTTCACGCAAAAAATCAAGCCTTGTTGAGCCTTTTTCCTTATGCTCAATAAGCAAATCGATAAGCTCGTTTGTGACCTCCTCGCCCTCGCCCGGGAGCACAATGTCAATAAAATCGGTTATCGGCTCTGCATTGCAGACGCACGGACCGCCTGCAACGATAATCGGAGTTAAAGAGTGCCTGTCTTTTTTCAAAACGGGAACGCCGCCCAAATCGAGCATATTAAGCACATTTGTATAGCTTAATTCATACTGCATTGTAAACCCGATAAGGTCAAAGTCACACATCGGGTCGCCGCTTTCAAGGCCGTAAAGCTTAATGCCGTTTTCGCGCATAAGCTTTTCCATATCCTCCCACGGGGCAAAAACGCGCTCGCACCAAGCGTCTTGTCTGTCATTTACAAGGCTGTAAAGGATTTTAAGCCCCAAATGCGACATACCTATTTCATAGCTGTCGGGAAAGCAAAATGCGTACCGAAGCTTTATATCGTCCTTATTTTTTATCACAGAATTAAGCTCGCCGCCTGTATACCTTGCAGGCTTTTGAACTTTTTTGAGTAACGGTTCAACTTCCTTTTTTACCATAAGAAACCTCACAAAATTTAATAATTGTATTTTACTACAAATACAAAATTTTTTCAACATTCCTCTTTTGAAAACATTGTGAGTGTGAGCATAAGGGCAATAATCAGCATTGTAAAGTTACGGTGTGTTATGTAGAGCACATATCCGCCGTAGAAAATTAAAATGCAAATGAAAGCCACAGATGTGCAATGCAAAACTGTTTTAGCTGTTTTGTAATTGAATATTTTTGAAACAAGAAAATAGAGAGCCTTTCCCCCATCAAGTCCTTTTACGGGTAAAAGATTAAAGGTCATTAAAATAAGATTTACGCACGATGCATTAAAGCATTTAACGCTTCCGTTCTGCAAATAAATCAGCATCAGAAATACAAAGAAAATTAAATTAGCAAACGGACCTGCAAGAGCGATAATAATTTCACGCATTAAGCTTATGCCCGTTTCCTGCTGTCTCCTAATATTTATCCCCGTAAGCTCAAAGCGTATACTCAAAGGCGCATTACCAAGTGCAGTCATTGCCGCAAGGTGGCCGATTTCGTGAAAAAGAGAAAACAAAACGGCGTACAGTACATTTTCCGTTTGCAATGAGAGCATAAAGGTAATTAAGGCGAGAAAATGCCATGTAACAAGAACGGGAATACCGAAAACACTAAACCGCATATTAAAAAATATCGGGAGAAGTGCTCCCTGCCTCTCCCGTGGTTTCATCTTCTTTTGAAACGCCCTCTATCGGCGCAAAGGTTTCCCTTGCCGCATTTTTAAGCGTGCCGATAACCTGCGAAACCGCCATATCGGTCTTTCTTATTTCGCTGTAAAAATCGCCTATGTTTTGCGAAACAGAGCCGCCCGTTCTGCTTACCAGAAACAAAATAAGAATTATCACTGCACCGAGGATTAGCTGAAGTGTTAAAAGCTTCGTTCTGACGGGGATTTCGACTGGCTTTTTGCTGTGTGTCCTTTTAGGTCTTTCGGTTTTTATTGTGTTCTCTCTTATGTTTTCTTCGTTCATTTTTATCACCTATAATGATAATATGATGTGTTTTAGGGTTTGATAACAAAAAGCTTAAAATGATAAGTATATTTTTACTCTTAACCCCTCATCAGTCACTCGTTCCTTGTGACAGCTTCCCCCCGAGGGGGAAGCCAACAAAGCCGAGATTCACAAGTGCTTGTGAATCTCGGCTTTGCTTTTGTAATATTTCTTACAGTACTTTATTCTTCTGTATTTTCGGTATTCTCTGTCTGCGTTTTGTCCTCTTCGGCTTTTTCTTCCATTTCATCATTTTTATCCTCAAAGACTATTTCTTCAGACTCTTCGGGTAAAACGCCGTTTTCCATAAGACCCTTGAACTGCTGTTCGTTAATCTTTTCAAGTTTTACAAGCGTTTCTGCCACAAGGTGAAGCTTATCAATATGCTCATTGAGAATTTCTTCTGTGCGGTTATACGCATTGGAAATAATCTTCTCAACCTCTTCGTCAATTGCCGATGCAATTGTTTCAGAGTAATTGCGGACATGGTTATAATCCTTGCCTATAAACACCTCGTCATTGCCGCCGCCGAATGAAATCGGACCGAGCTTTTCGCTCATACCGTATTTCGTTACCATGCTTCTTGCAAGCTCTGACGCACGCTGAATATCGTTGGACGCGCCCGTTGAAATATCGTTAAATATAATCTTTTCTGCAACTCTGCCACCGAGAAGTCCGACAATATCGTCAAGCATTCTTGACTTCATAAGGTGCATTTCGTCCTTTTCAGGCTGATACATTGTAAATCCGCCCGCCATACCTCTCGGTATAATTGAAATGTGCGTAACGGGGTCACGGTTTTCAAGATAATATGACGAAACCGCATGACCTGCCTCGTGATAAGCAGTAATTTTCTTATCCTTTTCGTTAATCTGCTTTGACTTCTTCTCACTGCCGACTACTACCTTGATTGTAGCTTCTTCAATTTCAGCCATGGTTATAGCCATCAGCTTGCGCTTTGCGGCAAGAAGAGCTGCCTCGTTAAGAAGATTTTCAAGGTCAGCGCCTGTAAAGCCGACTGTTTCAGCCGCAATAGCACGCAAATTTACATCGGGAGCTAACGGCTTATTTTTAGCGTGAACCTTGAGTATTTCTTCTCTGCCCTGAATGTCGGGGTAACCAACCGTTACCTGACGGTCAAATCTGCCGGGTCGCAAAAGAGCCGGGTCGAGAATGTCGGGTCTGTTTGTAGCCGCAATGACAATAACGCCTGAATTTACGCCGAATCCGTCCATTTCAACAAGAAGCTGGTTAAGGGTCTGCTCACGTTCGTCGTGACCGCCGCCCATACCTGCGCCTCTGTGCCTGCCGACAGCGTCGATTTCATCGATAAATATTATTGCAGGTGAGTGTTTTTTTGCCTCGTTAAACAAATCACGCACACGCGAAGCGCCTACACCGACATACATCTCTACGAAATCGGAACCGGAAATTGAGAAGAAAGGTGCGTCCGCCTCACCTGCTACTGCCTTTGCAAGGAGTGTTTTACCCGTGCCGGGAGGGCCTACAAGCAAAACGCCTTTCGGGATTCTTGCGCCGAGCTTATTGAAATCGGCAGGATTTTTAAGAAATTCAACAATCTCCTGAAGTTCTTCCTTTTCTTCGTCTGCACCTGCGACCATATCAAAGGTGACTTTATTTTTTTCATCATCGCCGCGCTTAACTCGTGCCTTGCCAAAGCTAATTGCTCTGTTTTCTTCATTATTAACGGTGTTGTTCATCTTTTTAAGCATTATTACCATAAAGATGAGAACCGCTCCAGAAAGAATTGCCAGCGGCAAAATGCTTGCCCACCAAGAATTTGACGAGCCGGCTTTATAGTTCATCTCAATTTTTGCATCTGGATGCTCAATATTGTATTTATGAACCGATTCGTGAATATCGGAAATGAAAAGGTTCACATTCGGAACAGTATATTTTTTAGCCTCTTTCTCGCCGCTTAATTTATAGGTAAGTGCGCCGCTCGAAAGGTTCAACTCATACTCCGTAACCTGACCCTTGTCAAAATATTCAACAACCTGATAATACTTAACGCCCTTTGCCGTGCTGTTGCCGTAATAAAAATACATAACGGCAATAAAGCACAGCGGAATGACTATATAAGGTATAAGTATTTTCCAATTTCTCTGTTTCAATATAGTTTACACTCCTGTTTTTATTGATATACTGAAGGCTTTAATACGCCGATAAAAGGCAGATTTCTATACTTTTCGGCATAATCAAGACCGTAGCCTACCGCAAAAGCATCCGGAATTGATGTTCCCGCATAATCGGCGGTAATATCCGCTTTTCTGCGCTCGGGCTTGTCAAGCAAGGTGCAGATTTTTATACTTGCAGGGTTACGGGCAAGCAATAACTTTTTAAGGTATGAAAGCGTTACTCCGCTGTCAAGAATATCCTCAACAATAACAACATCCTCGCCCTCAATCGACTCCGTTAAATCCTTAATTATTTTAACCTCACCTGAAGTTTTTGTACCTGAACCGTAGCTTGAAACAGCCATAAAGTCAATTTTACACGGTATTTTTATGGCACGCATTAAATCCGCCATAAAAATGACTGAGCCTTTAAGCACACTTATAAGGATTAGATTTTTACCCTCATAATCCCGTGAAATCTCTTCGCCGAGCCTTGTTACTATTTCTTTAAGCTCTTCTTCCGAAAGCAAAATTTCAGAAATATCATTATTCACTTCTTTCGCCCACCCTTTCAAATTTTATTGCACTTTCCGTTTCATTTGTAACGGCGCACCTCTCGCAAACGCCGAAGTCCTCCAGCCAAATCGGACCATCGTCATCTGCCGCAATTGCAATTTGACTGCGCTTTGAAACGGGAATTTTTTTCTCATTAAAAAGCCCCTTTAAGGTTTTAGTGATTTTTCTGCTTTTAAGTTTTATTCTGTC
>DERX01000008.1:19388-25851 GCA_002361875.1 Ruminococcaceae bacterium UBA3329
TGCTTTTAAGTTTTATTCTGTCGCCCGAAATTCTTGACCGAATTTTAAGCTGCCCTATAATTCTATCACAGTCAATCAAATTATTAAAGGCTTGTTTATTAAAATTTTGTAAATCTTTTTTTGCTAAATTGATAATTTTAAAGCTTCCGCAGGGAGTTTTTACCTCACCGTCCGAAATATTTACAGCTACCGAAAATTCGGGAATTTTTTCTTTTGACCCGAAAAAAAGCACTCCTCGCTCACAAATAGCTGTATTTCCGCTGATTGAAGCTGAACCGCCGTGCAGAATAATATGATTTACAAGCTCAATATGCTCACGGATAATATTTTTTATACCCTGCTCCTTTAACATTTCGGAAATTACAAACAAGCGCAAAGTTTCATTTGCATTTTTCAGCTTTTCCGTATTATATGTTTCGCCGTTTCTGCACCCGTTTAAAAGTTTTTCCGCCTCATCTTTAATATATTCGTTCTGCATCTGAAGGGAATTTTCGCATTTGAGGAACGCTTTTTGAAACGATGGATTAAGCTCAAACATTTGCGGAATTAAATTATGACGGATTTTGTTTCTTGTATAATCGTCACAGTTGTTTGTGCTGTCTGTAATATATGTTAAACCGTTTTCGGTCAAATACGCCTCAATTTCATCACGGGTTACATCAAGCAGCGGACGGATATAGTTTCCTCTGACATAAGGGATTGACAAAAGTCCTGCGGCAGACGCACCCCTTGACAGATTGAAAAAAAAAGTTTCCATTCTGTCGTTAAGATTGTGCGCCGTTGCGAATTTATCAAAGCCGAATCTTTCAAAGACCTCATATCTTAAACGCCTTGCACACAATTCCGTACTCTCGCCCGTTTTTTCACACTCTTTCGGCACATCAATTATAACCGTTTTACAGGGAACGCCTAAACTTTCACATAAACTCTTTGTAAAGAGCATATCTCTGTCTGCCTCTTCCCCTCTTATTGAATGGTTTATGTGCACCGCCGTAATACTTTCGATTCCCAATTTTTCTCGGTTCTTCACAAGAAAATGGAGAAGTGTTACTGAATCCGCGCCGCCCGAAACGCCGACGCCTATCTTTTCGTCCGCCGAAATCATATTATGTTTTTTTACGGTTTGAATGACTTTATCTGTCATCTCGTATCCTCTCAAGCGTTGAAAACATTGTAAATTCGGGATTCCACGCAACCTCAACATTCTGCGTTTCGCCATGCCTGTTCTTGGCGATTATTATTTCACCCGTATTTGCCACAACATTTTCGGGGTCTTCATTATTCTTCGGCCCGTTGTTATAGTAATCCTCACGGTGAATCATAAGTACAATGTCTGCGTCCTGCTCAATAGAGCCTGATTCACGAAGGTCGGTAAGCTGCGGACGGTGATTGTCCGACTTTGCGGCAGTACGTGAAAGCTGTGAGCAGGTAATAACGGGTATGTTAAGATCTTTTGCCATTATTTTAAGGCTTCTTGTAATTTCGGAAACCTCATTAACACGGCTGTCATTCTTCTTTGTGCCGCTCATAAGCTGTAAGTAGTCGATAAAAACGCAGTCAACGTCTTTCATTCTCTGTACTCTTGCCTTCATTTCAGGGACGGTTATGTTGGTTGTGTCGTCAAAATAAAGCTCTGCCTTTGCAAGGGTTTGAAGAGCCGTGCCCATCTTTTCCCAATCGGCGTCGTTAACCTGACCTGTACGCAGTTTTTGGCTCACAATTCTTGCCTCTGTCGAAATTACACGCTGTGCAAGCTGTTCCTTTGACATTTCAAGCGAGAAGAAAAGAACCTTTCGCCCGCTAACTGCAATATTTCTCGCAAGGTTAAGAGCAAGTGCAGTTTTACCCATACCGGGTCTTGCACCCAAAAGGATTAAGTCCGAACGGTGAAATCCGCCCGCAAGGTACTTGTCAAGCATTGAAAAGCCCGTCGGAAAGCCAAGGTACTGCTCACGCACCGCAGGGTCGTCCTTATTAAGATTGTTAAGACGCTCAAAGACCTCATTTATAATAATATCGGAAATTTTTGACGGACCTGAAGTGGTTTTGCCTCTTCTTATGTCGTAAATTTTCTGCTCCGCCATATCAAGCAGTGTTTCCGTTGGGGTTGTCTGTGCATTCGCCTCATCAAGCACCTCGGAGCAAGCCGCCATTAAAGTGCGGAGATAAAATTTATCGACAATTATATCAACATAGCTCGAAACATTTTTTGTTGACGGAACGGAATCGGCAAGCTTCATAAGATAAGTTTTACCGCCGATGTCATCGTAAACACCGTCTTTTTTCAGCTCTTCAAGGACGATAAGCGGATCGATTTTTCCGCCCAATGCGTCAATTTTAACTATCGTGCTGAAAATGCTCTGATGCTGCGGAAGATAAAAGTATTCGGGCTTAACCCTGTCCTCAACCGTATAAAGACACGGTGGGTCTTTAAGTATTGCGCCGAGCACCGCCTGCTCTGCGTCAAGGCTGTAAGGCTCACTGCCTAAAGCAGCAGAATAATTTTCACTCATAACATTTTCCTCAGCTTTCGGAAACCGAAACTGTCATTTCAGCCGAAATGTTCTGATAAAGCTTAACCTCTATTTTATATGAACCGAACGATTTAATGTCATCCATTGTAATTTTACGCTTATCTGCGTCAACCCCGTACTGCTTTTTTATCTCGGCGGCAACATCCTTTGAGGTTACCGAGCCGAAAAGCCTGCCGTTTGTGCCTGCTTTCGCTGTAAGCTTAATAGTTTTGCCGTTAATTTTTGCCTTTGACTCATTAGCAGCGGCAATTTCCATATCGAGCTTATGCTGATTTGCCGCTTCCCTGTTACGAAGCTCTGTAAGGCTTTGTGCATTTGCCTCAACTGCAAGTCCTTTCGGGAAGAGGAAATTTCTTGCATAGCCATCGCTTGCTTTTACCTTTTCACCTTTCTTGCCGAGTCCTTTAACATCTGCTTTTAAAATTACGTCCATATTCTTTCCCTCCGTTTATTTATTCGTTTAACAGTCTAACTGCTTTTATTGCTTTCTTCAATCTATTAAGTGCCTCTTCAAAAGAAATATCGGGAATTTGGCAAGCCGCCATTGTTCTGTGACCGCCGCCGCCCATATTTTCCATAACGAGCTGAACATTCACATTGCCGTATGAACGAGCTGAAATGTTAATCACATTGCCTGTTTTGAAAAGAACATACGAAGACTCAACGCCGTCAACAGACAAAAGCTCATCCGCCGCCTGCCCTGCAATTACTCTGACATTTTCGGATTCAAAATCCACAGCACCCACTGCCGAGCCGCCGAAAATAACTGCATTTTTTACAACCTCGCTCTTTTCCTTTTGCGTTTTAAGGCTGTTCCCGAAGAGCCGTTTAACAGCCACCGTATCAGCACCTGCCGCACGAAGGTATGCCGCCGTTTCAAAGGTGGCAACACCAGTTTTCATAACAAAGCTTTTCGTGTCAAGCATAATACCCGACAAAAGAGCCTCCGCTGATGTTTGTGAAAGTGAAATGCCACCCTGCATATATTCAATAAGCTCCGTTACCATTTCCGACGCTGAAGATGCATTCGGCTCGTGATAAAACACAACAGCCTTGTTAATGTGGTCAACAGTTTTCCTGTGATGGTCAATGACAATAACCTTTGAAACCGCATCAAAAATTTGAGGAGCTTCAAGGAATACTTGTCTGTGAGTATCAACAACTATTAAAAGAGTATTTTCGCCCACAAGGCTCTCCGCTTTGTCGGGAGAAATAAATTTATTCTCCGTTTCCGTGCCGTTTAAATGTAAAATCAACGGCATTGCAAGCGTTGCGTCCTTGTCGACTACAATATTACATTCTTTGCCTAAATATTTGCAAATCTCGGAAACGCCAACCGCCGCTCCGACAGCGTCCAAATCGGAATTTCTGTGCCCCATAACAAGAACATTGTCAGCGCCCGAAATAATTTGACTTATTGCCGAAGCGACAATTCTTGCTCTTACCTTTGTTCGCTTTTCCGCAGTTTGAGAAACACCGCCGAAAAATTCATAATTATTGCTTCCGTTATTGAACGCAACCTGATCGCCGCCCCTGCCAAGCGCCATATCCAGCGCCTGATTTGCCGAGTTTTCGCAATCCGAAATGCTGTTTCCTACTGCGGCACCTACAGAAATGGTTATTCCCGCCTTTTTATCGCCGTAGGTGTAATTTCTGACGGCTGACAGAACGGAGAATTTGTCCGCCTTCATTTTTTCTGCATTTTGTATATCGGTAACGATCATAAATTTGCCGTTGCCGAGTTTTCTTATAAGGCAGTCATATTTTGTAAACCATGTTTCCGATAGCCCCTCAACACCCGAAACAATTTCGGACACCTGACTTTCACGTAAGCCTTTAAAATTTTCTTCTGCAAAATCAAAGGTCATAAACATAACGACAGGTCTTGAATTTCTGTATAAAAGCCGAAATTCTTTAAGCTCTGTATCCTCTATAAAATAAAGTGCATACAAAGCTTCTTTTCTATACTCCGTAAAGGAGTGAAACGCTGTGTAGCTTTTGCCGTTATATTCACACTCAAAGGTGTCAAGTCCTCTTATTTTTTCAGCGCCTATTCCGCCGGTGAACTGCTCAATGCTGTCGCCCGAGGGAGAGGTATTTGCTATAATTTGCTTTTTAAAAGCAGAATTACACCAAATAATTTTACTGTCGCTCCCGAAAATTACAACGGGAATTGAAAAATTTTCAAGACCGTTGCCGTTTTCCGCTGAAATAAAGCCTTGACACGCATTTATGCGTGCTACAAGCCTTTTGAACTGAAAATTCTTAACAGATACGGCAAAAACAAGAAGAATTATAATTACTGCCGCTTCGCCGAGCGCAATTTTATAATTATAGAAAAATGTAATAAAGCATAAAATTACCGACACGGCAATAAAAAATACCGTTACGGGATAAACCGAAAATACTTCTTTAAATGAAGGCTTTGATTTAGATGTAGGTTTTTTCGTCATTACCGTCGCCTCTCAGAAATTTCAGACAGATGTGATTATCGGCAGAACCATAGGACTGCGCTTTGTTCTGTCATAAAGCAGTCTTGAAATATCGTCACGCATACGGTTTCTTATTACGCCCCAGTCAATAAAGCCGTCGTGTATGCACTCGTCAATAACAATTTGCGCCACAAGCTTTGCCTCACCGATAAGCTTTTCGGAATCACGTACAAATACAAAGCCTCTCGAAATAACATCGGGACCTGAAACTATTTTGCCTGTTTCTCTTTCTATTACGGCGCTTATTATCATAAGTCCGTCCTCTG
Organism: Ruminococcaceae bacterium UBA3329; assembly: GCA_002361875.1. Taxonomy (GTDB): domain Bacteria; phylum Bacillota; class Clostridia; order Oscillospirales; family Acutalibacteraceae; genus Fimenecus. The sequence goes on from DERX01000008.1 coordinate 24,681, forward strand.
CCAAGCGTTTGCGCTCTCTGATAACCGCATTGCCTACATCGCCCACGCCGTAGCCGTCAACAAATACCTGCCCTGCGGGAACATCGGGTGCTTGCGTCATTTTACGCTTTGTAAGCTCTATCTGCTTGCCGTTATCGGCAATAAATATGTTTTTAGGACTGATCCCCATACTTTCAGCCAAAGCGGCATGCTTTTGCAGGTGCTTTTGCTCGCCGTGTACGGGAATAAAATATTTAGGCTTTGTAAGGCTTAACATAAGCTTAAGCTCTTCCTGACAGGCGTGACCGGAAACATGCACATCATACATTCTTTCATAAACTACTTCTGCTCCGCGCTTTAAAAGCTCGTCAACAACCTTGCCGACAGTTTTTTCGTTACCGGGTATGGGAGTTGCAGAGATAATAACATAGTCTCCGCTGCCGATTTCAACTCTTCTGTGCTCGGAAAATGCCATTCTGTAAAGTGCAGACATCGGCTCGCCCTGACTGCCTGTTGTGATAATTACAAGCTTGTCGTTGGGATAGCGTGAAATCTGATCAATGCTTATTAAAATATTTTCGGGAACACGCAAATACCCAAGCTCCGCCGCCGTAGCAACAACATTTTCAAGGCTTCTGCCCGAAAGAGCTACCTTTCGTCCGAGAGATTCGGCAACATCAATAATCTGCTGAACTCTGTGAATATTCGATGCAAATGTTGCAACAATAAGCCTTTTGCCGTCTGCTTTCGGGAACAATCTTTCAAAAGATTCACCGACAGTTCTCTCACTGGGGGTAAAACCGGGACGCTGTGCATTTGTTGAGTCGGACAAAAGGCATAATATTCCCTTTTCGCCCAATCTTGCAATTCTTGAAAGGTCAATAACCTCACCGTCAATGGGGGTTGTGTCGATTTTAAAGTCGCCCGTTTGAAGAATAACACCTGCAGGCGTTGTTATCGCAAGGGCAAGCGCATCGGGAATTGAATGGTTGACATGAATAGCCTCAACCTCAAATGCTCCGAGAGTTACTTTTCCCTTTGGCTTTATTTCGTTAAGCTTTACCTTGTCAAGAATTTTATGCTCCTCAAGCTTGCTTTTTATAAGACCGATTGTAAGCTTTGTTCCGTAAACAGGAATATTGTATTTCATTAAAAGGTACGGAAGTCCGCCGATGTGGTCCTCATGCCCGTG
>DERX01000008.1:26066-26620 GCA_002361875.1 Ruminococcaceae bacterium UBA3329
GCCGATGTGGTCCTCATGCCCGTGAGTGATAAATATACCCTTTATCCTGTCTTTATTTTTCTCAATATAGGTAAAATCGGGGATAACAAGGTCAACGCCGAGCATCTCAGGCTCGGGGAAAGCAAGACCGCAGTCAACTAAAATCATATCCCCCTCATACTCGTAAAGAGTCATATTTTTGCCGACCTCGTTAAGTCCGCCGAGGAACGCAATTTTTACGCTCTTTTCGGGCGTTTGCTTTTTCTTTTGCTTCTGTTTTTTGTCCGTATTAAGTTTTCCGATTTGCTTCTGATTTGTTTTCCTGTCATAAGACGGCGATTTTTTTACATTCTGTTTTTTCTGCAACGAATCATTGGCACGCTTTTTTCCGTTATTCGCCGACTTCCCGACGAACGAACGCTTTTCGGCTTTTTTGTTTTTGTTTTCAGCCATAAGTCCTCCGTAAAAATTTATCTGATAGATATATAAATATATGTATAAATTCCCATAGTAATACAATTTTAATCGTCTAAATATAATACCTCAAACGGCAAATATTGTCAAGAAAATCAAAG
>DERX01000093.1 GCA_002361875.1 Ruminococcaceae bacterium UBA3329
CTACTAAATTTTTATTATTATATAACTATCATTTTTTATTTACAGAAAAAGAGTGTGAAAAATATGAAAATTTCCACAAAAGGCAGGTATGCTCTCCGTTTAATGCTTGACCTTGCAATAAACGGCAACGGAGAATATATTTCGATAAAAAGTATTTCTCAAAGGCAGAATATAAGCGAAAAATACCTTGAGCAGATAATTAAAATGCTGTCGAAAGAAAGACTTGTTGAAAGCACAAGAGGGGCGCAGGGCGGATACCGCCTGACGAGAGAACCGAAGGATTACACTGTCGGCGAAATTCTGCGTGTGGCAGAGGGCAGTCTTGCCCCCGTAATCTGCCTTGACAGCGAGGAAAACACCTGTGAGCACTGCACCGACTGCATAACTATTGAGATTTGGCAAAGAATACTTGACGCGGTAAATGAGGTTGTGGATTCAATCACGCTTCAATATCTTGTTGACAAACACAATGAAAAGGGCAGTTGCGGCTGTGGGTGCGGCTGCTGACGAATACAAATACACGTATTTGTCAATACTTTTACTGCATTTACAAAAAATTCTAAAATAATAATTGACAAATTCATAGTGAAGTAGTATGATATTTGAGAATTCATAGTAAAATACTGTGAAAATGTATACCATATAGAAAGAGATGTGCTTATGAAAGTTTATGCAGACAACGCTGCAACAACTAAAATTTCAGAAACGGCACTGAATGCAATGATGCCGTGTTATAAAGAAATATACGGCAATCCCTCAAGCCTTCATTCAGTGGGGCAGGACGCATTCCACGCCGTGCGTGACGCAAGAGCGCAAATAGCCGAAATTCTTAACTGCAAAGCCGATGAAATATACTTTACATCAGGCGGCAGTGAGAGCGACAACTGGGCGATTAAGGGTGTTGCCGAGCTTATGGCGAAAAAGGGCAAAAAGCATATAATCAGCACAAAGTTTGAGCATCATGCTGTTTTGCACACTTTAAAATATCTTGAAAGAAGAGGCTTTGAAATAACCCTTCTTGATGTTTACGAAAACGGTATAATTCACCTTGACGACCTTAAAAATGCAATCCGTGATGACACGGCTCTTGTAACCGTTATGTTCGCAAACAATGAAATAGGCTCTGTTCAGCCAATCCGCGAAATCGGCGCAATTTGCCGTGAAAGGGGCGTTCTTTTCCATACAGACGCCGTACAGGCTGTGGGTCACTTGCCGATAGATATTGAGAAAGATAATATTGATATGCTCTCAATGTCAGGACATAAATTCCACGGTCCAAAGGGCGTAGGCGCTCTATACTGCAAAAACGGAATAAGACTTCCGAATTTGATTGAGGGCGGCGCACAGGAAAGAAACCGCCGTGCAGGCACGGAAAATGTCCCCGGAGTTGTGGGAATGGCGGCGGCGCTTAAAGAGGCGGCGGAAAATCTTGAAGCAAATACGAAAAAGCTTTGCGAAATCCGTGACAGGGTTATCGACGGGCTTCTTAAAATCCCGTGCAGTCGAGTAAACGGCGACCGTGTGAACAGACTTCCGGGAAATGTAAGTATGTGCTTTGAGGGCGTTGAGGGCGAGTCACTTCTCCTTTATCTTGATATGGCCGGGATTCAGGCGTCTTCAGGCTCTGCCTGCACATCGGGCTCACTTGACCCGAGCCATGTTCTTTTGTCAATAGGACTGCCTCATGAGGTTGCCCACGGCTCACTTCGTTTAAGCTTTTGTGAGGACAACACATTAGAGCAGGCGGATTATATAATCGAACAGGTTCCCCCGATAATTGAAAGACTTCGTGATATGTCACCCTTGTGGGAAAGATTACAAAAAGAAAGAGGTAACGCATAATGGAATATTCAGAAAAAGTAATGGAGCATTTTGTAAATCCGCATAATGTCGGTAAAATTGACGATGCAGACGGTGTAGGCGAGGTCGGCAACGCAAAATGCGGCGATATAATGAAAATGTATCTTAAAATAGACAACGGTATTATTACCGATGTTAAATTCAACACCTATGGCTGTGCTTCCGCAATAGCTACATCCTCAATGGCGACTGACCTTATTAAGGGTCAGCCTATTTCCGAAGCTTTAAAGCTTACAAACAAGGCGGTTGTTGAGGCTCTTGACGGACTCCCCGCAGTAAAAATTCACTGCTCTGTTTTGGCTGAACAGGCGATTAAAGCCGCTGTGCGTGATTATTACGACAAAAACGGCATTGAATATGATGAAGCACAGTTCCATTTTAATGAGGCGCACGAGCACGGCGTTGAGGAATAATTATGACTATTAAAGAAATTCAGGAAGAGATTTTAAGGCTTAAAAAAGAGAAAAATATCTGCATTTTGGCTCATTCCTATGTCGCAAAGGAAATACAGGAGATTGCCGATTTTACGGGTGACAGCTACGCTCTTTCCGTTAAGGCTAAAAGCACGGACGCCGAAACCGTAATAATGTGCGGAGTTCGCTTTATGGCTGAAACCGTTAAAATCCTTTCTCCCGAAAAGACTGTTTATATTGCAAACGGTGCGGCGGGCTGCCCGATGGCAGAGCAAATGGATAAAGAAACAATTTCCGCAGTAAAGGAAATGTATCCGGATTTTGCCGTAGTGGCTTACATAAACACCACGGCGGCACTTAAAACCGTTTGCGATGTCTGCGTTACAAGCTCGCAGGCTGTGGAGATTGTTTCCAAAATGCCCGAGAAAAATATTCTTTTCATTCCCGATTGCAATTTAGGCGATTATGTCAGAAAACAGCTTCCCGAAAAGAATTTCAAGCTTCTTTCAGGCGGTTGTCCAACTCATGCCAAAATCAGCGAGGAAGAGGTTTTGAGGGCGAAAAAAGAGCATCCGAATGCGCTTTTCCTTGTTCACCCGGAATGTATTCCCGATGTTGTAAAGCACGCCGATTATGTCGGCTCAACATCAGGAATAATGAATTTTGCGAAGAAATCGGACGCAAATGAATTTATAATCGGCACTGAAATCAGCATTGCAGAGCTTTTGCAGTATGAATGTCCCGATAAAAATTTCTATCCGCTTTCAAAGGACCTTATCTGCTCCAATATGAAGGCAACTACTCTTATGGACGTTTACAATACAGTTAAGGGCACAGGCGGCGAGAAAATAGTGCTTGACAGTGAAACTATCACAAAAGCACGCAAATGCATTGACAAAATGATTGAACTCGGTGAATAAAATGAACAGTTCAAAGGTTTTAATAGCAATGAGCGGCGGCGTGGATTCTTCCGTTGCCGCTTTTCTTTTAAAAAATAACGGATATGAATGCCACGGCGCTACAATGTCTTTGCTCTCGGACAATTCGGGCGATATTGACGATGCAGAGAAAATTGCCGATTCACTCGGCTTTTCTTTCAGAATATTTGATTTTCAAAATGAGTTTAAGACTTTCGTTGTTGAAGAGTTCGTAAAGGCTTATACTTTAGGAAAAACGCCGAATCCCTGCATTTTCTGCAACAAAAATCTTAAATTTTCCGAAATGCTGAAAAAAGCTGATGAAATGAACTGCCAATATCTTGCAACAGGGCATTACGCAAGGGTTGAGCTTGACGAAACTACGGGCAAATATGTGCTCAAAAAGGCAAAGGACACCTCAAAAGACCAGAGCTATGTGCTTTATATGCTCACACAGGATATTCTTTCAAGGCTTATTTTGCCGCTGGGCGATTTTTCAAAGCCAGAAATCCGCAAAATTGCGGAGGAAAACGGACTTGTAACCGCTCACAAGTCGGACAGTCAGGATATTTGCTTTGTGCAGAACGGCGACTATGCCGCATTTATTGAAAATTACCTCGGCAAACAGTTCCCGCAGGGCGATTTCGTCCTTCGTGACGGAACGGTTCTCGGCAAAAATAAAGGGATAATCCATTACACCCTTGGTCAGAGGAAAGGCTTGGGCGTGTCATACATAAAGCCGCTTTTTGTCTGTGAAATAAACACCGAAACAAACAATGTTGTTCTCGGCGATAACGTGGATTTGTTTACCGATACCTTAAAGGCGGAGAATGTTAATATTATTTCGGGTGATGATTTCAAAGAGCCTGTACGCTGCAAGGCGAAAATACGCTATAAGCATACGGAAAGTCCCTGCACCGCTTTTGTAGATAGTGACGGAATTTTAAATGTAAAATTTGACGAGCCGCAAAGAGCAGTCACCAAAGGTCAGGCAGTAGTACTATATGACGGTGACACAGTCCTCGGCGGCGGCGAGATAATTTAATATACAGGTAATGCGCAAACAGTAGCGGCGGGTTTCCATGCCCGCCGTTGCTTTTGTAGGTTACGCCGTTATTCCCCTGCAAGGGGAAATGTCAGCAAAGCTGACAAAAGGGTCTTGGCGTAGCCGTAACTCGGCGTACCGTGAAAAACTAACAGCAATATTAAACTTTGCAACGGACAGCCGAGGTCGTCTGTCCCTACCGATTGTTTATTTGTTCAGCACAAATATAAGAATTTCTAAATTTTTTCACAGACACTTTTGTTTTTCTCCCGTCTTACTATACGAAAAACAAAATAAAAAAGGAGAATGTACTATGTTTTGGAAAAGAAAAGAAAACGCTGATACTGACAAAAGAAAAACAATTAAAAATGTTCCGATGCTCGATTTGACAAATTACACCCCTGAGGCGCTTCGCAATATCAAAACAATATCAGGTGTGGCGTGTGTCTTGGTCGCTGACGGTGATGAGGAATATATAGAAGCACTTTCGGAAATTGAATTTGAAGGTGTCGCTTGTTCAATTACCGTTCCGCGCGGCAAAGAAATTGCCTCAGTAAACGGCAGTGCACGCTTAACAAACGAAACCGTAAAAAATGATACTATCTATATGGTAAACGGTTTTGCACTTATTTATGACTTGTCAGCCGATAGAAATATAGACCTTATTGTAAACGGTACGGCTTTGGTTCAAAAAGGCTCTTATGTCAATATTCTTCAAGCAAACGGAGAGGTCATTACGGAAGATTTTGACATTGACAAATTGAAATTTGTTGAAAATAAGCTGTATATTGACGCAAACTTTGTAAAAGAGTGCGAAGTCGGCACAATTGCCATGGCGGACAACAAAATTTATATTGACGATAGCGTTACTGCCGATATGCTCCGTGAAAAGCAAATCCGTTTTATCTCCGGCAACAAGATAATCTGCCGAAAAGAGCTTTGGGGTTATGTTCAGAATAATGCTCATATCGGTAATAAAATTGCAGAATCCGATGAGATAAAAACAAAGGGCAAGAAAAAAAGAAAGTAAAGCCGAAAATTGGGCTGTGGGGTGAGGACTTGACCGCAAGGGAAGAATTTGAAATAATTTATGCTGAAAAAGAAAAAGCGGTTAAGTCTTACTTTCGCAAGCGTGTGCCGCAGACGGAGGTTGACGATTTAACCCAGCAGACCTTTTTAAAGCTGTGGGCATATCTTTCGGGAGTGCAAAATGTCCGCTCTTACAAAGCGCTTGTCTTTACCGTGGCAAAAAGCGTACTTACGGATTATTACAGGAAAAAAGGCAATTTCATTTCGCTTGAGGAGTCGGCTGAAAACCTTTCGGCTCTCTATTCCGTAGATTTTGAAGATACCGTAGTAATGCGTTCACTGTTAGCCACTCTCACTCCCGAAGAAAAGACGATTATAGACTTAAAAGCAAAAGGGTATTCAAGCGGCGAAATCGGCAAAATATTTAGCATTTCCGCCTCGGCAGTGCGCACAAGACTCCAAAGCATAAGAAAAAAGCTGAAATAGCATTTTGTAGGGTACGCCGACCTCGGCGTACCGTGAAAAAATAACAGAAATATTAAACTTTGCAACGGACAGCCGAGTCGTCTGTCCCTACAAGTTTACCTTTTGGCTCCCAGAACACTTGGGAGCCGTTTTTTCTACCTATACATTTTATATATTGTTTTCCTCGCTCTTATATATTTACAAAATACAACCGTTTTGTTATAATAAATTTGAGGTGATTTTCTTGAAAAAAGTGAATCTTAACGGTAAATGGAATTTAACCTGTGAGGGCTTGGGGAAAAGCATTGAGGTTGCTGTCCCGTGTGACAATTACACACAGCTTTTATCGGCAGGGGAAATTCCCGACCCGTTTTATAAGGACAATGAGGAAAAGGTGCAGTGGATAGGCACAAAGGACTGGACTTATTCCCGCACATTTACATTAACAGGTGAAGAGCTGTCAAAAAGAAAGGTTTTACTCTCCTGCGAATGCCTTGACACGCTTTGTGACATTTTCTTAAACGGTCAAAAAATAGGTGAGGGTAAAAATGCTCACATAAAATATGAATTTGATATAAAGGAAACGGCAGTCGAGGGCGAAAATGAGCTTAAAATCGTTTTCCGTGCGCCCGTTGATTATGCTTTAAAAAGGCAGAAAGAAAATCCGCTTCCGAAAAACAACAACGGCACTGACGGCATTGCCTATATCCGCAAGCCACATTGCCATTTCGGATGGGACTGGGGTATTTCAGCGCCCTTTTCGGGCATACTCGGCGACATTGAGGTTCTCGCATTTGATAACAGAATAGAATATCTTGACATTCGCCAAATCCATGAAAACGGCACGGTTACGCTTAAAATCAGCGCCGACATAGACGGCGAGGGCGAATATTCGGGCAAGGTAATCTGTCCCGACGGCAAAGAATTTGATTTTACCGGCGACAGTGAAATTCTTATTGAATCCCCGTCGCTTTGGTGGACAAGAGAGCTTTCAGGCAAGGATAAACAGCCACTGTATACTGTGTCTGCTACACTTGACGGTGAAACTGTTACAAAGAAAATCGGACTTCGCACAGTGCGCTTAAACCGTGACAAGGACGAATTCGGCGGTAATTTCAGCATTGAGCTTAACGGTGTGCCAATTTTTGCCAAGGGCGCTAACTACATAATTCCCGATGCGCTCATAGGCAGAGCCACAAACGAAACGGTTGACTATTACCTTGACAGTGCGGTTTCGGCGAATTTCAATATTTTACGTATTTGGGGCGGAGCAAATTACGGCAGTGATTACATTTATTCGCAGTGCGACGAAAAGGGTATTCTTATCTGGCAGGACTTTATGTATGCGTGCTTAATGTACCCGTTTTATGAAGAAGATTTTCTCGAAAACTGTCTTGCCGAGGCACGTCAGAATGTTAAGCGAATGAGAACGCACCCGTCTCTGGCTCTTCTTTGCGGTAACAACGAGCTTGAGGCTATGTTCTCTTATATGCCCGAAACAACGAAAATAGTCAAATGGTACAAAAAGTTTTTCTACGAAATTTTAGCTGATGAGGTAAAGAAAATTGACTCCGATATTCCGTATATCCCGACCTCTCCCATAGGCGAGGATTGCCGAAAGGGTGTAACAGGCGATGAATTCGGTGACACTCACATGTGGAATGTCTGGCACGGCTTGAAGCCCTTAAACTATTACCGTAAGCGTATGACACGCTTTTGCAGTGAATTCGGTCTTGAGTCGCTTCCCTCAATGGACGCAATCCGTACATTTGCTGATGAGAGCGATTACGGTATCGAAACAGAGATTTTTAACGCCCACCAAAAGTGCAAGGGCGGCAATCCCAAAATGCTTTTCTATTTATATGAAAAATTCAACGAGCCTGAAAAATTTGAAGATTTGGTCTATTTAACAGGGCTTATTCAAAAGGAATGTATTGCCGACGCTACCGAGCATTGGAGAAGAAACAGAGGGCGTTGTAACGGCTCGATTTTCTGGCAGTATAACGACAACTGGCCCGCACCCTCGTGGTCGTCTGTTGACTATACAGGCAAATGGAAACCGCTTCAATACTGCGCACGGCATTTCTTTGAGCCTGTCTGCGTGTCTGTTGAGGACAGAGAGAATGATTTCTCAATTTACTGCATAAACGACTCATTGGATATTGTCAGCGGAACGGTTAAATATTCTCTTTGCACCTTGGACGGCAAGACGGTATTTAAAAATGAAATGAGCGCTGTTTTACAGCCTCTTTCAAGCAAACTTATAATCAACGGCAATCTTCACAATGCAAATCCTAAGGACATTTACCTTAATGTTAAATTTTTTGTGGACGGGGAGTGCATTTCGGAGCGCACAAAGATTTTTGTTCCCGACAAGGATTTGAAACTGAAAAAAGCGGATATAAAAAAGACTGTTTCCTATGAAAACGGACTTTTAACGGTTAAGCTTTCAGCGGATACCTTCTGCCGCAGTGTTATGGTTGATATTAAGAATTTCAAAACACCGTTTTCCGACAACTATTTCGACCTTTTGCCGAATGAGGAAAAGGTGATTACGGTTAAAACGGATAAGGAATACAGCGCAAGTGATGTTACCGTAAAATCTCTTTGCGATGTTAAGGTTAAGGGCAATTCGCTTAAAAGTAAATTATTCAGAATGAAATTTGCAGTAAAACCCGAAAACATCGCTAACAGCGTTTGGTATTCAACAAATTAAAAAATAAGGCGGACAGTAATTGAACTGCCCGCTTTTTTCAATAAAAGTTTTCAACTTATTAAACCTTGCATACACGCTCCTGCTATAAAAACAGCTTAATTATTTCTTTTGCAGGGGAAAGATAAGCAGGTACAGATGTGTCAAGCAAATGTTTGACATAAATAATGTCCTGTGCGGAAAGCTCACCGGTTTTCTGAAATACGCTTCCTAAAGCTTCTGTATCGCCCAAAGCAATCATCGCATTTGCATTGTCACCAAGGGCAAAATATTTTCCTATGGCTAATGCTCCGACAGAAAAATCACCGATTGCGATTGCACCGAGAGAAATGACACCCAAGCTAATTGCTCCCGTTGCAAATATACCAAAAGAAAAACAGCCTGCGGACAGAATGCCGAGTGCAAACAGACCGATTGAAAACAATCCAAGCGAAAACATACCAAGCGATAATACGCCTATTGACAGCGTACCGAGGGAAACAAATCCCGTTGCTTTTAAGCCGACTGCAATCACTCCATGGGCATTTAAGCCGACAGCAATAAAGCCCCTTGCATTTTTGCCGATATGCCAGAGCGGCATACCGAATACCGTTTTTTCGCTTTTTCTTTCGTGCAGACGCTTGGGGGAAAAATGAATTTCCTCGTTGGACTGATTGTTGTGTGTCGTTTCTTCTATGTCTTTAAGCAAATAATCAAGCGTGCAGTCAAACAGCTCGCTTATCCGTATCAGCTTGTCGGTTTCGGGATATGCAATATTGCTTTCCCACTTGCTGATTGACTGCCTTGATACTCCGAGAACACTTGCAAGCTGTTCTTGAGTATAATTGTTTTCTTTTCGCAGATTTGATAATTTATCGCCTAATGTCATACTTTGTTCTCCAATCCGAATAACCGTTTGTATTTATGATACCTGTTTTACGTCTGAAATACAACCAACAACTAAGTTCTAAATGTAAACTGCGGGTTGCATTAACCGCTTATGTTTGTATTCGGATTATATTTTTATATTTTAGTTCCGATGCAAAAATCCTTGTCCGACGAAGTGATTTTGATGTCGGCAATCGAGCCGATTTCCGCTTCACTGTCAAATTTTACGGGAATATAATTCGCTGTATAACCGAAGAAACACTCGTCCTTTTGCTTTCCCTCAACGAGAACCGAAAGTATTTTGCCTTTTTGCTCACTTAAAAATGTTTCTCTGATTTTCTCGGCTGTTTCAGAGAGAAGTTTTACTCTTTCAGCTTTTACCGCTTTGCTTATCTGACCGTCCATTTTGTCGGCTACAGTACCGCTCCGCCTTGAATAGGGGAAAATATGTATCTTTTCAAAGCCGATTTTTTCGGCAAATTTTCTCGTTTCTTCAAAATCTTCGTCACTTTCTCCGGGAAACCCCACCATAATGTCAGTCGTGAGTGTTGCGCCGTCGAATTTTTCTCGGAGAACTGAACAAAGATGCTCATATTCCGCCGCCGTGTAATGCCTGTTCATCTTTTTTAGAATTTTGTCACAGCCGCTTTGAAGTGAAATGTGGAACTGCGGGCACAGCTTTTCGCATTTTGACATCTTTTCAATCAAATCGTCCGTCAGGTGGTCGGGCTCAAGAGAGCCAAGCCGTATTCTCTTGACATTTTTATTTTCAGCGACAGCAAAAATCGCGTCTGCAAGCGTAAATTCTGTGCCTTTGCCGTATGCCGAAAGGTTAATTCCCACAAGAACAATTTCGGAATATCCGTTTTCCGTTAAGTACATAACCTCTTTTTTTATGCTCTCAATATCTCTTGAACGCACTCTTCCTCTTGCCTTCGGAATAATGCAGTAGGAGCAAAACCTGTCACAGCCGTCCTCAATTTTTACTATGGCTCTCGTTCTTTCTTCAAAATTCGTAATGCCCGAGCTGTAAAAATCCTCGCCCTTTTCATGCTGATTCAAATGCAGCGTTCTGTTATGCGAAACAAAATATTCCCGAAGCGCAGAAACAAGCAGCTTGTTGTTTCTGTTGCCGAGTACAATATCCGCTTCGGAAAGCTTTTCCGCCATTTCGGGGAAAGACTGTGGCATACACCCCGTAAGCACCGTAACACTTTCCGGGTGTGCCGATTTAAAGTGGCGAACGCACTGCCTTGTTTTTCTGTCACTTTCTCCCGTAACCGTGCATGAGTTTATGACGAAAATGTCCGCCTCATCTTCATTTTCGGTAACAGCATAGCCGTTTCTTTCGGCATCTTCACGCATTTCCTGCGTTTCATATTGATTTACCTTACAGCCTAATGTGTGAAAAAATATCTTCATTAAAATCACCTGAAAAATTCGTCCGTCTTTGGCGGTTTGCCGACAGGCAGAGCCAAAGGGACATAAAATCTTTAAAAATAAACGCTTGCGTTTATTTTATCACAATTTACAATATTTGTCATATTTTGCCTGATTTTACACAAGAATATTTTTGAAAAATACGGCTAAAAATAAGTTTAAAGGGTGATAAATTATGGCAGAAAAAATCGGAAAACAAACTTATTTATTAAAATCAAAGCCGTCAATTTGCGGCTACAGCGCCGTTGTCGGCAAGACCGAGGGCGAAGGTCCGATTGCAGAGGATTTTGACTATATTTTCAGCGACGACTCAATAAACGACAGTGCGTCTTTTGAAAAGGCGGAAAGTGCCTTGCAGCGTGAGGCGGTTACAAGGGCAATTGCAAAGGCAAGCGCCAGTACGGATAATGTTGACATCATTATGGGCGGCGATTTGCTCAACCAATGCATCGGCACGACCTTCGGAATTAAGGAAATGAATATTCCGTTTTTAGGTCTTTACGGTGCGTGCTCAACAATGGCTCTCTCACTTGGTGTTGCGTCAACCTTTGTGGATTCGGGAGCTTTCAAGAATGCGGTTGCAACGACATCTTCGCATTTTGCTTCTGCTGAAAGGCAATTCAGAATGCCTCTTGAATACGGCGGTCAGAGAACGCCCACTGCGCAAAGAACGGCAACCGCCGCAGGCGCTTGTTACCTTTCGGAGCACAAAAAAAATACACCAAGCATCAGCGCTGTTATCTTCGGTAAAATAACCGACCTTGACATTAAAGACCCCAATAATATGGGTGCCGCAATGGCTCCTGCCGCCGCAGATACCATAGCGCAGTTTTTGAAAGACACCAACACAAAGCCGTCCGACTATGATTTAATTTTGACAGGCGACCTCGGAAAAGTCGGCAAAGACCTTTTAATTGAGCTTTTAATGAAGGATGAAAATATTGACATTTCCGCCGTTCACAACGACTGCGGTCTTATGATTTACGATATGGAAAATCAGGACGTTCACGCAGGCGGTTCGGGGTGCGGCTGTTCGGCGGCGGTTCTCAATTCAAATATTATGAAAAGAATGCTTTCGGGCGAGCTTAAAAATGTTTTCTTTGTCGGCACGGGAGCGCTTCTGTCCCTCACATCAAATTTGCAGGGCGAGAGTATTCCCGGGATTGCGCACGGAGTTCTTATTACAACGGAGGAATAACAAATGGCAAACGATGTTGCAACAATAATAAATATGTCAAAGGCTTTACGACTTTTAAGCTTTATGGAAACGGCACTGACTGTTGGGATAATAGCCTTTACCGTTTTCAGAATTATCTCTGGAATACGGGAAATAAAGGATTCATAAAATATCAAAAAAGTTAAAGCCGTTCGCTTTCTGTAAGCAAACGGCTCTTTTTGTATAATTAATTTTTATCTGTTAGATTATGCCTTATTTGCTGAACCGAAGAGTTCGATTTTTTCACGAACGCAAGCCTTAATAGCCTCTGCACCGGGAGCTAAAAGCTTTCTCGGGTCAAAGCCCTTGCCCTGGAGGTCTTTGCCTTCTTCAATATACTTTCTTGTTGCTTCCTGGAATGCAAGCTGACACTCTGTGTTAACATTGATTTTTGAAACGCCGAGTGAAATAGCCTTTTTAATCATATCAGCCGGGATACCTGTACCGCCGTGAAGAACAAGGGGCATTTCGCCTGTCTTTTCCTTAACAGCTTCAAGTGTTTCAAATGAAAGACCT
>DERX01000080.1 GCA_002361875.1 Ruminococcaceae bacterium UBA3329
GCTCTCCCAGCTGAGCTATGCTCCCACGCTTTTGCTTGCTGCTGTGTTTCAGCGGCTCATATAAAATACCATAAAAAAACGAGGATGTCAACACTTTTTTTGAATTTTTTTCAACTTTTTAAAAATTTTTTCATAAAGCTGTAAGCCCACCGACCTTGCGGACTTTTTCTTTCGTCTTACATTTTATAAATATGCAGAAAAAATCCGACAAAGAACCTAAATCAGCCATTTTCCTTTTTCTGTACGCATCCGTTGTATAATTCCTTCAGCTCGTTTACCTTTTCTATACATTTAGGACAAATCGGGAAATCCTCACAAAGTATATTTTTATTTCCGCAAAATTTACATATTTTTCTGCCGCTTTCTAATATTATTTTTTTATCTGTTACCGTTGCACGCACAAAATTCTCCGAGGAAAAGCCAAGCGCGTCGCGAGCCGCTTTCGGAATAACCACCCGTCCGTTTTTGTCAATAGACAAATAATATGTAGGCAGTTTCTGCATAAAATCCCTCTTTTACATACAATATATTCTTTTTGACATTCACCGAATGTCAACCTCATACACAGTTTATCATATAATTACTTCGTAAATGACAAGCACTAAATGTCATTTTCGGAGTATTTGTATGTTTACTAACAAATCCAAAGAAGGACTTAACAATCTGTGCGGCAAAAATATTGCAGTTTTAAGGAAAAATCTTAATTTATCACAACGGCAGTTAGCGGATAAGCTGCAATTGCTCGGACTTGATATAGATAAAAACGCAATTCAGCGAATTGAATGCGGCAAACGGTTTGTGACAGACATTGAGCTGTCCGCTTTTTCCAAAGCCTTTGACACCGCTATAGAAAATTTGATAAAATAAATATGCACCCGTTTAGATTCTTTCTGAACGGGTAATTATTTTTATTAAATTACAGTTTAGATTTAACATTTTTGTTGATAATCACAGCAATATTTGGTAGAATAGCTTTAATTAGTTTGTTTGAGGAGAATTATAATGAAAAAGATTATCAGTTTAATTTTAACAGTGCTTATGCTTTCTTCATCAATACTCTGTGTTGATGTTTCGGCATTTACCGCCGAAGGCACAATCACCAACCGTGCCGAGTGGCTGTCACAGCTCGCAAAAACCTTTGAAATGACAGTTGAAAGCGACAATTATCCCGACAACTATTTTTCCGACCTTGCAGAAGATTCAAAGTATTATTACGATGTTCTTCTTGCTGTTGAGTTCGGTGTAGTTGATGTTGAAGCGGGTGGCTCTGTTAATCCCGAGGGCGATATTACAAGAGAATTTGCGGCGCAGACGCTGAATTTCTGTTTGCAATATGAGCTTGAGGGTGCAGATGACGCAAATTTTCAATACACATTTACTGACTTTGCGAAATGTGAATATCCTGTTGATGACCAAGTTGCCGTAAACAGGGGCTGGTTTAAACTTGATGCAAGCAATAATTTTTCTCCTGAAAAAACCGTAACGGCAGAAGAAATTGACATTATGTTAACTGATGCAGAGGAAACCGTTAAGGGCGATGAGATTGATGAAAATTACAACAGTACATACGAATTCAGCAAGGATGTAGTAGAAATCCCGAGCAGCTCCGCAGTTGAATTTATTGACGAGACTCATATAATTATTTACGATACAAGTGTAAGCCTTAAAAACGGTGACACATTTGTTGTGTATTCCAATGAAATTCCGCTTGTTTACCAAGCAAGCGAGGTAACGGCAGCCGAAGATTGCATAACAGTTACAGTGTCCGAAACAGCAGATGAGGATGCAGTTACGGCTGTTGATATTCGAAGCGTTGTTGATGTTGACGCGAATGACTTTATCCCTGCTGAAGGGGTAGAGGTTGTTGAAAGTCCGGCACCTGCGCAAACAAAAGCCAAGGCAAAAGCAATAGCAGCAAAACATGAAATTAGCTTGAAAGCAAAAATTCCTTTGCGTGCCGGTAATTCAATAAATCTTAATGTTAAAATTTCAGATATTAAAATATCGACCAAATTGGACTCTGGAAATAAAAAAATGACCGCAAAGCTTGACTGTAAATTATCATTAGGAGTAAGCGCTGAATTTAATTCTTCAGAGCTTGTTGATGATATTAACAAGAGTGATTTAAATTTAGGAGAGTTTCCCGTTGCCGGTATAGGATACATTAAAGTTGAGCCTAAAATTGAACTGTGCGGCAAAACAGAATTTAAACAAACCTATAAAATAACAGCCGGCTTTACAAAAGATGAATCGGGCGTTCATAATATAGCGTCCTTTCACAAAGAAACCTTTACTTATACTTTTGAAGGATCGGGCAAATTGGGAGTTAAAATAAGTGCAGGCATTAAAATTCTTACCGCTAAGGCGGGAGTTTATTTTGAAATCGGTGTAAAAGCAAAGGCTTCCGCCGAAAGCTCTAAAGACGCGAATAATGTTTCAACTTATTGCTTAACGCTGAGTGCATATTTGTATTCCAATGTCGGTTTTGAATGTAAAATAAATATTTTATTTTTCAAATTCAGCGGAAAAAGTGAATGGAAAATATATAATGAAAAGAACAGCCCCTTAAGGCTTTATTTCCATTTTGAAAACGGCAAACGTGTTGACGCCTGCACGGTAGGCAGTAAAACAGAAACAAAATATGTTACTCCAAGCTCTTCACAGTACGGCTCTGTTTACGAGGACAATATAAGCGATACAAGCAATATTGTTTCATCGGGAGATTTTAAAATAAGCACTCTTAACGGCACTGCAGCTATTAAAGAATATACAGGCTCTGCTAAACGCCTGTCTATTCCGGAATATATAAACGGTAATAAAATTATCTATATTAACAGATATGCTTTCAGCAGTTGCAACTCGCTTACAAGCGTAACCATCCCTGACAGCGTAACAAGTATCGACATCGGTGCTTTCTCACATTGCTCTTCGCTTACAAGCGTAACAATTCCCGACAGTGTAACATATATCGGCAGTGATGCTTTCTACAATTGCACCTCGCTTGCAAGTGTAACCATTCCTAACAGCGTGACAAGTATAGGCTATGATACTTTCGAATATTGCAGATCACTTACAAGCATAACAATTCCTAACAGTGTAACAAGTATAGGTGATGATGCTTTCAGCTTTTGCACCTCGCTTACAAGCGTAACAATTCCTAACAGTGTGACATATATTGGTTATGCTACTTTCAGAAATTGCACCTCGCTTACAAGCATAACAATTCCCGACAGTGTTACAAGTATAGGCTATAATGCTTTCTGTCATTGCACCTCAATGGAAAACATTTATGTGAGTTCAGGAAATAAAAACTACTGTGATATAGACGGCGTATTATTTAATAAAGCTGCGACGGAGCTTATACAATATCCTATCGGTAATACAAGAATATCATACGATATCCCCGATAGCGTAACAAGTATCGGCAGTGATGCTTTCTACAATTGCACCTCGCTTGCAAGTGTAACCATTCCCGACAGTGTAACAAGTATATACGGTAATGCTTTCATCGGTTGCGATAATTTAACAATTTACGGTAACAGTGATTCTTATGCAAAAACCTATGCAAAAGAGAATGATATTCCTTTTATAGCTTTAAACGGCACAGCAACGGACACAATATCAACCCCCATACTTTCAAAGGCTGTTAATACATCAAAGGGTGTCGCTGTTACCTGGAGCGAGGTAAGCGATGCTGAATCGTATAATGTTTACCGCAAAACATCCGGCACCTCCTGGGAAAAAATTGCAACGGTTACAGGCACATCTTACATTGATTCCAATGCAGTAAGCGGAACAAAGTATACATACACCGTCCGTGCCGTTAAAGGCGACACTTTAAGCGGCTTTGACTCGACAGGCATTTCCTGTCTTTACCTTTCCCGTCCCGAACTTAAAGTTGCAAGCAAAAAAGGCTATGTTTCTATCACTTGGAACAAAACGGGCGGAGCAAAAGGATATTATGTATACCGCAAAGCTCCGAATGATAAATCCTGGGTAAAAATTGCAGCCGTAACAGGCACTGCCTACAACGACAAAAATGTAAAAAGCGGCACTAATTATGTATATACCGTAAGAGCATTTAACGGAAATGTAAACAGCTCGTTCCATTCAGGCGTAGCAATCAAATATCTTGCGCAGCCAACCTTCAGAGCGTCAGTCAAAAACGGCTATGTTGCGGTTTCCTGGAATAAGGTCGCAGGCGCAACGGGATATTATGTATACCGCAAGGCAGGCAATGCAAAGTCCTGGACAAGAATTGCCACAGTTACAGACACTGCATACAATGATAAGAGCATCAAGAGCGGTACAGATTATGTATATACCGTAAGAGCATTCAACGGCAATTTCAGCAGCTCATACCACTCAGGACTCACTGTTAAATATCTTGCTCAGCCTACATTCAAGGTGTCAAACGGAAACGGTTATGTTGCAGTTACCTGGAGTAAGGTAGCAGGTGCGAAAAGCTATTATGTTTATCGCAAAGGTCCGAACGATAAATCATGGGTAAGAATTGCAACTGCAACGGGTACATCTTACAATGACAAAAATGTTAAGAGCGGCTCAAATTACACTTACACCGTGAGAGCCTACAACGGCAAAGCGTGCAGCTCATTCCATTCAGGCGTAGCAATAAAATACCTTGCAAGACCTACCTTTAAGGTAGCAAACAAGAGTAAGAATGTTACAGTTGCCTGGAGCAAGGTAGCAGGTGCAAAGGGGTATTATGTATACCGCAAGGCAGGTAATGCAACCTCTTGGACAAAAATTGCAACTGTGACGGGCACATCTTATGTGGATAAAAATGTTAAAAAAGGCATAAAATACACCTACACCGTAAAAGCATATAACGGAAAATACAACAGTGCATATCATAAAGGTTTAACGGTTAAGCATTAACCGCAATAAGAATATTCAAAAACAACAGGGCATACCAAACGGTATGCCCTGAATTTGTTACAGAGGACTTGATTTTATGTTCCGTTTACTCCCTCAATTAGGGAACGGAATAAAACGCTTCGCCGTCAAGGTTCTTTTATTTTTTCATACTGTGCGGGTAATTTATTTTTATTAAACTCCTTGAAATAAAAGGAAATATTTAGTATAATAATTGTAGATTTGCGGTCAAAATATAGTAGACCCAAATATATATTTCAGAAAGGGGCGTTTTCTATGTGTGAAAAGCCAAAGTTTTACATCACAACAGCCATCGCTTACACTTCACGTAAGCCTCACATCGGCAACAGCTACGAAATTGTGCTGACCGACGCAATTGCGAGGTACAAGCGAATGCAGGGCTTTGATGTTTTCTTTCTGACAGGTACTGACGAGCACGGTCAAAAAATTGAGGAATATGCAAAGAGCGCAGGAGTTACTCCGAAAGCGTATGTTGACAAGGTTGCAGGCGAAATTAAAGGCATTTGCGACCTTCTTAACACAACCTACGACAAATTTATCCGCACAACTGACGATTATCACGAAAAGTGCGTTCAGAAGATTTTCAAAAAGCTTTATGAGCAGGGCGACATTTACAAAAGTGAATACGAGGGTCTTTACTGCACCCCGTGCGAGTCTTTCTGGACCGAAAGCCAGTTAGTTGACGGCAAATGTCCCGACTGCGGCAGAGAGGTAAAGCCTGCAAAGGAAGAGGCATATTTCTTAAAGCTTTCCAAATATCAGAAACAGCTTGAAGAATACATTGAGAGCAACGATAATTTCATTTATCCCGAAGCACGCAAGAAAGAAATGCTTAACAACTTCATCAAACCCGGACTTCAAGACCTTTGCGTTTCGAGAACCTCATTCAAATGGGGTATTCCCGTTACATTTGACGACAATCATGTAATTTATGTCTGGATTGACGCTCTTTCAAATTATATCACCGCCCTCGGCTACGACCCTGACGGCAGTTCGGAGCAATACAAAAAATACTGGCCTGCCGATGTTCACATTATCGGTAAGGATATTGTAAGATTCCACACGATTTACTGGCCGATTATGCTTATGGCTCTCGGCGAGCCGCTCCCGAAGCAGGTTTACGGTCACCCGTGGCTCCTTTTCGGCGAGGACAAGATGAGCAAATCGCGTGGAAATGTAATTTATGCCGACGAGCTTACCGAAATTTTCGGAGTTGATGCAGTAAGGTATTATCTTCTTTCAGAAATGCCCCACGCAAACGACGGTTCAATCACCTATGAAGCTATGATTGACCGCTTTAACTCCGACCTTGCAAACACGCTCGGAAACCTTGTCAACCGCACAATTGCAATGCAGAATAAGTATTTTGACGGCGTTATTCAGCCGCCCGTTAAATCGGACGCAGTAGACGAAGAATTAAAAGCCGCCGCAAAGAAAGCAATCGCAGACCTTGACAAAAACATTGCCGAATACAAAATCAGCGACGCTGTTGAAGCGGTAATGGTATTTGCCCGCCGTTGCAACAAATACATTGACGAAACGATGCCCTGGGCGCTCGCAAAGGATGAATCGCAAAAAGAAAGGCTCGGAACGGTGCTTTACAATCTTTTGGAGAGTATTCATATTCTGTCCGCCTTGATTTCTCCGTTTATGCCCGACACAGCAGTTAAAATCAACGAACAGCTGTGCGCCGCTCCTATTGAATATAATTCTATTGCAGAATTTAACAGCTTGAATGCAGGCGAAAAGGTTGGTACGGCCGTTCCGCTGTTTAACAGAATAGATGCTGAAAAACTGCTCGCAGAGCTTCTCGCAAAGCAGGAAGAAAAGAAAAAAGCGGCGCAGGCTGAAGAAAAGCCCGAGGGAATTGCTCAAATCACAATTGACGATTTTATGAAGGTTGAGCTTAAAGCCGCTGAAGTTACGGCGTGCGAGCCTATCAAGAGAGCTAAAAAGCTTCTAAAGCTCACCCTTGACGACGGTTCGGGTACGCCGAGGACAGTTGCAAGCGGAATTGCAAAATGGTATTCGCCCGACGATTTAATCGGCAAAAAGGTCGTTGTTGTTTCAAACCTTAAGCCGGCAACGCTTTGCGGTGTTGAGAGCAACGGAATGATTTTAGCCGCTGACTGTTCAGAAACAGATGTTAAGGTGCTTTTCCTTGACTCTTCTATTCCCAACGGTTCAAAAATAAGATGATGTATAACAATATTTTTGATACACACGCACATTATGACGACGAGCAATTTGATTCTGACAGAAGCGAATTGCTCGCTTCTTTAGAGAGTAAAGGCATCACGGGAGTAATCTCCTGCGGCGTTAACGCCGAAAGCTCAAAAGCAAACATCGACCTTTCGGAAAAATATCCGTTTATCTATGCCGCTGTGGGCTACCATGGGCTAAATACAGAGGATTTAACCGACGGTTACCTTGAAATTCTGAAAGACCTTATTAAGCACGAAAAGACAGTTGCAATAGGCGAAATCGGGCTTGACTACCATTACGAAAAAGAGACACGGGATATTCAGCTTAAAATTTTCCGAGAACAGATAGAACTTGCGAATGAATATGATTTGCCTGTAATTGTTCACGACAGAGAGGCGCATGAGGACACGCTGAATATTCTCAAGGAATTAAAGCCTAAAGGCGTTATCCACTGCTTTACAGGCAGTGTGGAAATGGCAAAGGAAATTGTAAAGCTTGGTATGTATATAGGTCTTGGCGGTGCGGTAACCTTCAAAAACGCCGTAAAACCTGTCGAGGTCGCAAAATTTGTGCCCGCTGACAGATTGCTTGTTGAAACCGACTGTCCGTATATGACGCCTGTGCCATATAGGGGCAGGCGGAACGATTCCTCGCTTATCCCGTATACAGCGGAGAAAATTGCAGAAGTCAGGGGCACCACGGCGCAGGAAATACTCGATTTGACCGCTGAAAATGCAAAAATTTTATTCAATATTAAGTAAAACAACAGAGGTAGAGCAATGCTTAAACATATTGTAATGTGGAAATTTAAAGACGCCGAGGGTAAAACAAAGCAGGAAAATATTCAAATTGTTAAAAACGGACTTGAAGCCTTACCGCCGAAAATTCCGCATATTAAAATGCTGACTTTTCTTGAAAATCAGGTCGAGTGTGACCGCAATTTCGATGCGCTTTTAGTTGTTGAAACAGAAAATGAGCAGGAATTAGAAAAATACAAAATCCACCCCGAGCACCAAAAAGTTGCGGAATATGTGAAAAAAGTCACGGAAAACCGCGGTGCAGTCGACATTTGGGAATAAAAATAATTTATCATTACAACAACCCCGACAGTTCGCAATGAATTGTCGGGGTTTATTCATCAACGTATTCAATTATATCCTCAACTCTGCAATTTAATATTTGGCAAAGTTTTTTTCTTATAGGAGTAATCATTGACTTTATCGCAATACTTACAAAGCCCAATCCATATTATGTTTAATACCAAAAAGGCACTTAAAAGAGTGTCTTTTTTGTTTATCAAATTGTAGGGACAGATGTTATTCCCCTTATAGGGGAAATGTCTGCAAAGCAGCCAAAAGGGTCTTGGCATAGCCGTAACTCGGCTGTCCGCAACATAATTTGCAATAATTATCAATTCTGCAAAGGTGCGCCGAGTCGTCGCACCCTACTGTTTTCCATTATTCACTGTTTATTTTCTCTCATCTATCACATCGCAGATTCCTTCTGTAACGGTTTTGAAAATCGGAGCGCAATCTTTAGCTCCCGATGTGCCGTCCTCTTTGAAAATTACCACCGTATATGTTTTGTCTTGATATGTGAAATATCCGCAAAACCATGTGTGCAGAATTTCTCTGCCGTCTTTTATTTGGCCGCTTTGCGCCGTTGCGGTTTTGCCGCACCCCCTCGCCTTTTCCGTAAATCCCAGCTTTGCCGTACCGTTCTCAACAACACTGCGAAGTATTTTGTCAAGGCGTTCAGATGTTTCTTTGCTTATTACCCTTATGCCCTCATCAGGTACAAGTCTTTGAATCGCCTCGTTATTTTCGCCCAAAACAGCGCTCATTAAAACTGGGGTATGATAAACGCCTCCGTTAGCTATTGCAGAATATGCTGCCGCCATTTGCCAAGGCGTTGCTAAAAGCTTTCCCTGTCCGAAGGAAAGATTGGCAAGGTCTGACAGTGAAGTTAAATCCTCCTCTTTCGGCAAATTCCCTTTCGCAGAATACACTCCGTCCTCATATTCAAAGCTTTTACCGAGTCCCAAACCGTCGCAAATTCCCAACAGCTTTTGTGCGCCAACCTCCTGCCCCAGTTTTATAAAATAAGTATTGCAGGATTTTTCCATAGCTGTTTCCATTGTAGTTTTTCCGTGTGCGACACTGTTGTTGCACCTAAAGGATTTTCCGCCCACATAAGTTATTCCGTTGCAGTAATGCTCTGTATCTATCCCGTTTTCCATTGCGGCGGCGGCGACAAACGGCTTAAAAACAGAGCCTACACTGAACGCTGAATTTGCACGGTTAATTAAAGGTGAATTTTCCTTGTTAAGATATTCGGCAACTCTCAACGGGTCATAAGACGGGAGTGAGCAGGACGCTAAAATCTCTGAATTTGCACTGTCCATTATTACTGCGGCGCCCACTTTAATATCTGAATTGTTCATTACTTTTTGAAGAGCAGACTGAAAATCCCTGTCAATTGTCAGAGCAACGCCGCCCCCGTCAGTGTAATTTGTTTCTGTAACATTTATTTTTCCGCCGAGTAAAATTCGGCTTTGCGCATCAGCACCCCAAGAAACCGTCAGCTTTCCGCCTGTCATTTTAAGATAACTGTCATAAGTTTTTTCAAGACCCGCAACCCCGTTGCCGTCGCCGTCAAGATAGCCGATTAAATGACGGCAAAGATTTTCTCTGTCATATCTGTTTACCGTACCCACGGATATTACTTCATTTTCGCTGAAAATGTGATTGCAATTGAATTTTATAATCTTTCCGTCGGACATTTTTTCATATATATCGGATATTTCGTCCTTACTCAAATACGGTTCAATCTTTTTAAGTGCATCAGTACTTGGAAGTGCATAGCAAACATAGCTTTTATCCGTATTCACAAGCGGCTTTAAATTTCTGTCATATATTCCGCCTCTTGAAGTGCTGACTGTTTCGGATTTTGTGCCAACAGTGTCCGAAACCTCGGTGTTTTGCATCACGATATAAGAAAGATTTACAATAAGCATACCGAAAACAACCATTAGCGAAAAAAACGCCGTCGCAGTTCTTTTTTGCATAAAAAAATCACCCGTATCTATTATTGACACGGGTGACCTGTTTTAATTATGTATTTTAAATTATGATTTTTTCGCAAATTTTTCAAGCAAATCAAAATCGTTTGCCTTTTTAATAAGCGGATTTTCGGTTTCATCTGCGAACTTAAGAATTGCCCTCGCAACAAGGTAGCCGAGGATTCCCGCAATAACGCCGATAACAAATCCGCCGATAACGTCCGTGGGGTAATGCACGCAAAGGTAAATTCTTGAAAGACCCGTTCCCACAGCCATTACAAGGAAAATCCAGCTAAATTTTTTGTTAAGCGTTGTGAAAAGCGCAACTGCTGTTTCAAAAGCCAAAGTTGTGTGCCCCGACGGGAAAGATTTGTCACTTTCAACATGAGCGCCTGCGCCGTTGTACCAATTCATAAACTGCGCATTGTCTTTGTAGTACACATACGGACGGGGTCTGCCGAAAAGCGGCTTAAAAATTCCGTTAGTCATTATTGTTCCGAAAACTATTGCAAGCAAAAGCGTGCCGCCTGTTTTACGGAGCTTTTTTGTTGAGATGCAAAAAAGTCCGAAAAGGCCGAGCGGAATAACAAATTTGCCCTCGCCGAAAAGTGTGAAAAACTCAGCAATAAAATTCATTACCGTGCTGTGAAGCGCACCGAAAATTTCATAAATATTCCAGTCGAAATTATCAAATACCGAAAAATCAAAATTCATTATGATTTCTCCTTTCATTATATTTAATTTTTGCTTTTTTATTTTACTATATATTTATATATTTTTCAAGTAAATAATTCATTGACTTTATGCTCAATTAGTGTTAAATTCAATATAGAAAGAAAAATA
>DERX01000023.1 GCA_002361875.1 Ruminococcaceae bacterium UBA3329
AGAATTTCGGTCGCCGAACGAGAGGATTTTGCGACGCAAAATCTGTCGAATCCCTTCCGGCGTGCCACTGAAAAGTCTTGAAAAATCCTTGATATATAAGGGATTTCAAGGCTTTTTTATTTTTCTTATTTTTAATAAATTTCCCGTAAAGCAGTGTAAAAAGCCGTAACAAAGTATAAAAATGGGGGTCAGAATGGGGGTCAAAGAATTTATACAAATACAAGTAACCCCTACATTGATATATTCAACGCAGGGGTGCTTTCAGTTTAATTTAAGTGTAAAAGAAAATTAAATGAATATATATATATCTACAGATTTTTTTCCTTTCTTACAAATTAATATACCGAAATGTCAATTGCATCTGAAATTTTTTCTCCTCCGAGGGCATTGATATGCATTTTATCGCCGCCTAAAAGCTCGGCAGATGTGAAATATTCGTCCGTTTTATCCGCAAGTAAATCCGATGCGTCAAAAACGCAGTCAAAAAGATTTGCATTTTCTTTTATCCACGAGTTAAGTTCTTTCCTCAAAGCGTCTTTCTTATGACTGCTGAAATCAGCCGCGCCGAAAGCAGGAACAGTAAAAACAATAACCTTTATATTCTTTCGGTGAAGTTTATCTGCCATATCGGCAAAAGCCTTGCAAAGCTCGTTTATATCAGGCTTTTCCCACGGGAATGCGTCGAGTGAGCCGTACTGAATTAAATCGTTCGTAGCGAGGAAAATTATGCAGTGCGAAATCCCGTCATAATTTAAAATTTCGTAATCAATTCTTTTGACTGCTCTTTCACCGTACAGTCCCTTTAGAATAAACTGAGGCGACCAGTCACGCAAAACTCTGTTGCCCATAATAGATTTGTTTATGAGAGTGTATTTGCCCGGAAACTCATTTCTCAAACGCTTGTCAAAGGCATTAGTCCAAAAGCCCTGCTGACTGAGGGAATCTCCGAACACAGCTACGGCTTTGGCATTATCCGTATTGTAAAATTCAACATCCTCGAACAACGGAATAGGCGTGTGAAGCGGCATTTTGAGCACCTTGCCTGCAAATGTAATTACACTGTCCCTCTGCCTCGGTTTGTGCTCCATTTGCAGTCTTTCAGTACAATCGCCATCCGCAAAAATGAGCCTTGCATTGTTCATAAGGTTGCCGGAACGCAAATCCCCGTCTGTAACACAGGCGCTTATGCAAAAATATGAATTTGCTGAAAAGCTCATCGTCACTTCGTCAAGAATAATCCTCTCCCCTTTTGAAAGAGTAATGCTCTCTTCGCCTTTATATGTGCATATTTTTATTTGCTCCGCTGAATTTATTTTACCGTTGCTGTCGCACGGGGCTACTGTTATCCGCTTTATTTGTACGCTTTTCTTGCCGTATGAATTTGAGAGCCGTACACGCACTTTTTCTCCGCTTACAGCCGAATTCACGATTAAACGGTATGTTCTTTCCCTCTTAGGATAATAAAACTGCGACAGATGTATATGGCTTTGCCCCCAAACCCCTATCCAATTTTCTTTGCTCATCATAACGTCCCCCATTCTTTCTATGTCAAAACACCACGCAATAAATGTCTATACAAATATAAATAGTTTTGTATTATTTTTCGCAAACGACCTGAATTTTTTTTATGCCAAAGTGTTTAAACAATGCTATATGCTCCTCGCTTATTACATCTCCGCTTATTGCAATCGGGACTGCCGGAGGGCAGGATATACAGGGAGAAGCGCATATTTTGCCGAGCGCTTTATCGGCATCGACCTCTTTGCAAGGCGCAAAAACTGCTTCACGTACGGTCATTGCTCTTTTTGAAACAGGCGGAACCGTTAATTCACATTCTGCTTCCGTGCGATTTAAAGGAAGATTTTTAAATGCGTGTTTCAGCCTTTCAAAGTCCTTCTGACTATTTTGCGGAGTTATCATAAAAACAATACGCTTGCCGTCAAAATACTCAAATTCTATACCGTTTTTTCTGAAATAATCCGATAAATCCTTTCCCTTAACGGAAGAAGAAAAGTCAGCTGATATTTTCAAAGGCTCGTCGGAAATATCCGTTATTCCGAAAGATTTAAGTAATTTTTTAATTTCAGCAGATTTTTTCAGGCAAATTTCCAAGTCACTGCGAATTTTTTCGGCGATATATTTATTGCAAAGGTCAAGTGACTGCAAAATAAGATAAGACGGACTTGTCGAGCCGAATATCTCCATTGTTTTAACAGCATTTTCAGAAAATTTATACCTGTCATCTTTTGCTATATGAAGGTATCCGCCGCCTGTGAGTACGGGAAGTGTTTTGTGTGCAGAATCACAGCACATATCCGCCCCGAGAGCTATGGGGTGTAATTTTTCGGGAAGAAAAGCAAGGTATGCTCCGTGTGCGTTATCTACAAGCAATGGAATATTCCGTTTCTTCAGAACCTTGGACAGTCCCTGTATATCGCACATTCCGCCGAAATAATCAGGTGAAGTAATATATACCGCCAAGGGAGTCCGGTCAAGCTCGCAAAGCTTTTTTTCAAGCATCTCGGCTGATATTCGGCAACTGCATAAATTGCTGTTCTCCTGCGAATAAAGCCACTCAATATCGAAATCCAGCTTTGCGGCGGCGTAGATAAACGCTTTGTGGGCGTTTCTTCCGGCTAAAACAGTCGGGCGGTCTACGGTATGCCCTGCTCTTTGCATTGCCAAAGCCAGCATCGCATTTATGCTCTGTGAAGAGCCGCCTGCGGAATAAACCGTGCGTGATGTGCTGAAAAGTTCGGCGGCATTTTTTTCACTTTCAAGTATTATTCCTTCGGGGTGGTACAGTTCATCGGCACCTTTTATTTCCGTAATATCAAACGGCTCACAGCCTAAAACGGGTGCGCCCTTATGCCCCGGCATATGAAAACGGGAAATACTGCTGTTGCTGTAAGCTTTAACAAAATCAAAAACAGGCGTTTCCATTTTATTTTTATTCCTCGTCCGCTTCCGCAACCTTAAGCATTACGGCACACTCAATACGCTTTTTAAATAATTCACAGCCGTATTTGTATACGCCTTTAATACTACCGGATGCATGATAGGAGTTAGCCGCACATCCGCCGGAGCAGTAAAGCTTTGCCCAGCAGTCAGCACACTCTTCTCTTGCATAAGCGTTGCAGAGCTTAAATTCATTTTGTATCTCGGTATTTGTAACTCCGTCGTAAATGTTGCCGAGAAGATACTTTTTATCTCCTACAAACTGGTGACACGGGTATAAGTCTCCCGATGGAGTAACTGCCATATATTCAGTTCCCGAGCCGCAACCTGAAATTCGCTTGTAAATGCACGGTCCGTGTTTAAGGTCGAGCATATAGTGATAGAAGGTAAAGCCTTTCCCCTCTTTTTTGCGCCGTATCATTTCTTTTGCGAGGATTTCGTACTGTTCAAACAAAACGGGTAAATCGCTTTCGGTAAGTGCGCTTGCGTCTTCCGGAGAGCAAACAACAGGCTCCATACTAAGCTCGGTAAATCCCAAATCCGCCATACTCAAAATGTCTTTTGTAAAGTCTGTGTTATAGTGAGTAAAAGTTCCGCGCATATAGTAATTTTTTCCGCCTCGCCTGCGTACAAGCTCTTGGAATTTTGGGACTATAACATCATAGCTTCCCCTGCCCTGATAATCTTTTCTGAATCTGTCGTGAACCTCTTTTCTGCCGTCGAGACTCAGGACAACATTAGACATTTCTTTATTACAGAAATCAATAACATCATCGTCAATGAGCATTCCGTTGGTAGTTAGTGTAAATCGGAAGTTTTTGCCGTGTATTTTTTCAATTTCACGGGCATATTCAACAAGCTTTTTGACAACTTCCCAGTTCATCAACGGCTCGCCGCCGAAAAAGTCTACCTCAAGATTGCGTCGTGTGCCCGAATTTTCAACAAGAAAATCAAGCGCACGCTTTCCTGTTTCAAAGCTCATCAATGCTCTTTCTCCGTGATATTTACCCTGACTTGCAAAGCAGTATTCACAGTTCAAATTGCAGGAGTGAGCAACGTGAAGGCAAAGCGCTTTTATAACAGAGTTCCTTTTTTTGAAATCAAATGCCATATTTTCGTATGTATCGGGAGTGAAAAGCTTCCCTGCACTCTCGAGCGCTTTAATATCCTCAAGACAGTCGTCAACATCCTTTTCACAGATGTTTTCAGCCTCGTATTTGTCAAGTATGTATTTTTTTATTTCTTCGCCGCTCTTTTCCTTACAGAGAGCTGTTATATCGTATGCTATATCGTCCATCACGTGAACCGAACCGCTGCAGGTGTCAAGAACGATATTATATCCGTTAAGTTTGTACTGATGTACCATTTTTACCTCCAATGATAAAAAACAGGTAATACAAAACTGCATTACCTGCTCTTTTTGATTTCACTTAAGCAAAAGCCTTATTTCTCTTCGCAGTTCTCGCACTTCTGATTAGCAACACCGCAAGAAGTTTTGCAAGCTGACTGGCAAGATGTCTGGCACTCGCCGCAACCGCCGTTAACAGCGCTTTCTGTAAGGTCTCTTGTTTCTATTGTTTTAATTCTTTCCATATCTGAAATCTCCTGTCTGTGACAAATTTTTACGAAATAAGTATAGCACAAACCGCGATATGTGTCAAGCGTATAAAATTGTCCAGACAAAGACAAGAACCGATTGCAAAATTTCTTTTAATATGGTATATTTTACATAGAGGTGAGATAAATGTACGAAAGCACAGACGGAGTTTTTGTTATTCAGGGCGCTGACGGGAAAGATGTTACGTGTCAGCTGCTTTTTTCATTTGAGAGTGAGAACACAGGCAAGGTATATATTGTATATACAGACGGCTCGGAGGACGAAAACGGCGAGTTAAATGTATTTGCGTCCGCTGTCGAGGAATATATAAATGATGAAGATGTCACATTTACCGCAATTACAACCCCTGACGAATGGGCAGAGGTAGACGAAAAGCTTAATGAATATCTTTCGGAAGAAAGGGAGTAAAAATATGGATACTTTATCTCTTATGAAAACAAGACACTCCGTAAGGCAGTACACCGAACAGGAAATAGAGGGCGAAACCCTTAAAATGCTTAAAAACGAACTTTCAGATGCAGAGGAAAAAAGCGGACTTAAATTTGAGCTTATTTTAAATGAGCCTTGTGCATTTAACTGCATGCTCGCAAAAAAGGTCGGCTTTAAAAACGCCGTTAACTATATAGCTGTTATCGGCAAAAAGACGCTCCAAAATGAGATGAACGCAGGTTATTTCGGAACGCAGGTTGTACTGAAAGCACAGGAAATCGGTCTTAACACCTGCTTTGTCTGCGGCACTTACAGCAAAAGAAAGGTTAAAGCGGAACTTCAAAAAGGCGAAAAAATACTTTGTATTATCGCTGTCGGCTACGGCGAAACACAAGGCATACCGCACATAAACTGTTCAATTGACAAGCTTTGCGATTTCAGAGGTGATATGCCACCTTGGTTTATGAAGGGTATGGACTACGCTATGCTTGCCCCCACGGCACTGAATAAACAGAAATTCTGTTTCGTTCTCAGGAACGGCAATGAGGTTAAGCTTACTGACCGCGGCGGCAGCTGTAAGGGTGTCACCCTCGGAATTGTTAAATACCACTTTGAGGCAGGCGCAGGCAAAGAAAATTTCAAGTTTGTGTAAAATTTTATTGAATATAACACCAATATACCGAAATCGGTAAAAAAAGAGGAACTCTCGACGAGGGTTCCCCTTTTTTATTCTTTTCACATTCGAATAAAACACAAATTGCTTAAAAAATTTTATATTGTTCTCACATCAACTTGAATTTCAGTTACAACATCACGGAGTCTGTCGCCGTCCATCGTGTATTCCAATATTTCATCGGCAGTGTCAGCATACATACCCTCAAAATCAATACATGGTTCGTGGCTTTCTGCATTACGGCGTACCCCATTACTGTCAGTATAATAGCCCTCGCCGATATTTATTTTGTCATCGACATATACGATTGAATATGCTTTACCCTTCCATACGAATTCAACCTCACCGCCGCATTTGATACACCATTTAAAATCGCTGATACTCTCAAAGCCACTACTAAATATGTTCATATTATCTGCTCCTCTACAATTCTTTAATAAACAGACAAGTCCAAGGAAACGGTGTTTTCAAGTCGTCTTATTATATGCTTCTTTCAATTACAGTAAATTTTGTGCATATGTCAATCAGCTTATCTTCGCCAATTCTATGATTCATCACATCATCAATTGTATTGTAATAAACATCTTGGCTGTCATCATCACCTAATAAACAAACAAGCCATTGATCGTTTTCGGCAGGAAATATTCCATATTCAATACCTTGCCATTCAAAGCCTAAATCACAGCCTCTATTTATGGCATCTTTAAATTCGTATTTTGTTGTGAAATCTCTGTTTCCATTAATAGTAACTTCTATTATATTCATTTTACTATCTCCTTTTGATATATGGTATTTAAAACTTGGTATTTCCACATCATGATAATTAATAGGTGGACCTGGCTTTGGATGACAGTCTTCTCCACTCCAATTTATTTCATGGTCATGCGGATTTGAATGTTTATGTGGTTTTCCGTGATCTGTATAATGCCTTTCTCTTATAGCTTTTCCATCAACTCCGATTTTTGTTTCATACCAATACTTTCCTTTTTTACTAAAAAAAAGAGTTACTTTAATCTCTCCAGGCTCACCCAAAAACCTTTCATCTTCCGGTTTCTTGGGTTGCCATTCTCCGCCAAAAGCGCTGCCTGTACCCTTAGATATGCTGTCATAAGGAATTACATAGGTATAATGATATTTTGTAATAATATTTGATGTATTATCTTTTGTGTATGCTTTAACCTCATCATCACTGTAATGTTGCCACGAGCTTAAATCGTAATCGATATAAAGTATGTTTCCTT
>DERX01000055.1 GCA_002361875.1 Ruminococcaceae bacterium UBA3329
ATTATATTTCTTAATTATACCAAACACTTGAAATAAAATCATTATATTTGTAAAAAAATTTTAAAATATATAGCGTAAAAGAGATTTTTTTGTTATACTTTAAAAAGGTGATATTCAATGAAAAGATTTTTTTGCGTTTTTTTTGCGCTTACATTATGTATAACATGTTTTTGCTCCTGCGGCAAAAAGGAAACATCGGGTAAAAGCTTTGCGGCGGCGGTTTCGTCACTGCCCGGGACCTTTGACCCGCAAATAGCGGCGGAGGATGTGGAAAAAACAATAGCGCTTAACTGCTTTGACACTCTTTTTCGCCCTGACGAAAACGGGACTTTGCAGTGCCTTGCCGCTGAAAGCTATTCCGTTTCCGCTGACGGACTAGTCTATACAATAAAACTTCGTGGCGGTCTTAAATATTTTGTTCCGTCAAGCACTAAAAGCTTTATTAAAGAAAAAGGCGGTGCATTACCCGAAGGCATAACGGCTGACGATTTTGTATTCGGCATCACAAGAGGGATACTGCCTGAAACAAAGGCGGCGGATTTTGCTCTTCTGTCAAACATAAAAAATGCAGAGGCGGTACATAACGGTAAAGCTGACAAAGCTTCCCTCGGTATTCGCGCAAAGAGTGCAGACACGCTTGTTATTACGCTCGAAAAGCCCGACAGCAATTTTCTTTTTGCGCTGTCCCAACCGATTTGCGCCCCCTGCAACGAGCAATTTTTTAATCTCACCGCAGGAAGATACGGACTTGAAGTAAAATATACCGTTTTCAGCGGCGGGTTTTATGTTTCGGGAATATCTGATAAAAATTATGTCACAATTTCAAAAAACAGTGAATACGCAGGCGAAAATGCGGCGGTTCCTGGCTCGGTTACATTTTATTTAAATGAGGATTATTCGCAGGTTGCGTCTAAAATTAAAAAAGGAAATTTTGACTGTGCGTTTTTGGACAGTGCGTTTAAAAAAGACGCAGGCTCAAAAATTGCAGAAACAGCACTTCAAAATATTACATATACTCTTGTGTTTAATTTTTCACAGGAACGTTTTGCATCTTTAAATTTGCGAAAGGGTCTCGTTTCAGCTATTGATTTTTCTGCATTTTCCGAAACACGGGCAGATGGAATTGTTGCTCCCGATTATCTTTTGTCAGGTGAAAAAATTTCAAACAGAAGCGTAAGCACGGCAAGCACTAATATTGACAGCGCAAGAAAAATGCTGACTGACGCGCTCGCAGAGCTTGATGTTTCAACATTGGATATCAGAATTTTATGTACAAATGACACGCAGGACATTGCAAAAAGTATAGTAAATTCTTGGCAAAAAAATATCGGCGTTGAGCTTAACGGCACGGTGTCGGCACTGGAACAAAAGGATTTCGATTCGTCAATTCGGGGGAAAGATTTTGACATAGCTCTTTACCCGCTTACCTCATCTTCATCTGACGCTAAATCGGTTTTATCCGTGTTTACAAGCGGCAGTAATTTGAATTTTGCAGGGTATAAATCAGAGGAATACGACAGAATATTTAATGATTTAACGGAAAATCCGACACAGGAAAATCTTACCTATGCGCAGAGCTTTCTTATTGAAAATGCAATAGTAACCCCAATACAGTTTGACTCAAAATATTTTGTCTGCGCTGAAAATGTCAGCGGAATTTACTTTGTGTATGACGCATCTAACATCTATTTCGGCAAAGGGAGAAAAGAATGACATCAAAAAGAAAGCTTTATGTTATAATCTCGTGGGTGCTTGTTGCGGCAGTGATGATTTTTATTTTCTTAATGTCGTCAGCAAACGGTGAAACATCTTCTGCTATGAGCAATTCTCTGCTTATGAGAATAATTGAGCTTACGGGGCTTGACATTTCGTCACATTTTATACGGAAAGCGGCGCATTTCAGTGAATTTGCGGCTTTGTCATTTTTGCTTTCAAATGCGTTTTTCTCCACATTCAATACTAAAAAAGCACCCGTTGTTGCATTCCCTTTAGCCTGTCTTTATGCGGTTACGGACGAAATACATCAGCTTTTTTCGGACGGGCGTGCGTGCAGTGTAAAGGATATGCTTATTGACTCTTCAGGCGCACTTTTAGGAGCAGTTTTATTTACATTTATAATTTTAATTTATATAAAATACACCGAAAGGAAAAAAGACAATGGCAATATTAAGACCCTTTAAGGCAATAAGACCCGTTTCCGACAAGGCGGATAAGGTCGGAGCACTGCCTTATGATGTAATGAATTCAGACGAAGCAAGAGAAATGGTAAAGGGAAATCCTTACTCATTCCTTCATGTTGACAAGGCGGAGATTGACCTGCCGAAAGACACATACA
This sequence comes from Ruminococcaceae bacterium UBA3329, assembly GCA_002361875.1. Classification (GTDB taxonomy): domain Bacteria; phylum Bacillota; class Clostridia; order Oscillospirales; family Acutalibacteraceae; genus Fimenecus. The sequence continues at coordinate 2,336 of DERX01000055.1, forward strand.
TATACGATGAAAAGGTGTACGAAAAGGCAAAGGAAAATCTTGAAAAGCTAATTTCAGACGGCATTTTAGCGCAGGACGCAAAGCCTATGCTCTACATTTACCGCCAGATTATGAACGGCAGAGCGCAAACAGGGCTTGTCGGCTGTACCGCCGTTGACGATTACATTGACAATATAATTAAAAAGCACGAATTTACCCGTGCGGACAAAGAGGCGGACAGAATTCATCATGTTGACACCTGCAATGCAAACACAGGGCCGATTTTCTTAACCCACCGTGAAAATGCAACTGTGTCAAATATTGTTGAAAGTTGGAAAGATAACCACACACCCGTGTACGATTTCATAAGTGACGACGGCATTTCGCAGACTGTTTGGGTGATTGACGATGACAGTACGGTTGAAGCACTTGTAAACGAATATGCAAAAATTCCCTATCTTTACATTGCGGACGGTCACCACCGCTGTGCTTCTGCCGTTAAGGTAGGCGAAAAGCGCAGAGCGGGCAGTGAATATGACAAAAACGCCGAATTCAACTTCTTCCTTTCGGTAATTTTCCCGTGTAACGAGCTTAAAATTATGGATTACAACCGTGTAATTGCCGATTTAAACGGGCTTGAAAGTGAAGAGTTTATCGCAAAAATCAGTGAAAAATTTACTGTAAAAAAGATGGGCGAAGAGTCGTATTCTCCGAAAGAACGCCATACCTTCGGAATGTTCCTTGACGGCGAGTGGTATTGCCTTTCGGCAAAGGAAGATTTTATTAACGAAAATGACCCTGTCGAGTGTCTTGATGTTTCAATTCTTCAAAATAATCTTATTTCACCTGTGCTCGGCATTGACGACCCGAGAACGGACAAGCGCATTGATTTTGTCGGCGGAATAAGAGGACTGGGGGAGCTTGAAAGACGGGTAAATGGGGGAATGAAAATTGCATTTTCAATGTACCCGACCTCTCTTTCGGAGCTTATGAACATTGCGGACGCAGGCAAGGTTATGCCGCCGAAATCCACATGGTTTGAACCGAAGCTGTTATCGGGACTGTTTATTCACAGTTTGTCGGAATGACATTTGACTAAATTGATAAAGAACGAAAATAAAAGCCGAAATTCACAGCTTGAAGTGAATTTCGGCTTTAAACTATTCTGCATTTAATTTTGCTTTATGCTGACTTATGTCATTTTTACCGTTATTACATTTTCCATAAGATCAATGCAATCTATCTCGGCATCTATTTCGGTTTTAACTCCTAAAATATTTATAAGAATAAGCTTTCCGTTTTCGGTTCTTACCCCTGCAACATTTTCCTGAATGAGTTTTTTCTCATTTCCGTTTAGCGAATAGACAGTTGAAAGACACATTATTTACTCTCCTTTCATTATTTTAAGAGCTGTGCGAAGCTTTTCATTGCCGCTGTTCATAAGCGAAACTGCCTCGTGAATAAGCGAAGCGGCGTCAGAAGGCACGCTGTGAGCAATTTTATGAAGCTCCTCGGCATGGTGTTCATTATGCCCTGTCATGTACTCAAGCAGAGCCAGCGTTTCCTCAGGAGAGTTTGCATTTGTGTGTGAATGTGTGTGATTGTGATTTTCCATTTTTAAAATCCTTTCCAAATATGAAATAGTTTATGTGTCTTAATGTTCTAACAGGACTATCTGAACTTTCGCAAATATTCCTTTTGCTCCTTTGTTATTCGGTAGCTTTCGCAGGATTTTTGTATAGTCTTGCGGTGCGTCCATTCGTCAAGACTGCGGTTTTCGATAATCTTCACAGCCTCGTCCCACTGCTTTGCAAGTGCTGTTGCGAAAAACCATGCCTGCATCATTTTTATGTAGTATTCGTCACTTTTTATATCTGCAATTCTTGAAAAATAGGACTTGTCAAAATCTTCATCAAGAAAATGGCACATAATCATTCCTATGGCAAAACGCTTTGTGTAAACCTCGTCGCTGCTCAACCAAATGTCAATATCATTTTTTAACTTATCACGGTTCTTCGCAAAGGCTTTCGGCTTTAAAAGGTCACAGGTCGCCCAGTTGTCAACATAAGGCAAAAAAGCGTTTATATAATCAACAGACTGTTCATAATCCTTGCACTCCGCAATAATAAATCCGTGCAGATTATTTTCATCATAATATTTGTGCGGTAAATCGGACAAAAATGTATCAATCTCGGGGTGATTACGATATTCCTTTGCGAGCTTTTTGACGGTCGGCGTGCGCACGCCGATTATTTTTTCGGGCGGAATATTCGGAATAAGTCTTGCGTGAAATTGCTTGTAGCCCTCATCGGCATTTTCAAAAAGCGTTTCTCTTATTTCGTCTGTTATAATATTCATATTGCTTTCCTAATTTAAAACTGCCCTCTGTTTGAGAGCAGTTTTTGCTTTTATTTGTTAATTGCACATTTCGCACAGTTTCCGTTACAGCCAAACTCTTTTTTGCCTTCTGCGGTGTCACGGTAATACTGGGTGTGAGTGTCCTTATGCTTTGTTGAATTCCAAATTTCCTCTGCCTTAGGCGCCCAAGCGGCGGCATAACAGTCGCATTTTGAGCAAAGCTCGTCAGCGGACTCGGCTACTATTAAATCCGTGGATTTTGCCCCTGACTGTGCAACCATTTTGCGAAGCATATCGGGGTTTTCAAGCATGGGGCACGGGCGTAAGTGATTGTCATTAAACGGCTGATTTTTATAATACGCCGTGAACAGGGGAGAGCGCAGAGCCTCTAAAAGAGTGTGTGTGCGGATATTTGCGTCCGAGTAGTGAATGAAAACACAAGGCTCAATGTCGCCTGCGGAGTTGATGTGAAAATAGTTTCTGCCGCCTGCAATGCACCCGCCGACATATTCGGCATCGTTTTGGAAATCCATAACAAAAATAGGGTTGCCTGTCTTGCTGTTACGCGTTTCCCGAAGCCATTTATACATTCTTTCACGCTGTGCGGGAGTTGGAATAAGCTCAACATCAGCGTCGTGACCTACGGGCATATAGTTAAAGTACAGTGCATATTTAGCACCCTCGTCTATAAGCATTTTCATAAAGGCTCTGTCTGTAACAGCCTCAATATTTTTGCTCGTGTAGCAGATTGAAACGCCGAAAAGGCACTTGGTTTCTTTAAGAAGCTTCATAGCGTTCATTGTGGTTTTGTAAGCACCGTCGCCCCTGCGCCAGTCGTTCGTTTCTTCACTGCCCTCAATGCTTAAGGCCAAAGAAATGTTGCCTGCCTCTTTCATATCGTCGCAGAATTTTTGGTCAACAAGAGTAGCGTTCGTGTAAATGACAAATACGCAGTCCTTATTGTTCTTCGCAAGCTCAACAACATCTTTTTTGCGCACAAGCGGCTCGCCGCCCGTAAGCATATAAAAATGTGTTCCAAGCTCCTTACCCTGTGACACTATTGACTGCATCTCTTCATTCGAGAGGTTGTGCTTGTGACCGTATTCCGCCGCCCAGCAGCCCTTGCACTTAAGGTTGCAGGCGCTTGTCGGGTCAAAAAGAATAATGAACGGAATATTGCATTTGTATTTTTCACGGTTCTCACGCACAGCCTTTGTGCCGTAAAGACCTGCGTCCACGCCGAAGGATACAAGCATCTGCTTAAAAACATTACGGTCAAGGTCTTTTATAAGGCTCAACGCATATTGTGTCCAGATGTTGTCGGGGTCTTTGGCGGCGTCCTGAAACTTTTTGAAATTTTCGGGAGGGAAAACCTTGTTGAAAATAGGCTCAATTTTGTATGACATCTTAACAAGGTTGCCCTGCGGGTCCTTGTCAATGTATTTGAGCATTTTGTCAAGCAAAAGCTCTATTCCCTTTTTTTGCATATTGTAAGTAAAATTCATATCTTCACCTGATACTAAACGCTATTTAAACTATTTTAGTTGAAATAGCGGATAAAGTCAACAATATTTTGTACCTTTTAATTATTTTTCATACATAATTTTGTTTAATCTGTAAGTATAAGGTAAAAATATATTTGAAAAATCAAAAAT
>DERX01000073.1 GCA_002361875.1 Ruminococcaceae bacterium UBA3329
ACAATATATTTTTTATAAAAAATCATACGGATTTGAAAAAAATGCATATTTATTTCTCCCACCCCTTGAAAGAGAGAAATAAAATATGTATAATATGTTCAGTTTTAGTTTAGGAGTTTGAATTATGCTGGGCAAATATGTAACAGTGCGTGTCACGAAGCCTATGCACTCCTTTGACGCAGAGAACGGAATCAGGAATGAATTGAATTTCGGTAAGGTTGAAAGCGGATTAGATCCGAGAACACCGGTCAAGGGCGCATATATTATGGGGGTTAACCATAGGGTAAGACTGTTTGAGGGCAGAGTGATAGCGGTAATTAAAAGGAAAAATATGGGCGGAATAATTCTTGTTGTTGCGCCGAAAAGCAAAAGGTATATTGTTCACGATATTGAAAATGCGATAGCCTATGCTGAAAAAGACGGCACTTATGAATTAAGCTGTCTTTACGAAACCTCTTGCGGTGCGGTTGTTTACCGAATAATAAACGGTGAGGTTCGGTTTTTACTGATTAAAAATAAGAGAAGTCTTAACTGGGGTTTCCCGAAAGGGCATATGGAACGCGGTGAGGACGAGCATGCTACTGCTTACAGAGAAATATTTGAAGAAACGGGAATAAGAGCAAGCTTCTTGCCGGGTTTTAGATTCAAGTCTGAATATTCGATTCAAAATAAGATTGAAAAAAAGGTTATAATTTTCCTTGCAACCACAAGTGATACACATACCGTGATTCAGCAGGAGGAAATTGAGGAGTATTTATGGCTCGGCTACGAAAAGGCTATGGATACATTAAAGTTCCCGAATGACAGGCAAATTCTCATAAAAGCAAACGAATACTTAAAACTGAGGGAAAACCTGCCCAATATGCCGTAAATACAGCTCATATCGGTGCTTTTGTCCTTTCGATACTCCCTTGTGCCAGCAAATCCGCTGTCTCAAATTAAAAAAGCAGGTGTTATAAATGGTTGAACAAATTGTTGAAGCAATACTTGAATTTTTTACGGATAAAATGCCTGCAGAGCTGACCGCATTTATAATTTCCCTTATGCCTGTTTTGGAAATCAGGGGCGGAATGATTGCGGCAAGGCTTTTGGAGATGCCGTTTCTTAAAGCATTTATTATATGTTATTTAGGCAATATGTTACCTATTCCGTTTATCATTCTTTTTATAAGAAAGATATTCGAGTTTTTAAGGCGATTTAAATTTTTCGGGAAAATTATTGACAAGCTTGAAAGAAAGACAGAAAAAAATAAGGATAAGGTATTAAAATATGAGGCATGGGGGCTTTTGCTGTTTGTTGCAATTCCTCTTCCGGGAACGGGCGGCTGGACAGGAGCACTCATGGCGGCTCTCCTTGACATTCGCCTTCAAAAATCGCTGCCGATAATTGCCCTCGGTGTGCTTATTGCAGGGTTTATTATGTCGGGACTTACTTACGGCATTTTTCATATGTAATTTTAAGAGAATATGTAAAAAACGGGCATCCAAAAAGGCTGGCAGTTTTAAGGGAGGGTTTATGCCCTCCCGTTTTTGTTAAGAATAATTTCAGTAAAGATTATTATTATCTGTTTGTGTGATGATATTATTTCTTTTCAAGGTAATAATAAAATCTCTTGTTACACCTCATCCACTGCTGAAGGGGTCCGCTCGGTCGTAGGGAACGCATTATTGTGTTCCGATGAAGACACTGTTAATTTTTCTTAATGAAACAGCAGATTTTGCGGAATGGAAAATTAAGTTCCGTGCGAGTACACGGTTAATATTTTCAGCAAATTTTATTTATGGCTGTCGGGTCGATAGCCACTACAAATTGAACTTCAAAATTCAAACATTCGGGGCTGTAAAAAAACAGCCCCTTACTTTTTTATAATCAAAATTTATTCATAACAGTTTTCAATTTTTATGACTTCGCCGTTTTTAACATAAACTCTCGGAACACGCTTGTTTATGAGACAGACAGTTTCATAGTTAAATCTTGCGTCAGGGTCGGAAATGTCCTCAATGCTGATTGTTTCTTCTCCGTCTGTGCCCACAAGCGTTACTTCGTCGCCGCTTTTAACATCGGGGACAGCGGAAACGTCAATCATAAACTGGTCCATACACACTCTGCCGATTATCGGGCAGCGCATACCGTGCACAATAACCTCGCCCTTGTTCGACAAATATCTTGGGTATCCGTCGCAGTAGCCTGCCGTAACAGTCGCAATTTTTGTCGGCTTGTCGGTAATGTATGTTGAGCCGTAGCTGACAGTAAAGCCGCTCGGAACATCTTTTACGAACGAAATACTGCTTTTGATTTCCATAGCAGGGTAAAGGGTGCAGACATCCTTTAATTCATCTGACGGGTAAAGACCGTAGGTCACAATTCCGCACCGTACTAAATCGCCGTGCTCGCCGCTAAGCGAAATTGCGGCGGCGCTGTTGTAAATGTGTCTGCACGTAAGAGGGAATCCGTCGCTGATTATTTTATCGGTAAATTCAAAGAATTTTTGCCTTTGCTTTTCGGTAGCAGTTTTGTCTAATGAGTCCGCACACGGAAAATGAGCGAATGCACCGAGAATATTGAGACCCGATAAAGAAAACAGTTTTTTAATCTGCACTTTGCCGTTTTCGTCAGCTTGAAAGCCGAGTCTGCCCATTCCAACATCGATTTTTATGTAAACTCCTGCCTTTTTATTAAGTTTAACGGCTTCGTTCGATATCTTTTCAGCGGACGGCACATCAAACACGGTTAAATCAATGTCATTTTTAAGCACAGAAGAAAAATCCTCGGGGAAAATGTGACCGAGAATTAAAATTCGGCTGTTTATTCCGTTTTTGCGCAAATCAATTGCCTCATCTGCAGTAGCAACGCCTAAATCGTGAACACCGATTTCATAAAGCAGTTTTGAAACCTCGTGAGCGCCGTGACCGTAAGCGTCCGCCTTCACAATGCCCATAATGCGGACATTCTTGCCGATTTTTTCACGGACGATACCGATGTTCTTTGCGATATTGTCAAGATTTATTTTTGCATATATTCTTTTAGGAATCATAATTTATCACCTTAAGAATTCTTTTTCCATGATGTAGGGGAGAACAAAATAATCATCGGGAAAATCTCAAGTCTGCCTATCAGCATATCGGCGGATAAAACAATTTTTGAAAAGGAGGAAAGCGCAGAAAAATTACTTGTCGGCCCTACGGCGTTAAGCCCCGGCCCTACATTATTAATACAGGTAATTACGGATGCAACCGTGCTTGCAAAATCAAGATTGTTAAAGGAAACAAGAATTGCCGATACCGCAACAATAACCATATAAAGAATAAAGTAGGAATTAACGGTTGAAACTGTTGCCTTGTCAATTACAGCACCGTCAAGCTTAATGCACTTAACAGTGCCCGGGTGAATTGCACGGCGAATTTCACGGAATCCCGATTTAAACAGAATAATAATTCTTGCAATTTTAAGTCCTCCGCCTGTTGACCCTGCCATACTGCCCACAAACATCAGCGAAACGATAATACATTTTGAAAATGTCGGCCAAGTATTGAAATCCGCAGTGACAAAGCCCGTGGTGGATATTATTGATGAAACCGTAAAGCCTGCCTGCCTTAATGCCGAGCCAAAGCTTTGCACCAATGGCAGAATGTTAAATGCGATTGAAACGGTGCTTACGGCGATTATTGAAAGATAAACCCAAAGCTCCTCGCTTTTAAGCACACGCTTAACCTGACGGACAAGGATTAAGTAGAACAGGTTAAAGTTTATTCCGAAAATTATCATAAACAGTGACAGCACTATTTCGACATAAAGATTGTCGTAAGCCGCAACGCTGGCATTTTTAATGGCAAATCCGCCTGTGCCTGCTGTTGAAAAAGCAAGTGTAATGCTGTCAAACAGCGGAACTTTGCCGAGATATAAAATAAACGCTTCAATAAGTGTAAATGCCGTATAAAGCAAATAAAGTATTCTTGCGGTAGCTGTTGTTTTTGAAAGGAGCTTGCCTACAATCGGCCCCGGAACCTCAGCGCGCATAATGTGCATTGAACGGGTGTCTTTTTGCGGTAAAATGGCAAGGACAAAAACAATAACGCCCATTCCGCCAATCCAGTGGGTAAAGCTTCGCCAGAAAAGCAGGCTTTTAGGTAATGCTTCAATGTCTGTTAAAATGCTTGCACCCGTTGTTGTAAGACCGGAAACCGTTTCAAAGAAAGCATCGGTGAAACGCTGAACCTCGCCGCTGAAATAAAACGGCAATGCACCGAAAAATGCTACAAGAATCCACGAAAGCGCAACAATAACAAAGCCTTCTTTGGCATATATTCTTCTGTGTTCAGGCTTGGAAAAAGTTAAAACTGTGCCTGCGGCAATAAGCAGAGCCATAACCACGGCATAAACGCCTGCAACCGAAAGTCCCTCATCATAGTAAAATGCTACAAAAAGGGGCAAGGTCATAAGCAGTGCTTCAATCATAAGCAGTTTGCCTATGGTTGAGGTTATCATTCTGTAATTCATTTTCTTTCCTTCGTTTATTTGAAAATTTCGTTAATGCTTCTGAACTGCTTGCTCTTTGAAACAATTATCACACTGTCGCCTGTTTGAATTGTGTCGTCGCCTCTCGGGAAGATAACACGGCCGTTTCGGATAATGCTTGCAATGAGAGTATTTTTATGTGTTTTTAAGTCTTTAAGAGGTATTCCGGTTTTGCCGAAATCCGATGTGATGAAAAATTCAAGCGCTTCAACCTTGCCGCCGACAAGCTTGTAAAGAGTCTGCACGCTTGATTCACCTGAATTACCGATTGCTCTAATATACCCTACGATTCTGTCCGCCGCAATGTTTTTTGACGAAAAAGCGGAGTCCATACCAATGCTTTGGAGAACCTTTGAGGAAACTCGGTTGATTTTTGCAACGGTTTTTGTAATTCCCAAGGACGAAGCGTACATAGATGAAATAATATTTTCTTCGTCAATAGTGGTAAGTGCTACAAATGCGTCAAGGGATTCAATTCCCTGCTCAAAAAGAGTGTCACGGTCTGTTCCGTCACCGTTGATAATTCTGACATCGGGCAGAGCCTCGGAAAGAAATTCACATCGGGACAAATCGTTTTCAATGATTTTGACATTGTATCCGCCGTTTTCGGAAAGCTGTTTTGCAAGGTAATAACCCACCTTGCCGCCGCCGATAATCATAATGTTTTTCGTTTTGTGACGGTAAATTCCAAGCTTTTTCATAAATTTAATAAGCTCTTTGCGGGAAGCGGTGATATACAGTCTGTCGCCTGCCTTTAAGACTGAATCTCCGTTGGGAATAAAAACATCCGAATTTCTTTGAACGGCGCATACAAGAACATTGACATTAAATCTTTTCTGAATTTCGGAAAGAGCTGTGTCGCACAGCGGATTGTCCTGCTTTAATTTGATTTCTGCAAGGTCAACTGCACCCTTTGCAAAGGATTCCATATTTATTGCAGAGGGAAAGTGCAGTACTTTAGCAATTTCTCCTGCCGCCGCATATTCGGGGTTTACCGTCATACTCAATCCCAATTCATTTTTGAAAAAACCGAACTGCTTGCTGTAATCGGGGTTGCGCACTCTTGCAATTGTGTGCTTAACGCCTGCTTTTTTCGCAACAAGACAGGAGAGAATATTAAGCTCGTCGCGGTTTGTGTTAACGCAATAAAAACATCGGCAGAATCAACTCCCGCCTCCATTTGGACATCATAGCTTGCCGCATTGCCGGAGATTCCTAAAATGTCGTAAGAATTTACAAGGCGTTCTATAAGCTTTGCGTTTCGGTCAATCACAACAACATCGTGGTCTTCACCCGAAAGCTGTTCAATAAGCGTTTCGCCTACTTTTCCTGCGCCTGCAATAATAATATTCATTTTCATAATCTCCTATGAAAAAAACTTAAACATTATAATACTACCATATTTGATAGGAATTTACAATACAAAATAC
>DERX01000021.1 GCA_002361875.1 Ruminococcaceae bacterium UBA3329
TATAAAAAATATATTGTTATTTTGTACTCGTTGTTGTAAAATAACGATGTATATATTTTTTTGTAAAGGATGAAAAAAATGGCTAATAACAGAAATGACGATTTTGAGGACATTTATTCAAAGACTCCCTCAAAACCAAAATTTGAAGTTAACCTTAATGACGACAACGTTCAGGAAATATCTTCTTTTTCCGACGATTTCGGCTCCGAGCCGCAAATAAAATTTAACAGCTCTGCAGATAACAGACGGCGTCAGGAATATTCATTTGAAGACGCAGATGATGTTTACGAAGATTTTACTTCCGAGGACCCCAATCAGAAAAAAAAGAAGAAAAAAAGAAAGCATCACCCCGTTCTTGCCGTAATATCAATTTTATTAGTGCTTGTGCTTATTGTTACGGGAAGCGTCGGATATTACGCTTATTCAACGGTTAAAAAGCTTATCGGCAGTGTTACGGTGGACGAGCCGTTAAAGGACAACGCTTATATTTCCGATTCCGAGCTTTATAAGGACAGCCAGCAAATAAATGTGTTGCTTGTCGGTTCGGACGCAAGAGAAAAAGATGTAAATTCGCGTTCAGACACAATGATTCTTTTAACTCTTGACTATAAAAACAAGCAGATAAAGCTGACTTCTTTCCTGCGTGACTCATATGTTACAATAGCACGCGAGAACTTGCGTAAAAACAAAATTAACGCATCGTATTTCTACGGCGGAATTCAGATGCTCATTGACACGATTGAGCTTAATTTCAAGGTCGAAATTCCCTATTATGCAATCGTCGACTTTGAAGTATTTGAAAAAATCATTGACAAAGTCGGCGGAATTGACATTGAGGTTTCTGAAAAAGAGGCAAAATACTTAAACAGCCAGCACAAAATGACCGATGCAATCAAAAAACATTTCCCGGAAGAGATAAAAGAAGGTCAGAATCACTTTACGGGCGGTCAAGCTCTTTGGTATTCACGAATCCGCTATCTTGACTCGGATTTCGGAAGAACCCGCCGCCAGAGAAAGGTTATTGAAGCAATCACAAGCAAGGTAACCTCTCAGGAGCCTAAAGAGATTTTAACTTTGGCTCAGGAAATTATGCCTATGATTCGCACAAATATCCCTTCAGAGGATATACTTCAGTTCGGAATTAACGCTGTACGTGAAAAGGCTTACACTTTCCCATTTGTTCAGCATTCAATTCCAGCTGACAAAACATGGACTAACAAAATAATTTCTGGCGTAGGTGACAGCCTTGTGCTTGATTTTGATGAAAACATTGATTTGTTGCACACCTTCTTAAAAGAGCGTCAGCCTACTGACGAAGAAACTAAATAACACCCGAGGGGGATACTGCAAATGAAAAAAGCAAAAATGACGCTTGTGTCAGAATTTAAAAATGCCAAAATTGACGAAAGAATTTACGGTTCCTTCATTGAACATTTGGGAAGAGCCGTTTACGGCGGAATTTACGAGCCGGGTCACCCGTGCGCTGACGAGGACGGCTTCCGCACAGATGTTATTGAAGAAATTAAAAAACTCAATGTACCGATTGTCCGTTACCCCGGCGGCAACTTTGTTTCGGGATATAATTGGGAGGACGGTGTAGGCCCTGTTGAGCTTAGACCCAAAAAGCTTGAGCTTGCTTGGGGTGTTACCGAGCCTAACCTTTTCGGCACTAACGAATTTGCAAAATGGTGTAAAAAAGCAGACACGCAATGTATGATGGCAGTGAATTTGGGTATGCGCGGTCCTGAAGAGGCAAGAAATCTTGTCGAGTACTGCAACCATACATCAGGCTCTTATTGGAGCGACCTTCGCCGTTCTCACGGCTATGAAGCTCCTCATAACATCAAAACTTGGTGTTTGGGCAATGAAATGGACGGCCCGTGGCAAATCGGTCACAAAACGGCAGTAGAATACGGCAGAACCGCTCTTGAAGCCTCAAAGGTTATGAAATGGACTGACCCGTCAATTGAAACTATTATGTGCGGCAGTTCAAATATGGGAATGAAAACCTTCGGCGAGTGGGAGGCAACCACTCTTGACATCGCTTACGATTCAGTAGACTATGTTTCCTTACATATTTACTTTGACAACAGACCGAACGACACCGCCTCATTCCTGGCAAAGTCAATGGTAATGGACGATTTTATCAAGACAGTTGTCTGTATATGCGATTACATTAAGGGTAAAAAGCACTCCAAAAAGCAAATCAACCTTTCATTTGATGAATGGAACGTTTGGTATCATTCAAACGGTGCTCCCGTTGAAAGATGGTGCACAGCACCTCATCAGCTTGAGGATATTTACAACTTTGAGGACGCACTTTTAATAGCTCTTCTTCTTATGACGCTTTTAAAGCACGCAGACAGAGTTAAAATTGCCTGCATAGCACAGCTTGTAAATGTTATTGCCCCCATTATGACCGAAAACGGCGGAAAGGTTTGGGAGCAGACGATTTTCTATCCGTTTATGCACCTTTCAAATTACGGCAGAGGCTACACTCTTCACACAGAGATTGACAGCCCCAAGCACGATACAAAGGAATTTACCGATGTACCCGATGTTGAGTCGCTTGCAACTCTTTCGGAGGACGGGGAAAATCTCACGGTATTTGCCGTTAACAGAAATCTTGACGAGGATGTTATGTTAGATGTTTCTCTCCTTGATTTTGACGGCTTCCGAGTTATTGACGCTATTGAAATGAGCGGTTATGATGTAAAGGCTGAAAACGGAGTAAAGTCCTGCCCCGTTAAGCCCTTTAAGAAAGAAACACCCGTTATAGACGGCAAGGTTATGAGCGTTCCGTTAAAACCCCTTTCGTGGAATGTTATTAGACTTGAAAAAATAAAATAATTTATATATAATATAATTAAACACTGTTGAAAGAGTGATGTTATGGCTGTTAATTGTCCCGAATGCGGATACACATTAAAACTTTGGAATATTAAGGCGGAATGTCCTAAATGCGGAGTTAATATTCCGAATCACAAGTGGGAAGAACGTTTAGAAAAGGATGCAGATGTTGCCGAAGCCTCATTTGCAAGGCTTCATTACAGAACAAAGAACTTTAAATCGGCTGTTGTCGGCTCAAAGCTTCGCATTGTTCGTCTCGTAATGACCTTTGCTCCGCTTATTGCACTTGTTCTTCCTCTTTACACCTTTAAGATTTCACTTCCGTTTTATGAAGAAAAGCAAACCGTGTCGTTTCTTACATTCATTTTGAATTATCTTCTTAAAACCGATATCGGCTCGGTGATTACCCTTGCAGGCGGCGATGTTCTCGGCAAAGCGGCAACGCTTATGATTACAGCTTGCGTTCTTATGCTCTTCTCCGTTGTCTGCGGTGTTCTTAATTTCTTTGTTCTGCTCCTTGCGGGTATGAACCTTCGGTATGTTTTGAACATCATTCTCAATGCACTCAGCACCGTATCTTTCGGAGCGGCGGCAGTATTCTTCATTAAATTCACAAGCGAATGTGTTTCCCTTGGTGGCGGAATTATTACAGGCGGCAGTGTCGGCTTTGGATTTATCGTAGGCTGTGTACTGTTCGCAGTCAACTTTGCATTAAATGTTATTGTAGGCAAATCCTTTAAAGAGCAAAAGAAAAATCAGCCTGACATTGACGGCTTTGTTGAAAACGAGCTTCGTGAGCTTCGCAAACCCAAAACCGCTGAATGATTATTTTAGAGTCTATATTACAAAAGAGCAGGTAAATTATTACCTGCTCTTCGTTTTTTGATAAACTATTGCGACGACAAAATAACAAAAAGTTTTCGCCCGCCTTTTTTCAAAAGGCGGTGGGGTGGAGGGGCAAAGCTCCACCTTGCAGTCCGCAGACTGCAAAATCTCTTTTGTTAAAAAAGCGCAGGAAGGGCTAAAAACAGTCCAGTGGACTGTTTTTAGGTGGAAAACCCTCGCCGGGGGTTTCCCATTGATCTGCTGCTCTTGTGCATACTGCCGGATAACATATGCTTTTTCTTTTTTATCTAATTTTATTCTATTTCAAAATAAACTCTGTATCTGCCGTGAACGATTTCGTAAAACGGGACAAGCGAATGTCCGTCAACCATAAATCTTAAATCGCCGCATCTTTTAACATCAGTGTTTTTAAGCGGCGCGCAATATATCTCCTCTTGCTCCGTCAAATCATTTTCCCCTGCTACGCGGTCGCTTTCGGGGCAATTTTCGTTCCCCATATCCTCGGCGAGCAGTATTTCACCGTATGTGAAATACACAAATTTACCGTCATCACTTTTCACATATTTTTCAATTTTTCTCGGCAGATAAATTTTAACTATATCCCCTGTTTTGAATGAATCCGATATTTTAACATACCCGTTTTCACTCTCACTGAACTTGTTTTCACCGTACTGAATCAAAATCCTCACACCAACAAGGCTTTCTGAAATACACAGTACCGCCGAAATCTCTTGTAAATTCAAGGGATTTTTCATTTTCATTTACGCTTTGCAAACAGGCAGACGCATTTTCACATTCAAGTTTCGAATCAATATATAAATTGACATACAAATTTTCGCCATAGTTAAAAATCAACTTATTATATGTGAACGGGTTTTCAAGTCCCGAACCGAAACAGCACCAAAACGAATTTTCAGGCGTTGAATACACCTTAAAATTGCCTGGTTTCAGCCCCACAAAATATGTTTTCATTCCTGTTTCGTCCTGCGACGGCAAAATGTGATTGTAGAGAGCATTTTCAATATAATCAAAGTATTTTCCGTCTTTGTTTTTCTGCCAAAGCATTTCCGACAGCGTAATCATATTATTTGTATTGCAGGTTTCACAGGTGTTGGTTTTAAGAGGCAGCTCCCATTTTTCGCTGAAATGCTCCGCAACGCCGTGACCGCCTATGGCATATGAGCGCTTATTTACAACCGTATCAAAGAAAAATTTTGCCGCAGAATAAAGATAATCGTCACCGCCGTTTAAATAAACCTGCAATGCGCCGATTATTTTCGGAATTTGTGTGTTTGCGTGAAGTCCCGACAGCACATCTTTGCTCTTTGACAAAGGTATAAGCAAATTTTCTTCGCAGAAAAATTCTGATGCAATTTTGAATTTTTCATTGCCCGTGTGCCTGTAAAGCCGTGAGAGTACATCATTCATTCCGCCGTATTCACATTTAAGAAGCCTTAACCTTTGCCCCCTGTTCAATAAAGACGTTGTTCTGTAAACCCATTCGCCAAGTTTCTCGGCAACGGTAAGTGCGTCTTTTGTGCCTATATTTTCATAAATATCAATAAGTCCTCTGAAAATTTTGTGGAGAGAATAATAAGGCACCCACCAGCCTGCAAGCTCAAATCCGCCCGCCGTAAATCCATCGGGATTTTTAAAAACCTTTTCAAAGCTCTCACCTTCGGGAAATCCTGCAATGTATCCGTTTTCACCCTGCAAATCTTTCAAGGTGTTCACGCAATATTCCGCTCTTTTTTTTGCCTCTGTGTCGCCGTTTGCAGAGTAAAGGAATGACAGCGCCGACATATAATGCCCCAGCGTATGACCCGATATTCCCTTTGCCTCCCAGCCGCCGTAACGCTCGGCCTTCGGCTCTTTTCCCATAGCTTCAAAGCACGGCGCTAACAGCCTGTCGGGTGACAAATCCATAAGCATTTTTTGACCTGTAACAAAAAACTCAGCAAATTTTTTATCTGTAACCGTAACTTTCATTATATCACCTGAAATTTACAAAACGGGGTGTCATCGACACCCCGCAAATTTGTGAAACGGAAATTAAAATTTAATCTTTTCGGAAATGTAATCCGCCAACTCGGAAATCGGCATCCTTACCTGCTCCATAGAATCTCTGTCACGAACAGTAACACAGCCGTCATTTTCACTGTCAAAATCATAAGTAATGCAGAACGGTGTGCCGATTTCATCCTGACGGCGGTAACGCTTGCCGATTGAACCTGTTTCGTCAAAATCAGTCATAAAGTATTTTGAAAGTTCAGCACAAATCTCTTCTGCCTTGCCGGAAAGCTTCTTTGAAAGCGGAAGAACAGCCGCCTTATAAGGCGCAATTGCAGGATTTAAATGGAGAACTACACGTGTATCATTCTTCTCTTCGTCGAGCACCTCTTCGTCATAAGCCTCGCAAAGAAGAGCCAATACTGTTCTGTCAAGTCCATATGTGGATTCAATAATAAACGGAATGTATCTTTCATTGGTTTCTGGGTCAAGATATTCCATTTTTTGACCGCTGTATTCCTGATGGCGTGTAAGGTCAAAGTTTGTGCGGTTGTGAGTACCGTTAATCTCACCCCAGCCGAACGGGAAGAGGAATTCAATATCGCAGGCCGCTTTTGCGTAGTGAGCCAATTTTTCATGGTCGTGGAATCTGAGATTTTCCGCAGGAAGTCCCAAATCCTCAAAATACTTTTTGCCGTATTCCTTGAAATATTCGTACAGCTCTGTGTCAGTTCCCTCCTTACAGAAGGTCTGGAACTCCATCTGTTCAAATTCAATTGTACGGAAAGTAAAATTGCCCGGGGTAATCTCGTTTCTGAAAGCCTTACCGATTTGACCTATTGAGAACGGAAGCTTTGCACGCATTGAACGCTGAACATTAAGGTAGTTTACATATTCTCCCTGCGCATTTTCGGGACGGAGATATATAACGCTTTTGCTGTTATTTGTAACTCCCCTGAAGGTCTGGAACATAAGGTTAAATTCACGGATATCGGTAAAATTATGCTTACCGCAGTTGGGGCACGGAATACTGTGATCCTTAATATATTGGAACATTTCCTCTTTTGTCATACCGTCTGCATGAGCGTCGGGGTCAAAATCGTCGATAAGGTTGTCTGCACGGTGGCGCATTTTGCACTCCTTGCAGTCAAGAAGCGGGTCGGAGAAAGATGAAACATGACCGCTTGCCTCCCAAACTCTGGGGTGCATTAAAATGTCAGCGTCAACCTCATAGCTGTTTTTGCGCTCCTGAATAAAGCGCTTTCTCCAAGTATCCTTTACATTATTTTTAAGCCTTGCGCCCAAGGGGCCGTAGTCCCAAGTATTGGCAAGTCCGCCGTAAATGTCACTGCCTGCGAAAATAAAGCCTCTGCCCTTGCAAAGCGCAACAATTTTTTCCATTGTT
>DERX01000015.1 GCA_002361875.1 Ruminococcaceae bacterium UBA3329
ATAAAAATTCAATATATAAATATATATAATAAGGAAGTGATGAACTGTGCCTATTAAAATTGACAACCAACTGCCCGCAAGACACAATCTTGAACTTGAAAATATTTTCGTTATGAGTGAATCGCGGGCTATGACACAGGATATTCGTCCGCTTAAAATCCTTTTTTTAAATCTTATGCCCACAAAAATGGAGACTGAAACGCAGATTTTACGCTTGCTCAGTAACTCTCCCTTGCAGATTGATGTTGAACTTTTGCAGGTTGCAACCCATGAGAGCAAAAACACTTCAAAAGAGCATATGCTCAAATTTTACAAGACCTTTGACGATGTTAAGGACGAGCGCTTTGACGGAATGATTGTCACGGGTGCTCCCGTTGAGCTGATGCCCTTTGAAGAGGTTGACTATTGGGATGAGCTTTGTATGATTTTCGAGTGGGCGAAAACCCATGTTTATTCAACCTATAACATTTGCTGGGGCGCTCAAGCGGCTCTTTATTACCATTACGGAATACCGAAATATGTTCTTCCCGAAAAAATATTCGGCATTTACAAGTGCCGTCCGCTTGATATGTACCACCCTCTTCTCAGGGGATTTTCAGATGTATTTAATGTTCCGCACTCACGCCATACTGAAATAAAAAAAGAAGATATTGCTCTTGTAAAGGATTTGCAGATTCTCTCTTATTCGGATTTGGCGGGCGTTCACATTGTTGCCGATATGGAATGTCGGAATTTCTTCTGCACGGGTCATTCCGAATACGACAGCAATACCCTTGCAAAGGAATATTTTAGGGATTTAAGTAAGGGACTGCCGATAAAAATGCCGTATAACTATTTCCCGAATGACGACATAAAACTGACTCCGCCAATAACCTGGCGCACCGAGGGCAGTTTGCTTATGCAAAATTGGCTTAACTATTTTGTATACCAGCGCACACCGTACGATATATCGGAAATTAAATAGCCAAAATCAATATGAGACAAAAAATGAACCGCAGAGTTTTTCTGCGGTTTTATTTCTTATTATTCACTTTTTTCTTTCGACGACTTGTTTTTTGCACGCTTTTTTATGGAGTATCTGTTTATCAGCACCGCCGCACCCGTAAGCACAAGTAAAAATGTTATAATACAGGGTATTACCAATACAAATGCAGAGTGAATAAACGGAGTTACAATTCCGATTTCCGGAAGAGTGTAAAGCTCAGCCGCATTATTTTCACCGTAAGGTATTCTTATTACATTCACGGAAAGTCCCTCAAGAGTAAAATCCAGTTTATTCTCTTTAAATGAATATGTGCTTTCTTTCGGGGCCACATGAAGCTCTTCGCCAAGCTCATTGCAAGCAGATTTAAATGTTTCCGATAAATACTGAACAGAGGCGGTATTTACATTACCGAACCCTTTAACATCAATTGTTAAGTCAGTACTTTTATACTGTGAATTTACAAGCTTTACATAAATTATCTTTTTTTCTGTATCGACTGTCACTGATTCGTAAATTCCGCTGTCGGCCATATTCAAATCAGTTGAAATGTACTTTGTACCAAAGTTATTTGCAAAAAGCATTTGCGTGTAATAATCCGGAGTTAAGCAAATCTCATTAGAATTAAACCAAATAAGACTGACATCCTTACATTGTGCATTCACTTTAGAAAGTACCGGTGCATAAGAAATCATTCGGACAACATCTGCATTTTTTTCTATTCCCGTAAGGTACGCCGCCCCTTCAATTGCAGAACGAATATTGTTTTTAGTTTGAACAGAGCCGTAGCCCGAATTCTTTACCGCCCACTCACCCACTGCAATTTCGGCTCCGTTGCGCTCGTAAGCGTCATACTTTGAACGCATATCAAAAAGAGAACCGCCGGCAGTGTAGTAATGCTCATCAAGTAAAACATCCTTATAACGTGAATTTACAATATCTCTTGCGCCGTCTAACACTTCGCTGTAATTGCCGTCTCCTGCGGAAGCAATAACAGTTATTTCGGGATATTTTTCTTTTACCGCTTTATATATCTCATCAAAATTGCGCCAATACACATCACCGTAAGCCTCATCGCCAACGGTAATGTATTTCATATTAAACGGCTTTTCGTGACCGTATTCCGCTCTAACCGCACCCCATTTTGTATCTGCACTGCCGTTTGCAAACTCGATAAAGTCCAAGATGTCCTGAACATAAGAGTTCCATTCGGGAGTATTCGGCTTTAAGGCTATTGTGTCAAGATATGACTGCCATTCGTCCTCAACCAAAGCACCGTTTTTATATTTTTCATACATTTCGCTGTAACCGTTCTTGCTTTGACAGCTAACGCCTGCACTGATAACAGGAACAGGAAATGCCTTAAGCTCTTCACAAAGCAAAAAGTACTCATAATACCCAATTGCATTGGAAATGTTATAACTTATACCCTTTTCGTCATCACTCCAAGGGTTACGGATTTGCTGTCTTTTTTCAAGCGGTCCCACAGTATTTTTCCAGCTTACTGTATCAGATAAACTTGTACTTTCGGAAAGATGATCGACCGAAAAGCGCAAGAATTTCGGAGAAAGCTCACTTAAAGCATCAAACAAGTCCGAACGGATACTCGTATATTTCCAATTTTCTTCGTGGAAGCCGTGACTGCTCATAGGAACAAGACTTACAAAATCCATAAGAAAAGTGCCTGTACCCTCTGCGCTTATTAAAAGACCGCCGTCGGCTGACACCTCGGACTCAATTTGAAAAATCATTTTAGTCCATTCTTTGCAGTCAGTCAAATCAAAGCCGTAAGATTCGGAATTACCCTTTGCATTAAGAGAAACAGAAAGCTTTCCGTCAAAATTTACATTTTTAAAATATGCAGAAAACTCATATTTTTCGCCCTTTTCAAAGCCCATGTCAGGTGTATTTTTCTTCTTCTCATTAAATTTGTAGGTTTTATAGTCATAAAATTCAGTATAACCGTTATTTAGAATTGAGCCTTCGCCGTCAACAGTCACAGAAAGATAGTTTTTGTTATTTTCATTGAGTCCGTTTTTGTTTTGAACCGAAAAACTCTGTGCATCAATATTCCAGCCTAAAAACGCATCGGTTTCATATTCAAAAGAATTATTGTTCACAAGATTTGAAACCAAACCGCCGTCGCAGGCAAAGCCTATATCCTCAATGGAAATACCGTAAAGAGAGGAGCTTATGTCATATGAAATATTATCTTTTGAAATTAACAGTTCTTCACTTTTTTTATTAAATGTGAACGCAACTACCGTTACCGAAACAAGAATTGCAAGCACAACAAACAACGATATTGCTTTTTTCATACAATCACTCCCGAAAAAATACTGCCTGTTTATTATTTTATCAGTTTTTTTATATAATGTCGAGAGTATTTTAATATATTTTGCGATTTTAATTGCATTTTATAAAAATTTTTTATATAATTCTATCGAATAAACATTTACTCAAAAAAATCCTTATAACGGAGGAAAAATTATGAGCAAAAAGAAGATTTACACTATTGCAAACTCACACCTTGACACGGTTTGGTGCTGGGATTTTGAAACAACAGTTAAAAAATATATCCCTGCAACTCTGGACGAAAATTTTGCACTGTTTGAGAAGTACCCCGATTACCGTTTCAGCTTTGAGGGGGCTTACAGATACGAGCTTATTAGAGAATACTATCCCGAAAAATGGGAAAAACTGAAAAAATATATAGCAGAGGGTCGCTGGAATGTCTG
This sequence comes from Ruminococcaceae bacterium UBA3329, assembly GCA_002361875.1. GTDB lineage: Bacteria > Bacillota > Clostridia > Oscillospirales > Acutalibacteraceae > Fimenecus. Next base: position 3,721 of record DERX01000015.1, read on the forward strand.
CGGAAGTGCTTACGAGAACGGCGATGTCAATATTCCCTCGCCCGAGGCGCTGTTCAGAAATATTTTGCTTGGGAACAGCTTTTTTGAAAAAAATTTCGGCAAGCGTTCAGTCGACATATTTTTGCCTGACTGCTTCGGCTTCGGCTATGCACTGCCGTCGGTTATGCGTCACGCAAACCTTAAAGGCTTTACAACGCAAAAGCTTTCATGGGGTTCGGCTTACGGAATCCCGTTCGACATCGGCAAATGGTATGGAGTTGACGGTAATTTTGTCTATGCCGTAACAAATCCCGGCAAATATGACCTTTGCTTTAAGAAAATCAGAGAATATGGCTTTACAGCGAAAAAATTGCAGGAAAATGAGAAAAACAGAATAAATTATACAGCTGTTTTCCACGGCAGCCACGGAGACACGGGTGGAGCACCGCCTGAAGCATCCGTTAAGGTTCTGCAAAAGGAAATGAAACAAAACGCAAACAGCGACATTGAAGTTATATCTGCGGCGGCTGATGACATATACCGTGATATTGAAAATATGCCTGTGGAAGAAAAGCAAAAGCTCCCTGTTTGGAACAACGAGCTTGTTATGACTAACCACGCAGTCGGCGGGTACACTTCCCGCGCTATCGGCAAGCGCTGGAACAGATATAACGAAGAAATAGCCGATATAGCTGAAAGAGCGTGCGTTGCGGCGGAAACAGTAGCAGGTCGCAAATACCCTGCCGATTCACTGCGAACCGCTTGGAAGAGAGTTATTGCCCACCAGTTCCACGATGATATTCCGGGCACATCGGTTCAGCGTGCATACAAGCGAAGCTGGAACGACTATGCGCTGTCTTTGAACGCATTTTCGGGCGAATACGAGGCGGCAGTCGGTAAACTCTCGGAAAAGCTTGACACGTCCTTTGTCGAAGGCATACCGATTGTTATTGTAAACCCTATGGAATATGAGCGCACGAATACCGTAAAAATCAAGCTGAACGAAAACATTTACGGCACTGCCGTTTCACTGTTTGACGCAGACGAGAAAGAGTATCCTACTCAAATTATGGCGCACAGCTTAAATTCAACGGCAATTCTCGCCAAAGTTACCGTTCCCCCAATGGGGTACAAGGTGTTCGACTTAAGACCGCAAAAATGCACTCTTAAAACAGATGTTGAGGTTTCGCAGGATGTACTTCAAAATGAAAAATACATAGTTACCCTTAATTCTCAGGGAAGCATCGCCTCAATTTTTGACAAGGAGCTAAAAAAAGAAATCCTTTCTGCTCCCATTACAACGGGTATTTTTGATTACAACGGCAGTAATAGCTGGCCTGCTTGGGAAATGAATTTTGAAGAATTAAACCGTACTCCTCAGCACACTCCCAAGATTAAATCTATGTCAATTGTTGAAAAAGGCCCGTGCAGAGCGGCAATAAAAATTGTAAGGGAATACGGCGAATCAACATTTTCAAGTCTTATAGCGCTTGCTTCGGGCGGAAAATACATAGAAGTATACAACGATATTGAATGGAGAAGTCTTCGCTCCTGCTGTAAAGAGATTTTCCCGTTTGCTGCCGAGAATAAAACTGCTGTTTACGACTTGGGTCTGGGCACAATTAAGCGCGGCAATATGAACGAAAAGCTTTTTGAAGTGCCTGCTCAAAAATGGGCTGACATAACCGACAAAAGCGGTGAATTCGGCGTTTCGGTTATCAGCGAATGTAAATACGGCTGGGACAAATTTGACGATAACACACTTCGCCTTACGGTTGTTCACACGCCGAGAAAGAATTACAAAATCGACAGTATGCAGTCAATGATGGATTTGGGCTGTAACAAATACAACTACGCAATTTACTCCCACAAAGGCGCAGTCGGAAGCGGTACTCAAGCGGCGGCGCGTGATTTCATTATGCCGCTGACGGCGTTTGCCTGTTCAAAGCACAACGGCGCTCTCGGCACTGAATTTTCATTCGGCTCGCTTTCAAGCAAAGGTGCAATACTCAGAGCGATGAAAAAAGCCGAGGACAGCGATGAAATTGTCATCCGTGTCGGTGAGGGTGAAAGACAAGCGCAGAAAAGCATTGAATTTTCACTTTGCGTTCCGATTGAATCGGCAAGAGAGATTTATGCATCTGAGGAGCATATCGCCGATGTCCCTGTGACTGACGGCAAGCTTGTTTTTAATTTAGAGCCATACGAAATAAAATCCTTTGCTCTTAAAATAAACCGTGAAAAATCGGCTGACGGAAACACTGCGGTACTTCCGATTCCGTCAAATATAAATGCATTTTCAGCTAATTTTAACGCCAAGGGAACACTGCCTAAAATAAACAGAACTATTCCCTTGGAGCTTGCTCCGAAAGAAATATATGTTGACGGCATAAGCTTTGACCTTTCAAAAAGAGAGGCAGTTCTTTGCGGCGGGCAAACAATTATTCCGCCTAAAGGAACCGAAAAAGTGCATTTCCTTGCTTCTTCTCTTGACGGCGACAAGCTTGCAATGTTCGGCGACAAGGCTTACGAAATAAACGATATTAAAGAATACTATGCAGGCTGGGACCTTTACGATTACGGAGAAACCGCATTTACAAAAAACGGCAAATTAGGTATTGAGTTTACACACTCTCACTCCGACAAAGGTGATGAGATAGCCTCACAGCTGTTCTTCTGGATTGTTTCGGTTGATGTCGACAAAAACGGCTATGTAACACTTCCGTCTGACCGCGATATAATCATTCTCGCCGCAACCGCCGAAGGTAAAAAGGAAAACTGCACACTTGCAACTCCGCTTTATGACAAAATACAAAACAGAGTTTTTGACTATAAAATGAGTTCAAAAGACAGGCTTATTTATGATTTTGAGCGTTCTTTTGTTCGTATTAACGATAAAAGAGACTTTTTCACAGCACAAAATAAATAAAAACGGGGGGTTAATATGGCAAACAACAGTAATGACATTCGCTACGTAGGCGTAAAAGAAAACCTTGCTTACGGCTTTGCTAACGCAGGTCAGGTTTTCGGCTATAACCTTGTTGCGAGGGGATATATGCTGCTCTTTTTTACAAAGGTTTTCGGTCTTCCTGAGGGAGCCGTCTCGGCAATGATACTTATTCTCGGCATATGGGACACCGTCAACGACCCGCTTATGGGTGCCGTTGTTGACAAAACAAGAACAAGATTCGGAAAGCTGCGTCCGTATCTGATTTTTGTGCCGCTGCCGCTTTCAATTTTTACGATTTTACTTTTTGCGGGTCCCGTTATTTTGCAGGACACCAAATCCACGGTCATAAAAATTGTGTATATGTATATTTCCTATTTTCTTTGGGAATTTTTCTACACAATAGGCGATATTCCGTTCTGGAGTATGAGTTCGGCAATTTCGCCCTCACCTGCCGACAGAACAAGGGCGATTTCCAGTGCAAGATTTATTTCGGGAATACTCGGCAATCTTTCGCCTACTATACTCGTTTTGCTTATGGATTTAAGTGAAAAGGGCGTAATCAAGATGTCACTGGCTCAGGTTTTCCTGCTTATGGCGGTTATTGCAGGCACATTCGGAATGGGTCTGTTCTCACTTGCAGGCAGATGCTGTAAGGAGAGAGTAGTTCAGTCTGTTAAAGAGCCAAGCGTACTTGAGGGCTTTAAGGTAATGCTAAAAAATAAACCGCTGTTTTTGATTATTATTTCAAGTGTTTTAGGATCTGTGAGCGGTATTTCGAGCGTATTTGCCACCTATTACTATGCAGAGGTTGTTCACCTTAACTCCCTTACAATTTTAATAGCTCTTCCCGGCTCAATTTTAGGCTTCCTTACATATCTTTTAATTCCTAAGCTTAAAGCAAAATTCGACAACAGACAGATAATTTTCCTGAACGGATTTTCAAGAGTTATTGTGGGAACTATAGTATTTTTGGTAGGCTATAACAACTTCACAAATTTCAAGGTAGTTATTCCCCTGTTAATGTTCCAGAATCTTGTATTCAGCTTCTTTGACACAGTCAATATGGTTATCCCAACAGAGATGATAGGCGACACGGTTGACTATATGGAATGGAAAACAGGCGAACGAAACGAGGGTATATCCTTTGCGGTTCTCACCTTTGTAGGAAAGCTGACAGGCTCGGTTTCAACATCTATCGGCGCAGCACTCCTGCCGATAATCGGGCTTTCCTTCAAAAAAATTGCGGGAACAACCGATACCGTTACAATTAAAGGCGAGCACACTGACCTTTACATCTGGGCGCTGTTTACATTTGTTCCGCAGATTTTAGGTCTTATTACGCTTATTCCGTATATCTGGTACGACCTTACGGGCAACAAGCTTTTGACCATACGCTCTGAACTTCGGGAACGCCACGAAGAAATGTCAAAACAGCTTTCGGGAGGTGAAAACGATGCTTGAAAACAAATGCCCTAAATGCGGCGAGAAGCTCAGTCTTTTCTATTTAAAGCAGGAATGTCCGAAATGCAAAGCGAATCTGCTTTACTATGACCTTGAAAACCGTCTTGAAGAGGACAGAATAAAGGCAGAAAAAGAGGCAAATGCGGTTAATAGGTTTTTAAATAACCTAAAGCTGTCAAGCATCGGCGGAATATGGCAAATAATAAGACTTGTGCTTTTGTTCACTCCCCTTTTGTGGATGCTTTTGCCTGTGTTCACTTTAAATCAGAACAATTCACCATTCACATTTACTTTACAGGGTTTGATTATCGGATTTGTTAAGGGTGAACTTCAATTTAACGCAGTTTTAAATGACAAGCTCTACCTTTTGCCGTTGCTTACTATGGTTTTTGTCATAATTTTTTCCCTTGCGGTTATCATTTCTTCGCTTTTCTCCTGCGGGAAGAAATCGCTTATCAGAAATATTATTTTCAGCGTCATAAACCTTGCGGTTTTATCCGTTATGACTTATCTTTGCATGTCGGCAGGTCTTAAAATCGGTACAGGACTTTACATAATATTCGCAGAATATATTATCACATTTGCTATGCACTGCATATGCAATTCAAAAATAAAATCAAGAATCGAGGAAAATTAAATGGAAGTCAGAATTTTTGACAACAAAGAAAATTTGGGAGAGGTTATGGCTGAGATACTCTGCAGCCGAGTTATAGCAAAACCCAATCTTACATTCGGTTTCGCAACCGGTGCTTCTCCCCTGCCCGTTTACGGAAATTTAATCGAGTGGTACAAAAGCGGAAGGGTTTCGTTTAAGGACATTACGACATTTAACCTTGACGAATACTGCGATCTTCCCCGTGACGATAAAAACAGCTACTATACCTTTATGCACGAAAATCTTTTCAATCATATTGATGTTAAAGAGGAAAATATCAACTTTTTAAACGGCAATGCCGAGAATTTTGACAAAGAGTGCAACCGCTACGACTGCCTTATCAGAGATAAGGGCATTGATGTTCAGCTTTTGGGTCTCGGCAGGAACGGTCATATCGGCTTTAATGAGCCGTCAACAAAATTTACAAAGGATTGCTTCAGAGTTAAGCTTTCGGACAGCACAATTGCCGCAAACTCAATCTATTTTGACGAAAACCCGATGCCGCACTACGCTCTTACAATGGGTACGGCTTCAATTATGCGTTCAAAGGAAATATTTATGATTGCAACGGGCGAAAGCAAAAAAGACGCCATTTACGAAATGATTAACGGCGATATTTCTCCCCTTTGCCCCGCAAGTGTGCTCCAGCTTCACCCCAATGTTCATGTTTTCATTGACCTTGAGGCGGCAAAAAGGCTTTAATATGAACGGCAGATTTTATTCGGCAAGTGAATATTACAAGGCGGTATTCGGCGAAAAGGTTTACCGCCTTGCTTTGTGTTTAGGTATTACCTGCCCTAACCGTGACGGGACATTAGACACCCGCGGGTGCATCTTTTGCAGTGAGGGTTCGTCGCATTTTGCAGAGAGCGGAAACGGCATTAAAGCACAGATTGAACACGCAAAGCAAAGGGTAAAAGGTAAAACGGACGCCAACAAATTTATTGCGTATTTTCAAAGCTACACGACTACATATATGCCGATTAAAATATTGGAAAAAGCGTTTTTTGATGCGGTAAATTTGCCCGAAATTGTTGCATTATCGGTTGCCACAAGACCGGATTGCTTACCCGAAGAGGTATTAGATCTTTTGTCAGAAATAAATGAAATCAAGCCTGTTTTTGTCGAACTGGGACTCCAAACATCAAATGAAAAAAACGCCGAATATATACGGCGTTGTTATAAAAACGATGTTTATGAAAGATCTGTTCGTGAGCTTAAAAAACGGGGAATAAATATTATTACTCATATAATTATCGGGCTGCCGAACGAAACCGAACAGGACATTTTAAATACGGTGCGTTTCGCCGTAAATTGCGGCACAGACGGCATAAAGCTGCAACTGCTGCATATTCTCAAAGGCACCGACCTTTATGAAGATTACCTTAAAGGGAATGTTCAACCGTTAACACTTGCGGAATATACGGATTTAATCTGCAAATGTATTGCAATAATCCCCGAAAATGTTGTAATTCACAGAATTACGGGCGACGCGCCGAAGACTTTGCTTGCCGAACCTAAATGGAGCGGAGATAAGAAAAATGTGCTCAATACAATTAACCGTGAATTAAAAGAGCGAAACATTACTCAAGGATGCGCTTTAAAATCGTCAAACTGCTTAAAATAAAAAAAGAATTGCCCATATAAAACTTGACAATTCACTTTGTAAATGATATTATTTAACGGCTGGGAAAATTTCAGCATTATAAATGCGGATTAAGCCGAAAAGTAAGTTTTCAACCGAAAGTAAGCTCCAACTCGGTTGTCCTCGCCGTGTAAAATGTAGAGGATAAAATTAATTTTTATATGCGGATATGGCGGAATTGGCAGTTTTTGACCGAGCGCCTCCTGTGGAGGATTAAGCGAGAGTCAAAAAGGCGCAGCGGTCGAAAAGCGAGTGCGGCAGCACGAGTCTTCGGGCACCGCAAGTGTCACGCGCACGCTTTATGTAAAGCAAAAATTAAATAAATATGCGGATATGGCGGAATTGGC
>DERX01000011.1 GCA_002361875.1 Ruminococcaceae bacterium UBA3329
AAACGCTGTCAACTATAAAATTAAATTTTTTCAATATATTTTTATAAGAAATAAATTGCTGTTATCTGATAACTTTATATATCAGCGGTTTTGGTTCGGGTTTAACGGCTGAAATGCATGCGGCAGAGCGGTACATTTTTTCGGCATCCTCTAAAGACGATTTATTATTTGTAAAAAGAGTTGCAATTTTATCACCTTTATAGATTTTTTCGCCTGTCTTTTTATAAATCATAATTCCCGCAGAAAAATCGATACTGTCTTCCTTGCATTCTCTTCCTGCTCCGAGGATTACGCTTGCAAGTCCGATTTTTTCCGTGTCCATTGATGTAATATATCCGTCTATTTCAGATAAAATGTCACAAGAGTATTCTGCTTTCGGAAATTTTTCGGTATTTTCTATGAAAGAAACATCACCGCCCTGTGCAGAAATCCACTCTTTCATTTTTTCATATGCTTTTCCGCTGTCTATTGAATCGTTTACCATTTTTTGTGCTTCATTATGCGGAACTGAAAGAACAAGCGAAATAAGCTCGGACGCTAAAGCAACACAAACTTCTTTTAAATCATTGTCAAGCTCGCCTTTAAGCACTTTTACCGCCTCAATAACCTCAAGCGAATTGCCGATTGCAGAGCCTAACGGCATATCCATATCAGTAATCAACGCCGCCGTGTTTCTGCCGCAGCCTTTACCGATTTTAACCATTTCGTTTGCAAGAATTTCGGCATTCTCAAGCGTTTTCATAAATGCACCGCTGCCGCATTTAACATCAAGAACAATATTGTGTGAGCCTGCGGCAATTTTTTTGCTCATAATGCTCGATACAATAAGGGGAATACTGTCAACTGTTGCGGTAACGTCACGCAGTGCATAAAGCTTTTTGTCGGCAGGAGTTAAATTGCCGCTTTGACCGATTATTGCCATACCGACATTTTTCACCTGCGATATAAATTCTTTGCCAGAAAGCGTGGTTTTGTACCCCGGGATTGACTCAAGTTTATCAACTGTTCCGCCTGTATGTCCAAGACCTCTGCCAGACATTTTGGTGACCTTTGCACCGAGCGATGCCACAATAGGAGCGACAATAAGGCTTGTTTTGTCGCCGACTCCACCCGTTGAATGCTTGTCAGCGGAAAGGTTGCCGAACATTGACAAATCGACAATATCGCCCGAATTTGCCATAGCCTTAGTCAAGATAACAGTTTCTTTTTCGGTCATCCCCTTAAAATAAACCGCCATACAAAATGCAGACGCCTGATAATCTGGAATAATACCGTCGGTATAACCTTTAATGAAAAACTCTATTTCCTCCCCTGTTAACTCTTTTCCGTTTCTTTTATTTTCAATAATGTCATACATTCTCATAATATTACACCTTTTTAATGTGTTTTGGGTTAAACGAAAACGGCAAAATTTCCGAAAATTTATACTTCATAAAGCTGTTTTCGCCTTTAACTACTAAAATTTCAAAATCTGCACCGCAAAACTCAGCCATAACCTGACGGCAAACCCCACAAGGCGGAAATTCGCCCGCTATCTCACCGTTTTTACCGCCTGAAACGGCAATTTTAAGAAATTCTCTTTCGCCCTCGCTTACTGCCTTAAATATCGCTGTACGTTCAGCGCAGACAGTAGGCGAATACGATGCATTTTCAATATTACAGCCTGTATATATTTTACCCGATTTTGTAAGCAAAGCCGCACCTACTTTGTATCCCGAATACGGCACATATGCATTTTCCATAGCCTTTACGGCAAGCGTGCAAAGCTCTTCGTTTGTCATAGAATCACCTACTTTAAAATATAACCTAAAAAGCTTTTGCCGACACATTCAAACGGTACTCCAAGATATTCCGTTACCGTGGCGGCAATATCGGCAAAGGTCTGTTTTGTTCCAAGGTTTAGCGGCTTTATATTTGCACCGTAAATTATAAGAGGCACATATTCCCTTGAATGATCGGTGCTTTCATCACCCGGGTCGCAACCGTGGTCGGCAGTTATTATTAAAATGTCATCCTGTTTCATCTTTTCTGTAAACAGCGGAAGCCATTTGTCAAATTCGGAAAATGCCTTTGCATAGCCGTCAATGTCCTGTCTGTGACCGTAAAGCATATCAAAATCGACCAAATTTACAAAGCAAAGACCCTCGAAGTCTTGATTTAAAGCGTCAAGAGCAATTTTCATTCCCTCCGCATTTGAATGTGTAAAGGTATGTTCTGTTATGCCTGTGCCTGCAAAAATGTCATAAATTTTGCCTATTGCATAAACAGTTTTTCTGCTTTTTGAAATAGCATCAAGCATAGTTTCTTTCGGCGGTTCAAGTGAAAAGTCATGCCTGTTTGCCGTTCTTTTAAATTCACCGTTTACCGTTTCAAAAGGTCTTGCAATGACCCTCCCGACTGCATTTTCGCCGCAAAGAATTTTCCTTGCAATTCGACAGTATTCATAAAGCGTTTCAAGCGGAACTACGCTTTCATGTGCGGCAATCTGAAACACACTGTCAGCAGAGGTATATACGATTAAATCGCCTGTTTTTATATGCTCTTCGCCGAAATCCTTGATAACCTCCGTACCTGAATAAGGCTTGTTGCAAAGAACTCCTCTGCCTGTCTGCCTTGAAAATTCATCGATAACCTCTTTCGGAAATCCTTCAGTAAATGTGGGCATTGCCCTTTCGGAAACAATACCTGCTATTTCCCAATGACCTGTTGTAGTGTCCTTACCTCTTGACTTTTCAGCCATTCTGCCGACTGCCGCAGACGGGTTTTGCTCTTTCGGCAAAAAATCACACCCGTCAATATTACCTATACCCATTTTGACTGTGTTTTCACATCTGAAAAATTCAGATTCAGATATTCTTTTTAATGTGTTGCAGTCTTTATCCCCGAAATCACTCGCATCGGGCATTTTGCCTATTCCACAGGAGTCAAGAACAATTAAAAAAACTCGCTTTGACATAAAATCACTTGCCTTGTGTTATAAAATATTATTTGTTTTCATTCTTAACTATTTTAACAATTCTGCTCGTTCCAAGTCTTGAAGCGCCTAAATTTATGAAATTTTCAGCATCTTCAATGGAAGAAATGCCCCCAGCCGCCTTTATTTTCACAGAGGCATCAACATTTTCAGCAAAAAGCTTAATGTCGTGCTCGGTTGCACCGGCGATGGAAAAGCCTGTCGAGGTTTTAATGTAATCCGCTCCTGATTTTGACACGATTTTACACATTTCAACTTTTTCCTCGTCTGATAGAAGGCACGTTTCGATTATAACCTTTAAAATTTTACCGTTGCAGGCTTTTTTTATTTCTCTGATTTCATTTAAAATCAAATCATATTTTTTATCTTTGACCCAGCCTATATTTATAACCATATCAATTTCGTCGGCGCCGTTCTTTACTGCATCCTCTGCTTCAAAGCATTTAACCGCAGTGGTCGAATAACCGTTCGGAAACCCGATTACGGTGCAAATTGCAAGTTTTTCGCCGACATATTCTTTAGCCTGTTTAACATAAGATGCAGGTATACAAACAGAAGCGGTATTATACTTCATTCCGTCATCGCATATTTCTTTAATTTCGCTCCAAGTTGCAGTCTGAGCTAAAAGTGTGTGGTCACATTTTGATAATATTTCGTTTATATCCATTATTTTCACCTCAAAATCTATTCAATTATATTTTAACACAAATTTATATTTCTTCAACAAAAAAAGAACAGCGGTACGCAGAAATTTGCATACCGCTGTTGTAGAAAATCTACAAATTAAAGAATAATTGATGTGCCGTTCATTTCTTCAGGCTGTGCAATTCCCATAATTTTGAGCATTGTGGGCGCAATGTCACAAAGCTTGCCGCCTTCACGAAGTGTGCACGGATAATCGGCAACAATAAACGGAACAGGATTAGTTGTATGAGCAGTAAACGGTGAGCCGTCCTCTTCATACATTTTATCGGCATTACCGTGGTCTGCGGTAATCAAAAGAGCTCCGCCCATTTCATGAACTGCATCGTAAAGTGTGCCGACACATGTGTCAACTGCCTCAACTGCTTTTACGGCCGCATCAAACACACCTGTGTGACCTACCATATCGCAGTTTGCAAAATTCAAAATAATAACATCATATTTTCCGCTTCTTACAGCCGCATTTACCTTTTCAGATACCTCATAAGCGCTCATTTCGGGCTTTAAGTCATAAGTTGAAACTTTAGGAGAATTGACAAGAATTCTGTCCTCGCCCTCATACTGTGCCTCAACGCCGCCGTTAAAGAAGAAAGTTACATGAGCGTATTTTTCTGTTTCGGCAATTCTGAGCTGTTTAAGACCTAATGATGAAAGGTATTCACCCATTGTATTTTTAAGCGACTGCGGTTTAAACGCAACAGAAACATTAGGCATTGTTGCATCGTACTGAGTCATACAAACATAAGTTACGGGGAAATATTCTCTCTCAAATCCGTTGAAATCAGGGTCAACAAAGGTTCTTGTGATTTCTCTTGCTCTGTCGGGGCGGAAATTGAAGAATACAACGCTGTCATTCTTACCGATTCTGCCCTCATTTTCAAGGCAAACAGTGGGTTCAATAAACTCATCTGTTATATTCTTACCGTCAGCGTCAACCTTTTGATAGCTCTCTTCAATAGCTTTAACAGGGTCATTTGTTTTAATTCCCTCGCCATTAACAAAAGCGTTATATGCTCTTGAAACACGCTCCCAGCGGTTGTCACGGTCCATAGCGTAAAATCTGCCGACAACAGTTGCAACCTTACCTACGCCGATTTCATCAAGCTTTTGAATAGCCTCTGCAACAAAATCCTTGCCGCTTGTGGGAGGAACATCTCTGCCGTCCATAATGCAGTGAAGATAAACTTTTTTAAGTCCCATTTTCTTTGCAAGCTCAACAATAGCCCAAACATGGCTGTTATGGCTGTGAACACCGCCGTCGCTCATAAGGCCCATAAGGTGAAGCGATGTGCCGTTGTCAATTGCTGACTGAACGGCATTTTTAAGAGCTTCATTCTCGAAGAAATCGCCGTCCTCAATAGACTTTGTAATTCTTGTAAGCTCCTGATAAACAACACGACCTGCACCGATATTTGTGTGGCCTACTTCAGAGTTACCCATTTGGCCGTCGGGAAGACCTACATCCATACCCGAAGCGCCGATATATGTCATTGGAAATTCCGCCATAAGCTTATCAAGATTAGGAGTTTTAGCCGCGCTAATGGCGTTGCCGTAATCGGAAGGATTCTTACCGAACCCGTCCATAATACATAATACTACAGGTTTTTTCATAATTTGTTTTCACCTTGAAATAATTATTTAGAAGCCGCTTTTACAATGATTGAGAAGTCCTCAGCCTTAAGCGATGCGCCGCCGATAAGACCGCCGTCAACATTAACCTTTGAAACGAGTTCATCGGCATTTTTAGCGTTCATTGAGCCGCCGTACTGAACAGTAACTGTTTCTGCAACATCTGCACCGTAGCTTTCAGCAATAGCAGCACGAACAAAGCCGTTGCCTTCATCAGCCTGGTCAGCAGTAGCTGTTACGCCTGTGCCGATTGCCCAAACAGGCTCATAAGCGATAATAACATTTTTAAGCTGTTCTGCTGTTACATTTGTAAGAGCCATTTTTGTCTGATATTTAAGAAGAGTTTCTGTGTAGCCAAGCTCTCTCTGCTCAAGAGTTTCACCTACGCAAACAATAGCCTTAAAACCTGCATTTAAAGCGGCAAGTGTACGAAGGTTTACTGTCTGGTCTGTTTCGCCGAAATATGTTCTTCTTTCACTGTGACCGATTACAACATACTCTACGCCTGCTTCTTTAAGCATATCAGCCGAAACCTCGCCTGTGTATGCGCCCGATGCCTTAAAGTGAATGTTTTCAGCGCCGATTTTAATGTTTGAGCCTTTTGCTGCCTCAACTGCTGCGGGAATGTCAATAAACGGAACACAAAGTACAACATCACACTTGGCATCTGCTACAAGAGGCTTCATTTCCTCAATAAGAGCCTTTGCCTCGGACGGTGTTTTGTTCATTTTCCAGTTACCTGCAATAACTGCTTTACGAAGTTCTTTTTTCATAAGTATTTACTCCTCTTTACAAGTTTACAGGTGAGTACAAAGACCCACCTGTATGTGTTTTTTAATTATTTATCGTTAAGTGCCGCAATGCCGGGAAGCTCTTTTCCCTCAAGGTATTCAAGAGAAGCGCCGCCGCCTGTTGAAATGTGCGACATCTTGTCAGCAAAGCCGAGCTTTTGAATAGCCGCGGCAGAGTCGCCGCCGCCGATGATTGAAATTGCGTCGCTGTCTGCAATAGCTGTTGCAACCGCAATTGTACCCGATGCAAAGTTTTCCCACTCTGAAACGCCCATAGGACCGTTCCAAATTACTGTGCCTGCATCTTTAACTGCGTCTGCAAAAATCTTCTGTGTTTCGGGACCGATGTCAAGACCCATCCAGCCATCGGGAATTTCGTCAGAATTAACAACCATAGCCTCAGTGTCGGGAGCATATTCCTTACCAACCTTATTGTCAACAGGAATAAGGAATTTAACGCCCTTTGCCTTTGCTTTTTCCATCATTTCCTTGGCAAGGTCAACCTTGTCAGCCTCTAAAAGAGAATTACCTATCTGGTGACCTAATGATTTCATAAAGGTGTAAGCCATACCGCCGCCTACGATAAGAGTATCGCACTTGTCGATAAGGTTTGTAATAACACCGATTTTGTCAGATACCTTTGCACCGCCGAGAATAGCAACCAAAGGTCTCTTCGGGTTTTCAAGAGCGCCGCCGATAAACTGAATTTCTTTCTGAATAAGGTATCCGCATGCTGCAGGAAGATAATCAGCTACGCCTGTTGTTGAAGAATGTGCTCTGTGAGCTGAACCGAAAGCGTCGTTAACATAAAGCTCTGCCAGGTCAGCAAATTTCTTTGAAAGTTCAGGGTCATTTTTAGTTTCACCCGGCTCAAAACGAACATTTTCGAGAAGAAGAACTTCGCCTTCTTTAAGGTCTGCGGCAAGTGCCTGTGCGCTCTCGCCTACAACATCCTCTGCCATTTTTACTTCTTGACCGAGAAGCTCTGAAAGCCTTGCGGCAACGGGCTTCATTGAAAATTCAGGGTTAACCTGTCCCTTCGGTCTGCCGAGATGTGAGCAAAGAATAACCTTTGCTCCGTTATCAATAAGGTATTTGATTGTAGGTAATGAAGCGACTATTCTTTTATCGCTTGTAATTACGCCGTTTTCCATTTTAACGTTGAAGTCACAACGAACAAGAACCTTCTTGCCCTTTACGTCAAAATCTTCAACAGTCATTTTATTCAATGCACTGCTCATTGGATATCATCCTTTCAAAATTATTTCCTTGATATTTTATACTACTTATACGCTTTTTTCAAGAGTATTAGCAAAATTTGTTAAAAGTTTATCGCTTTTCACTGTCGTAAATTTCTAAAATTGATTTACTTTTATTGATTATCATATTTTTCAGTTCATTCGGAGTTCGGACAGTAATGCTGTCGCCGTACTGCATAATTTTTGAAACAAGTCCTGGAGTAACAGCTAAATTCAGGCGAGCCGTAAAGGATTTGCTGTCATAAGGGAATATTTTTGTTCTTTCGCCGAATTCGTCGAGTATTTCTTCAATAATCTCATTTTTACAAATCAGCTCGACAGGTTTAATGTCACCCGAAAACATTGAGAGATGCTTATTGCTGTAATCTGCCGCGTCAAAGCTTACGGTATATGGCGAAACCTCCGAAAAATGCCTTGCTCTTAAATCTGTCTGTTCAACGCTTTTAATTCGGTCAATTCGTAAATGAATAAGGTTGTCATACTTTTCGTGATTGCCCACTAAATAGTAATGGTCGTCAGACCAAATAAGGCAGTAAGGATTTATACGAAGCTTCTTTTCTTCATAGTGCGGTTTAATATCATCTGATATTTTGCGTTTTCTGTAAATAATATCAACCTGTTTTTTGGATATTATCGCATCGTGAAGCTCATTTATTGTGTAAAACAGACTTTCATTGTTTCTTTTGTTTCTGTTTTCAATATAAACCTGCTTTTCAATTTTAGAATACTGATATTTACTCGCGTAATTTCCGAATTTTTTCATAAGAGCCTTTGACTTTTTTGCCGAAATAAAATCGGCAGACTGAACAGCGTCAATAAGCACTCGAATTTCCGGAAGCTCAAATTCACGCGACGCCATAAAAAAGCCTTTTTTAGTGCCCGCCTTAATAATATCATATCCGTAGTCCGAAAGCGCCTCAATGCAGTCATATACTGTTTTGCGCTCGCACGAAATACCGTATTCGCTTTCCAATAATGATATTATATCGGTTGAATTAAGCGGATGCTCTTCGTCGGAATACTCGGACAGAATATCACGGATATACAAAAGTCTCAATTTGGAATTAGCAGTCATATTATTTCACGAAATCCATTCTTTTATTTATTTCTTTAAGGACTTTCTCGTCGATTTTAATATGCTCGCGGTCATAAGTCATAATTCCGTTAAGTTCATTTTCAACATCGCTGACTTGCGTGTAAACAGTAGCGCAAAGTCCCTTTTCAATAAGCGGAATTACCTGCTTTTCGTGAAGGCGTTTATAAGCGGCTGTAAGCGTATCTTTATTCTTAAATTTAAGATACAGTCCAAACGGTCTATCGTTTGACCAAGTGTGCCCCGACATAGTATTTTGATAACCGCCGTATTCGGAAATCACAAAAATTCGTTCGTCTTTCTTACTTATGCGCTGTGGAATCGGCACAACATACTTATGCATACTGTTGCAGTCCCCTGCGCCCTGGTCATACCAGCCGCTTGCATGGTCAACAAGGCGTGTTTTGTCAAATTCTTTAACAGCATTTGCAATTTGAACCGAGTCAAACTGACCCCAGCCCTCGTTAAACGGTACCCACATACAAATGGACGTATGATTATAAAGCTGATTTAACAGTTCATTAAGCTCCCGCTTGAAATCATCTCTGGCTTCCTTTTTATCACGCTTGAATATTTTATAATTATTATCTTTAACTGGTATTCCGAGGTTCGGAAGCACGCCTGCATATAAATCGCCTATGTAAGCGCCGCCGCTCATCATATCCTGCCAGACAAGCATTCCTAAACGGTCGCAATGGTAATACCAACGGTCAAGCTCAAGCTTTATGTGCTTACGAAGCATATTAAATCCAAGGCTCTTAACTGTTTCAATGTCGTAAATCATCGCTTCGTCGCTTGGCGGAGTAAGACCGCCGTCTGACCAATAGCCTTGGTCAAGAAGTCCGCGCTGAAAATACGGCTCGTTATTTAGCATAAAGCGTTTTATTCCGTACTTGTCCTTACCCACCGAGAATTTTCTCATTCCCACATAGCTGTAAACTGTGTCGGTCACTTTGCCGTCGAAAATAAGCTCTAATTTTAATGTGTAAAGAAAAGGAGCCTCGGGCGACCAAAGATTTATTTTGTCAAAATAGATTTTACCGTCAAGAGAAATTGTTTCAGATACAACCGTCTCGCCTGAATCGTCGTCAGTAACCGTCACTTTTAATGAGCAGTCATATTCACCCGAAACAGTAGTTTTAATCGCAAGCGATTTTTCATCAATATCGGGCGTCATACGCAGTTTCTTTATATGGCAGGCTTCTACAGCCTCAATCCAAACGGGCTGCCAAATACCAGATGTTGCAGTGTACCAAAAGCCTGTCGGTTTTAAAATCTGCTTGCCCCTCTGCTGCCAGCCTGCATCTGTCGGGTCATAAACACAGACCGTAAGTTCGTTTTCACCGTCAATAAGTGCATCTGTAATGTCAAAAGAGAATGAACAGTAGCCGCCCGTATGAGTGCCGACAAGCGATTTATTTACATAGACCTTGCACTGCCAATCCACTGCGGCGAAATTCAGAATTGTATGTAAACCGCAAAATGAGTCAGGCACAGTAAATTTTTTCCTGTACCAAAGCCTTTTGGCAGGCAAAAGCGCTTTTTCTACTCCCGAAAGCATCGATTCAATTGCAAAAGGAACAACAATTTTCCCGTCAAAGCTGTCTGCCCATTCACAGGAAGAATCCTTAATTGCATACTCATAAATACCGTTGAGAGAAAGCCAGTTTTTGCGTTCTAACTGCGGTCTCGGGTATTCCGGTAACGGTGCGTTTCTGTCAACAGACTCAGTCCAGCGTGTTTTCATAAATCCCATAATAATTTCCATAGCCTTTCCGGCTACAGATAGTTCATTAGAAATTGCTTACACGCTTTGCTGTAGCCGGACAAGGCGTATAATGGAAATTTAGCCATATCAAAATTATGCCGCAGGCAAATTTTGATGGCAATATAATTTGATTAGCGTGATTCTTCACGCTAATTTCTCCAAACATTTATACAAATATTTTATACCAAAAACTGTCATTTGTCTATTGAAAAAGCATATTTTTTTTGTTATAATTCATTTACTGATTTTCTTCAACAGTAAATCAATTCGCCTAATTCAATATGCGGGTATGGTGGAATTGGCAGACACGCAA
>DERX01000096.1:0-7316 GCA_002361875.1 Ruminococcaceae bacterium UBA3329
CCGCAGTTACGGCATTCCCAAACCTTAACTTCGCTCTTTTCAAACACTTGTGCTGTTTCAACATTTTTAAGAAGAGCACGGTATCTTTCCTCGTGAGCCTTTTCAATAGCCGCTACTGCTCTGAATTTTGCCGCAAGAGCTGTAAAGCCCTCTTCCTCGGCAGTTTTTGCAAAGCCCTCATACATATCTGTCCATTCGTAGTTTTCGCCTTCTGCGGCGGCGGCAAGGTTTTCGCTTGTATTGCCTATGCCCGAAAGCTCCTTAAACCACATTTTTGCGTGTTCTTTTTCATTGTCCGCTGTTTTTAAGAAAAGAGCCGCAATCTGCTCATATCCTTCTTTTTTAGCGGTTGATGCAAAGTAAGTATATTTATTTCTTGCCTGTGATTCACCTGCAAAAGCCGCCTGCAAATTTTTCTCTGTCTGTGTGCCTTCGTATTTATTTGCCATAATATAAACCTCCTTAAAGTTTATATATTTATTATACTCGTCCGTTTAACCGTTTTCAAGCATAATTTTACTGTTGCCGCTTAATTTCTTGAATTGTTTTTGCTTATGAAGGTAAATAAATGCAAGAGGAATATCCGCCAAAAGCCACGCCGCAGGGCCTGCAAAGCAAACGGCGTTAAATCCTAGAAGCGGAGTTAAAACAAACGCAATTGCAATTCTGCCCAAAAGCTCACCTGCGCCCGCAATTGTATTTGAATAAGTAAACCCAAGCCCCTGCAAGGTATTCCTTAAAACAAAAAGCACGGCAACAAGGCTGTAGCAAAGCGAAATTGCGGTTATGTAATGCTTGGCGGCAAAGAGCATTTCGCTGTTAGGCTCTGACGAGAACAGCGACACCACAGGTATTCCTATTGTGTAAAGCGTAATGCTCATTAAAACCGAAACCAAAATATCGAGTACAAAAATTCGTTTTACCGATTTTATTATCCGCTCATAGTTGCCTGCGCCGTAATTCTGACCCACAAAGGTCTGCGTTGCAACACCCAAACCGCTCATCGGAATATTTGTCAGATTTTCGACTCTTCCCGCCGCTGTAAAGCCTGCCATAACATTTGCACCGAATGAATTTACAGCGCTTTGCAAACACATTGAACCGATTGACGTTACTGTAAACTGCAAAGAAACGGGTATTCCGAGCTTTAACTGCTCAAGTGCAATATTCGGGTTCAAGCGCAAATCGCTGTGCTTTATCTCAACGTCTTTATTTATTTTGATTATATAAAATCCCGTTAAAACACACGCTACAATATGCGAAACAAGGGTTGCGGCGGCAGCACCCTCAACACCCCATTTCAAATTCTTTACGAACAGCAAGTCGAGAAAGAAATTTACGACACAGCTTATCAAAAAGAGGTAAAGCGGCTTTTTGCTCTCGCCGACGGCACGTGAAATTGCCGTAAAATTGTTTGAAAGCATTTGAAAAGGTATTCCGAAATAAAGAATATTTATATAAGACCTTGACACATTGATTATTTCACTCGGCGTGCCGATAAGGCGCAAAAGAGGCGACGAAACAATATGCGCAAAAACGACAAGAAATACGCCGATTAAAAATGCAATTACAATACTGCCAGAAGCATACAGCGTAATTTTCTTTTTATCCCCTGCGCCGAAAGCGTGGGCAACGGGAATTGTAAATCCGCTGGTAAGTCCCAGCGCCGCGCCGATAATGAACGAATTTATTGAACCTACATTACCGACAGCCGCCAAAGCGGCTGTATTTACATACCGACCGACTATAATATTGTCAACAAGCGTGTAATTATACTGAAGAAGCGACGACAGCATAATGGGAAAAGCAAAAATTATTATGCTTTTTAATGCGTTGCCGCAAAGCATTCCGTTTTCGTGTTTCATTACATTCTCCAATAAAAGCATAAAATATCCCAAGTATTATAGTCCCAAACACTTTGCAATTCAATAATAAAATGAAAGAATATGAAAATATTTTCAGTCTGTCTTTAATACAGATACCCTTTCGGTGTCTATTTCATCTCTGAAAGCCTTGTCGTGCTCAACTAAAATCATTGTGGGCGAAAATTCTTTAATAAGATTTTCAATCTGCATACGGGAATATATGTCTATATAATTTAACGGCTCGTCCCAAACATAAAGGTGTGCTTTCTCGCAAAGGCTTTTGGCAAGCAGTACCTTTTTCTTTTGCCCTGCGGAAAATTCGCTTATATCCTTTAAAAACCGTTCCCTTTCAAATCCCATTTTTATGAGAACAGTCTTAAACAGACTTTCATCAATTTGACTTTTATCTGCAAGCGTATGAAGTGAGCCATGCAAATACGAAAAATCCTGCGGTACATAAGAAATAACAAGTCCCGAGCCTATATTTACAATTCCGCTGTATTCAATTTTTTCACCCGTTAAAAGCTTTATAAGGCTTGATTTACCGCTTCCGTTTTTTCCGTCAAGAACTATCCGGTCGCCTCTCTTTACAGAAAATGAAACGGGATTACACACTTTTTTGCCGCCGTAATAAATACTTATATCCGACAAAGAAACAAGAGGCGAAGAGCGGTATATAAGCGGCGACAGCTTTAAGTATTCTGCGGTTTCAGTATTTTTCAAAAGTCCTGCTTTTTCCTCCGCCGCCTCCTGCTGTCTTAATTCAATCGACTTTGCACGCTTCATCATTTTGGCGGATTTGTGCCCTGCGTAGCCTTTATCAAAAATACCGTTTCCGTGTTTTATGCTTTCAATATGCTGTGACTGCACAGCCGCCTTTTTTGCCGCCTGTTGTAAGCGATTGACCTCTTTTTTAAGCCGTTCATTCTGCACTTCTTCATTCTTCTGCTGACGCTCGAAATTTTCAAACCAAGAGGAAAAGTTCCCTTTCTGCACTTCAATATTTTGCCTGTTAAGCGACAGTATATGGTCAACACAGCCGTCTAAAAAGCTTCGGTCATGAGAAACCAGAATAAAGCCTTTTTTCTTTTTAAGGTATTCCGCTACCGTTTCACGCCCTTTTGCGTCCAAATGATTAGTAGGTTCATCTATAAGCAAAAAGTGCCCTTCATTACAAAACAGTGCCGCCAAAAGTGCTTTTGTCTGTTCTCCGCCCGAAAGCAACTCAAAGGGTCTGTAAAGCATCTCGCAGTCTGCATCCAAAAGCGAAATCTCACGCAGAAATTCCCATTCCTGCGCCGCAGGGGCAATCTCACTTAATATTTCAATTGTAAGCTGACTTTTGTCCGTTACCGCATAAGGGAAATAATCAAACTGTACTGACGAATAAATTTTACCGCTGTATTCGTATTTACCGAGCAATAAATTTAATAAGGTTGTTTTTCCTCTGCCGTTCCGTCCGATAAAGCCCAATTTCCAATCAGTGTCAAGCTGAATATTTACATTTTCAAAAACATTTTGAAAACTGTTCGGATAAGCAAAGGTAAGATTCTCTAATTTAATCATTGACATAAAATAATCCTCCTAAGCAAAAGTATAGCCGCAGAAAAGCTAAGCTCTCTGCGGCTTTGAACAGCATTCAGCGCCGTAAAAATACGGCAATTACTATAACAAAGGCTCTGTAAAGATAACAACTTTCCTGCAAAATGGCGCAATAATACACAAAACACATTATTGCTTATCTCCGTTTTTATTTGCAAGAAAAGTTATACATCTTTCCACCTCTTTATAAAATAAATATTTGCGGTTATAATACCATATTATTCATTCATTTTCAAGTGCCGAGCAAAATTTTACGCTTGAATTGCTGCGGTTTTGTAAACAAACATTACAGAAGATTCAGCCTCAACAGGACACTCGGTAAATATTTTGTACTGCATACCCAAATCTATCCAATGCTTTACTCGCTCGGCAAGCAAATCCAAACTTGCATCATTGACCGAGCCTAAATTGGAATATTTGTCGGCAGTTTCCATAATAGCGGCAAATTTATCTGTATTGTCCGCACTGGCAAATTCGCTTATTGTATCTAAAAGCTCCTGATTCTCCTTAACTAAGTTCAATATGCGCTTAAGCTCATCAAGAGTCTGCGGAAGCTTTTCGAGAGATTCTTTTACCTCAGGGTCAGAATCCATCTCCTTCATCATTGCTTGTAAAATGGGCATTACCTCATTCAGATCCTTTGTGAGTGTTGAAACATCCGAAAGGCTTGAGGAAAGACTGGGAAGAAGCTTTAAAAGCGTTGCAACCGCAGGGTCATTGAGTGTATTTGTAACTGCATTCATATCCGTCTTTTCAAGGTCTTGAGCAAGCTTATCAATCTTGGCAATGTTTTCGTCTGTCATATATTTGCTGACCATCTTAATAAGCTTTTCGTTGTCTTCATAAAGGCGCACTGCATCGCTTACTGAATCAAGCATTTCCTGAAGCTTATTTGCATCTCCGTAAAGAAGGTTTACTATTTTATCAATATCAAGTCCTGTAATTGCTTTTTGAATATTTTCAACATCGGATATAACCTTTTTTATGCTTTCAACGCTTGTAGGAAGTCCGCCGTTGCCTAAATTACCGATTTCCGTCAGGGGCATTACCGAAAACATCATATTTCCAAGCTCAAAGCATTCAGTATAAGCGGTTATGCAGTAGGTGTCACTGTAAAGACTGTAATCAATAAAGTCAATGCCTAATTCAGAGATTCCAATGCTTTCGTCAATACCGGGAACACCGAAAAAGAACAAAATCTGCTTATCTCCGTCACTTATCATTGAGCCGTTATCGATTGCGATATTAGAGAATGTACTTTCCGAAAGAATAGTTCCGCCGATCATAAGCATAGGACAGCTGAGCGTGTAGTCTTTTCCGTTTATTCTTGTAGGAGCAGTTAAATTGTTATTCGCTTCAATTTGAATTTTAACATTACCCTTTTGACCTTTGATTTGATCTGCGGTCATTTCTGTTCCTTCCAGGAAATAACGGATTTTAAAGGTTACGGGCGGTTCTTTCTCAATTTCTCCGCTGTAATAAAGGTCGGTTGTGTCCATATCCCAAAAAATATTCTTATCACCGGTTACGGGTTCAGTAAGTGTTCTTACATTGCGGATATTTTTAAGATTACTTATATCGGCAACTCTTACCTGCGGCATATCAGTGTGAATCCAGTCGGTAACAGTAATATTTGATGTTGTTCCGTCAGGGGACAAATTTACATAAACCGTTTCCTGCTTTTTGAAATCCTCGGTTACATTTGAATACTCCGTCTGCTTAAATTCTTTCTTTCCGGAATAAACATCAAGCATTTCATTGCCCGTTGTTTTCTTTCCGCAGCCTGCCGCCGTTAAAAGCACAAGCGACACGGCAAGAATTACGCTTAACGATTTAAAAATGATATTTTTACGCATTAGTTTCTGCCTCCTCGGGATTTTTTTCATGTGCGTTTCTATTTTTCTTTTTCTTCGGTCTGACACTTCGCCAATCAAGCGAGGTTTTGTTTATAAACGTTTCGCTTAAATAAAGTATCGGAGCAGTGAACACAACAATTACAATTGCGCTTATCAGAGAACCGCGGGCAAGGAGCGCGCAAATGCCCTTGATAAGAGTTATATCGCAAACGAGGTACACGCCGAAGGTTGCCATAAAGAATACCGATGCCGACTGCAAAATTGATTTTTCCGCCGCGGCGACTGCGCTCAAGATTGCGTCCTTCTTAAGCATACCGTTTTGAAGATTTTCTCTGAACCTTGTTGTAAGCAAAATTGCGTAGTCAACGGTTGCACCCAACTGGACACAGTTGATAACTGTCGGGTCGATAAACGAAATCTGACTTTTGAAAAGCACCGACAAGCTCAAATTCAGCCAAATTGCAAGTTCAATTGAAAGCACAAGAATTATCGGAATACTTATTGATTTAAAGCAGATTGCAATTAAAATGAAAATCGCAATTATTGAAACTGCACCCGTAATTTTAAAGTCACGGCTTGTGGTAACAACCATATCCTTTGAAATTGCGCCCTCACCTGTTACAAAAGCGTCTTTATCGTAGGATTTTACTATCTGCTCAATTTGCACCACCTGATTATTCAGCTCGTCTGTTGCCGTTGAATACTCGGAATTTACCATCATAAGCTGAAGTCCTTCAGCCTTGCAGATTTTAAGTATTTCATCGGGAACAATATTACTCGGAATTGCAGGTCCTAAAAATGAACTGTAGGAAATAATTGAGCTTATACCGTCAAGGTCCTGAATTTCGTCCTCCATCTGCATAACCTCGCCGGCAGGAAGAGAATCGTCAAATATAATAAACTGTGACGACGCCATTCCGAAATCTTCCTTCAGTTGATTAAGTCCCCTAACCGAAACGAGGTCTTGCGGCAACGCCTTATCCATACTGTAATAAAGGTTTGCTTTGCTTTGAATGATATAAGACGGAATAAGCAAAATAACAAAAATTATTGCAAGCACTTTTTTGTGCTTAAACACCCATTCGTTAAGCTTGCCGAAATTCGGCATAAGTGAACGGTGCTTGAATTTGTCAATATATTTTTCCGTAAGAAGAACGAATGCAGGTAAAATTGTAACAACGGTCAAAAGGCCCAAAACAATACCCTTTGCCATAACAAAGCCAATGTCAAAGCCCATTGAGAACTGCATAAACATCAGCGCAACAAAGCCGAATATCGTCGTAAGCGAGCTTCCTGCAAGGGCAGTTGTGGATTTCACAATTGCGTTTGCCATTGCCTCACGCCTGTCGTCATAAATCAGCTTTTCCTCATGATATCTGTCAACAAGGAAAATTGAGTAGTCCATTGTAACGCCCAGCTGTAATATCGCCGCAAGGGTTTGGGTAACAAACGATATTTCCCCTATTACAATATTTGTTCCCATATTATAAATGATTGCAAGCCCCAAAGCCGACAGAACAACCGGCGGCAAGAACCACGAATCCGTCATTAAAAGCATTGCAATAAATGCCAAAACTACGGCGAAGGCAACATAAAGCGGTGCCTGCTTAATGCAAATATCCCGTATATCCTCGGTAATTGCCGTAAGTCCGCTTATCAGCACCTTGTCATTCATAAGCTTTTTGATTTGGCTTATTGCGTCAAGGGTTTTGTCCGCCGAGCCTGCCTCTTCATACTGAACAAGCATCATTGTTTTGGTGCCGTCCTGACTGTAAAATATATCTGTCATTACATCGGGCAAAATTTCTACCGGAATTGTAGCATCGGCAATCGTATCAGTCCACATCACCATCGCTACACCGTCAATTTTTTCAATTTCGGCTTTAATCTCTGCCGCATATTTTGCCGGCATATCCTCAACAATCACTATTGACATACCTGCATTTTTGAATTTTTCGTCAAGCACCTGCTCGCCCTGAACCGATTCAAGCGT
>DERX01000096.1:7638-8204 GCA_002361875.1 Ruminococcaceae bacterium UBA3329
CGACGGAATAATCAGTAACAGCGCTATAAGAACAATCTTTTTTGGGTGCTTTGTTTCCCATAATGCAAATTTCTTAATCATTCGTGTAACCTCTCAATAAGTTTTTCTCCTGCGATACCGTTTAATATAATTTTGTATAAATTATCCTTTACCTCCGAAACCCCATACGGGCGTTCCCTTAAAACCGCATTGCAGATTGCGGCGACGGTTAATTCAACATACAAATAAAATTTAACGGTAAAATCTACTTCAGCCATTCCGCATTTGACCAGATATTTCTTTATTTCCCTGTAAATCTCAAAAAGGAGGCTGTCAGTTGCTCCGATAATTGCGTTAACGCAAACATTTATGTTTTTGTCAATAAGCATTGTCAGTGTTGTGTTGGTTTCCAAAAAATTGCAAAGATATTCAAGGTAAGAATGTAAGACCTCTTCAAACTCATCATTATTCTCTATTTCTTTTTTTTCAAAGCTTATGTCATTCACATATTTTTCAGCTTTATCCAATATAAGTTTGGAAACTAAATCGTGTTTATCGTGAAAATAAAGATAAAAGGTTCCCTTTGC
>DERX01000096.1:8504-8785 GCA_002361875.1 Ruminococcaceae bacterium UBA3329
ATAAAGATAAAAGGTTCCCTTTGCAATTCCTGCTGATTTAACTATATCGTCAATCGACACAAGATGCAAGCCCTTTTTTTCAAAAAGCTCAAGTGCAGAATCAATAATGCTGTTGTATTTTTCACTTTTTTTCTTTGAAATTTTATCCATCTAACCGCCTCTCATATCAGATATTTTTTAAACAGATAATAGTATATCACAAAATGACTGATAGTCAATATATTTTACAAAATTAACAGCTTATTAACAAATATGCCTTTTTATTGCTTTTATTGCTAAAA
>DERX01000046.1:0-239 GCA_002361875.1 Ruminococcaceae bacterium UBA3329
AAATATATTTTAAGATTTAATGAAAATTATGTATTCACTTTTAGGGAAATATATGTTAAACTATTTAGGTTAAAAAAGTAATGTAATTTACGGAGGTAATTCAAATGAAAGGTATTATTACCGTTATCGGAAAAGACAAGGTTGGCATTTTGGCACAGATTTCAGGAATATGTGCCGAATACGGAGTAAATGTAGTTGAGGTTACTCAGTCAATACTTCAGGATATGTTTTGTATGATT
>DERX01000046.1:517-4639 GCA_002361875.1 Ruminococcaceae bacterium UBA3329
CTTCAGGATATGTTTTGTATGATTATGCTTATTGACATTGAAAACGCAAATATTCCCTTTACAGAATTTGCCGATAAAGCAAAAAAAATGGGCGAAGAGCACTGCCTTACAGTTCACGTTATGCACGAGGATGTTTTTAACTCCATGCACAGAATATAACCCGGAGGCGGCATTAAATGATAAATACAAGAGATATACTTGAAACTATAAATATGATTCAGGAAGAGAATCTTGATATTCGTACAATTACAATGGGAATTTCTCTTCTTGACTGCGCTGACAGTGACATAGACAAGTCTTGCAGTAAAATTTATGATAAAATCTGCAAAAAAGCAGAAAAGCTTGTAAAAACAGGCGAAGATATTGAAAAGGAATACGGTATTCCGATTATCAATAAAAGAATATCGGTAACGCCCATTGCAATGGTAAGCGCTGCAAGCGGCGGCGACCCTGTAAAATATGCAAAAATTCTTGACAAGGCGGCAAAAACAGTCGGTGTTAACTTCCTCGGCGGTTACTCGGCACTTGTTCAGAAGGGATTTGCCGCAGGCGATGAAAGACTCATAAGAAGTATTCCCGAAGCCTTGGCAGAAACGGACAGGATTTGCTCCAGCGTTAACATTGGCTCAACTAAAGCGGGTATCAATATGGACGCTGTGAGGCTTATGGGACAAATTGTCAAAGAGTCGGCAGAGCTTACTAAAGATAAAGGTCTTGTTGGTCCGTCAAAGCTCGTTGTATTCTGCAATGCGCCCGATGACAACCCGTTTATGGCAGGTGCATTTCACGGTGCCGGCGAGCCTGACTGCGTTATAAATGTAGGTGTTTCGGGTCCCGGTGTTGTGCGTGCGGCTGTTTCAAAAATTCCCGACGCAGATATTACCGAGGTTGCGGACACCGTTAAGAAAACCGCATTTAAAATTACAAGAATGGGTCAGCTTGTTGCGAAAGAGGCTTCAAAAAGGCTCGGCGTTCCGTTCGGAATTGTTGACCTGTCTCTTGCTCCTACACCTGCTGTCGGCGATTCGGTTGCACATATACTTGAAGAGATGGGACTTGAGCAATGCGGTGCCTGCGGCACAACGGCATGCCTTGCACTTCTCAATGACGCAGTTAAGAAAGGTGGCGTAATGGCTTCGTCTCATGTAGGCGGACTTTCCGGCGCATTTATCCCCGTTTCAGAGGACGCAGGTATGATTGACGCCGCAAGGAATCAGGTTCTCTCAATTGAAAAGCTTGAAGCAATGACTGCCGTTTGTTCGGTAGGTCTTGATATGATAGCAATTCCCGGCGATACCCCTGCCGAGGTTATATCTGCAATTATTGCTGACGAGGCGGCAATCGGAATGGTTAACTCCAAAACAACCGCAGTAAGAGTTATTCCCGCTATCGGGAAAAAAGACGGTGAAGAAATTGAATTCGGCGGACTGTTCGGAGTTTCACCTATAATGAAGGTAAACACGGCATCTCCTGCCAAATTTATTTCAAGAGGCGGCAGAATCCCCGCTCCTCTTCAAAGTCTTAAAAACTGAAAACTGCATAAAAATTCGAGGGACGGAATTTCCGTCCCTCTTTTTTGTGTCAGGCAACGCTGTCAGCTGCATTTTGCTGCACAGTCATTTCCTCACACGCAGAGGTTTCAAGCATTTTATCTGCAAAAATTGCGTAACCCTGCGTCGGGTCATTTATAAAAACGTGGGTAACAGCACCTATAAGCATACCGTTCTGAATGATAGGGCTTCCGCTCATGCCCTGCAATATTCCGCCTGTTTTTGAAAGAAGCTCGGAATCGGTAATCTTTACAATCATATCTTTATTTATTTCTCCTGATTTTTTCAACAGCTTTACTATTTCGGCTTTATATTTTTTAGGTCCGTTCTTATCTACCGTACAAATAATTTCAGCTTCTCCCATTTTTACTTCATTGTTAAGCGCTACGGGTACAAGTTCATTTTTCGGAATGCTGTCGGAAAATCCATACATACCCTTTTCACAGTTTACGCACAGACTGCCTTGCCTTTCACCGGTAAAAACTCCGCACAACTCACCCACACATCCGTTTGAGCTTTTATATAATCCGTTCACATAAGCTTTTGCCATTTCTCCGTTTACCATCGGCATTATTTCGCCTGTATCTATATCGCATATTGCGTGTCCAAGACCGCCGAACGAATTATTTTGCGGATTATAAAAGGTAGCAGTTCCTATGCCTGCCGTGCTGTCACGCACCCAAAGACCTGCTTTAAACTTGCCTGTTCCGTCCTCTTTAACAGATGAAAAAGAAACATTAAGCGTCTCGTTTCCTCGTACAACCGTTACCTTTAATTCTTCTCCGCCGCTTTTCTCAATTATTTCGGATAAGGCTTTATTAGTATAAACCGTCTTACCGTTGACCGATTTAATTATATCGCCGACCTTTATACCTGCATTTTCCGCAGGATTTACAGTATTTCCGCCGGATTGCACAGATTCGGCATCAACAACAAGCACACCGTCCGTAAACAGCTTAATTCCGAATATCTCTCCGCCGAGAACAACATACTGTCTTTTTACGGATTTGACATTTGTTCGCTTAACGGGAATGATATTTAAAAAATTTACCTGCACTTGTTTCTCATCATTCAAAGCCTTCGTATTTACAATTCCGACTGAGGTAATAGGGTCTTTGCAGGTAAATAATGAAATCCCGAAAAATTTCGGCGCTTCATATTTTGAATTTTCAGCTATTACCGCCTCTTTCGGTATTGCAAACTGACCGAAAAGGATTATTGCAAAAATAAAAATGCAAATTCCTGCAATAAACACAGAAAAGCATTTCACAAAATCACGCATTTTTTCACCTCCGCACGACTTTTTTGTCGTAATAGTAATTTGCCACGCAAATCAGAAAATATCAAAGGTAAAAAATAGCGTATCGCAATAAAATGCAATACGCTTAAAAATTTTGTTTATTTAATTTTTATTTTTATTAAAGTATTCGCAAATAATATTTACGGTCTGCTCACAGGACAGCAAATCTGCATTTACGGTTATGTCAGCAAATTTTTTATAAAGCGAAAAGCGTTTATCGTAAATGTCTTTTACACTCTCGCCTTTTTCTGCAGCAACTCCCCGTGTTTTTATGTTGCTGAGCCTTTTTTCAAGCTCGTTAACGGAAACATCAAGAAAAATTACCGTACCTAAGCCTTTAAGGTGAGTCATAGCGTCCTCACGCAAAATTACACTGCCGCCCGTTGCAATTACCGCATTATTTTCATTAACGCTAAGTATTGCGTCACGCTCCCTGTCAAGAAAAAAGTCAATGCCGTCTTTATCAATAATATCCTGCAAAAGTCTTTTTTCACGGCGCTGAATGAGCAAATCCGTGTCAAGAAAATCAATTCCCAGACTTTTTGCCAAAATAACACCGACCGTGCTTTTGCCGGAGCCCGGCATTCCGATAAGTATAATATTCATAATCAGATGGAAATTTCGTGAGCTAACTTGTAAATATCAAGGTCAAGAGTTTTTTTCATATTTAATGCTTCAAATATGTCATAATCTACGATTTGATCTTTCTGCATAGCTACAACACGGTTACCGATACCGTCTTTCAAAAGATCAACAGCTCTGCAACCCATAAGACTTGCATTTACACGGTCACGGACTGTGGGAACACCGCCGCGCTGAACATGACCGAGAATTGTTGCACGGGATTCAACGCCTGTTTCAGCCTCAATACGCTTTGCCATTTCCTCAACCTTGCCGATACCCTCGGCAACAATGATTATGAAATGCTTTTTGCCTGTTGACTGTGTTTTTCTCATTCTGTCGATAACATCACGCTGAAAATCGTACTCAACCTCGGGAATAAGAATAGTTGTAGCGCCGCACGCAATACCCGCATTAAGAGCAATGTAACCTGCTCTTCTGCCCATAACCTCAACTACGGAGCAACGGTCGTGCGACTCCGTAGTGTCACGAAGACGGTCAACCATTTGAAGAACTGTATTCATTGCAGTGTCATAGCCAATTGTGTAATCACAGCAGGCAATGTCATTGTCGATAGTTCCGGGAATACCTACGCAGGGAATACCTCTGAGTGACAAATCGCGTGCGCCTCTGAAAGAGCCGTCGCCGCCG
>DERX01000046.1:4940-5312 GCA_002361875.1 Ruminococcaceae bacterium UBA3329
AGAGCCGTCGCCGCCGATAACAACAATTCCCTCCAAGCCCAATTCTTTTGCTGTGCTGATTGCTTTCTGCATACCCTCTTCGGTTTTAAACTCAGGACTTCTTGCAGAGTAAAGAATTGTACCGCCTCTGTTAATGATATTGGAAACGCTTCTGAGGTTCATTTCAAACATATCGCCCTGCATAAGACCGTTATAGCCACGCAGAATGCCCATAACTTTCATTCCGTTTTCACAGCCGGAACGCACAACCGCACGGATTGCGGCATTCATACCCGGAGCGTCGCCTCCGCTTGTTAAAACACCAATTGTTTTCATTTCGATCACCCTTTTATATGAAGAAATATATTAAATACATAGTTTGGAGAAATATGA
>DERX01000046.1:5573-35982 GCA_002361875.1 Ruminococcaceae bacterium UBA3329
ATAACACAAATATTTTCAAAATTCAATAGTAAATTTACTGCCAGAGTATAACATTCTTTTCTCCTGCAATATTTTTTAATTCAATCATAAGATTTTCCGTTACTTTTATTTTACTCATAGGAAAATATTTTTTAGTATTATCAAAATAAAAATAAAGGTTAATGTCACCGTTTGGCTTGCATTTTTCCGTAAGCTCCAAGACTTTTGCGTATCCGTCACATTCGTTTGAAGGCAGGCGTACAAAAAGCCCTGTGCGCTTTTCTCTTTCACTTTTTACCTCTGCCGCAGGCTTTGCCATATCTAAAACAACCTTCGGCGTTTCGTCTTCACGAACAGAAATGTGCCCCATAATAAAAACAGCTTTTCCTGTTTCAATATATTTAAAATACGGCGGCATTAGCTTCGGAAAAACGATAACCTCAATACTGCCCGTCATATCCTCAACCGTGGCAAATGCCATTGCCTCGCCGTTTTTGGTTTGCTTTTTGGTTATATGGGAAACAATGCCCATTATTTTTACTGCCAAGTACTCGCCGCTGTCAGTCTCCGACAGTTCAAGCAAATCGCAAATCTTTTTGCATTTTAGCTTAAGTGCCAAATCGGAATATTGCTCCATCGGGTGTGAAGAAATGTAAAGACCCGTTGTTTCCTTTTCGCCGTTCAGCAATTCTTCGGAATCCATTTCACTCATTTTTTGCATAATATATGAATCCGCCGAATCTCCGCCGTCATTTGAGGAAAGCAAATCGAAAATGCCGATTTGACCCTCAAGGTTTCTTCTGCGTGTACCGTCAAGTTCACTTAAAATAAACGGAAGATTTGTAAGCATTTCACGACGGTTACTGCCGAGTCCGTCGAGCGCACCGCTCTTAATTAAGCTTTCCACAGCACGGCGATTAAAGCTTTTTCCGTAGGTTCGCTTACAGAATGAATAAAACGAGGTATATTTTCCGTTTGTTTTACGCTCTGATATAATATTATCAATATAATCGTGACCTAAATTTTTAATTGCAAGCAGTCCGAAGCGAATTGATTTTGACTCCTCTTCGGCTGTAAAATCCTTATAGCTTTCATTGACATTAGGCGGCAAAATTTTTATTCCGCCCCTCTTGCAGTCCTCAATGTAACCTGCAACCTTTGCTGAATTATCAAGTATACTTGTAAGCAAAGCCGCCATAAATTCACAAGGATAATAGCATTTTAGATATGCCGTGCGGTAAGCAACAATAGCATAAGCCGCCGCATGAGATTTATTAAAGGCATACGACGCAAAAGATGACATATCGTCAAAAATTTCGTTTGCAGCTTCTCGGCTTATATTATTTTCGGCGCACCCTGCGCAGAAGTGCTCACGCTCCTCCTCCATAACCTTATGCTTCTTCTTTGACATAGCACGGCGGACAATATCTGCTCTGCCGAGGGAATACCCTGCAAGTGTACGGAAAATCTGCATTACCTGCTCCTGATAAACAATACAGCCGTAGGTAACATCAAGAATTCCCTTTAGCAGAGGCGTTTTATAATAGATATTTTGCGGATTGTGCCTGTTAGCAATATATTTGTCAATTGAGTCCATAGGACCCGGTCTGTAAAGGGCGATAACCGCAATAATATCTTCAAGACTGTCGGGCTTTAGTTTTGAAATTACATTTCGCATACCCGATGATTCACACTGAAATACACCGTCGGTTTTGCCCGATGAAAACAGTGCAAATACTTTTTTATCGTCATAGGGAATTTTTTCAATATCAAATTCGGGATTTTTCTCACGTACCATTTTAACACAGTCATCGATAACGGTCAGCGTGCGAAGTCCCAAAAAGTCCATTTTAAGAAGTCCAAGCTCCTCAATCGTTGTCATTGTGAACTGCGTTACAATTGAGTCGTCGTTGCGTGCAAGCGGAACATAATCGCTTACCGGTCTGTCAGTAATAACAATGCCTGCGGCATGGGTTGAGGCGTGCCGAGGCATTCCCTCAACGCTTTTCGCAGTGTCAATAAGCTCACGGGCAACAGGATCGGTATCGTAAAGAGCTTTAAGCTCGTCACTTTCACAGAGAGCCTTTTCAAGAGTAACGCCCAAAGCATGAGGCACTTTTTTTGCTACATTGTCAACAACGCTGTACTGGAGTCCCATTGCTCTGCCGCAGTCACGGATTGCCGCCCTTGCCGCCATTGTACCGAAGGTAACAATCTGTGCAACATGGTCGGAACCGTATTTTCTTACAACATAGTCAATAACCTCTTCGCGGCGTTCATAGCAAAAGTCCACGTCAATATCAGGCATGCTGACTCTTTCGGGATTCAAAAATCGTTCAAAAATAAGATTGTATTTAATAGGGTCTACATTAGTAATTCCCATACAGTACGCGCAGATACTGCCAGCTCCCGAGCCTCTGCCGGGTCCTACGGGAATACCGTGGTTCTTGGCATAGCTTATGAAATCCGCCACTATAAGGAAATAGTCAACATATCCCATATTCTTTATAACGGAAAGCTCATATTCAAGCCTGTCGGTATATTCTTTCTTTGGATTTTCGCCGTACCGCTCTGAAAGACCTTTGCAACAAATATTACGCATATAATCGAAATGGGAAACACCGTCGGGAACAGTAAAATTCGGTAGCTTTGTTTTGCCGAATTCAAAATCGAAATTGCACATATCGGCAATTTTTTGTGTATTTTCGAGCGCTTCGGGAACATAGTCGAACAGTTCCCTCATTTCGTCCTCGGTTTTAAGATAAAAACGGTCGCTGTCGAACTCAAGGGCGTTTGCATCATTCACCGTTTTGTTTGTCGCAATGCAAATCAAAACTTTTTGCGTTTTTGCATCTTCAGGGTCAATAAAATGAACGTCATTTGTGCAAACAAGCGGAATACCCGTATTTTTTGAAATCCTTATAAGCGCATCGTTAACCTTTGCCTGTTCGGGGATTCCGTGATTTTGCAATTCAAGATAATAATTGCCTTTTCCGAATATATTTTGATACCACAGTGCAGTTTTCTCCGCTGAAATTAAATCTCCGCTCATAATAAGCTTGGGAATTTCACCCGCAAGGCAGGCAGAAAGGCAGACAAGACCCTCATGGTATTTTTCAATAAGCTCACGGTCAATTCTCGGCTTTGTGTAAAAGCCGTCAACCCACGCTTTTGAAACCATTTTAGTTAAATTTTTGTAGCCGGTTTCATTTTTACAAAGCAAAATCAAATGGTGTCGGTCAGAGTCCACACCGTGAACCTTGTCAAAACGGGAGCGTGCGGCAACATATACCTCACAGCCGATAATCGGCTTTATCCCCTCTTTTTTTGCCGCCTTATAAAAGTCAACCGCGCCGAACAAATTGCCGTGGTCAGTTATGGCAATAGCGTTCTGTCCCCGTTCCTTGGCGGCAGAACAAAGCCTGCCAAGACGGCAAACGCCGTCAAGCAGACTGTATTCGGTATGCACATGTAAATGAACGAAGGACATAATTTTCCCCTTATTCGGTTACTTTTTTGTAAAAATCAAAGCCGTCAAATGTTCTGAAATAGTCGGCAGGAGTTTCAGCGCGTCTTATAAGCTCAAAGCTTCCGTCTGTTTTAAGTAAAATTTCCGCTGATTTAAGCTTGCCGTTATAATTGTAACCCATAGCAAAGCCGTGCGCGCCTGTATCGTGAATGTAAATAAGATCGCCCATTTCAATTTCAGGCAACATTCTGTCAATTGCAAATTTATCGTTATTCTCGCAAAGAGAGCCTGTAACATCATACATTTTGTCGCAAGGTGCATTTTCCTTACCCAAAACCGTTATATGGTGGTATGCACCGTACATCGCAGGACGCATAAGGTTAACTGCGCAGGCGTCAACGCCGATATACTCCTTATGAGTATGCTTTTGGTTTATTGCTCTTGTAACAAGCGCACCGTACGGGCCCATCATAAATCTGCCAAGTTCAGTGTAAATTGCAACATCGCCCATACCGTTGGAAGTTAAAACATCTTCGTAAACCTTTTTAACGCCGTTTGCAATTTCAAAAATATCGTTCGGGGTCTGGTCAGGCTTATAAGGAATACCTATTCCGCCCGAAAGATTGATAAATTTAATGTCGGCGCCCGTTTCGTTTTTAAGCTTAACTGCAACCTCAAAAAGAGTTCTTGCAAGGGTTGGATAATACTCATTTGTAACTGTGTTACTTGCAAGGAAAGCGTGGATACCGAATTCCTTTACGCCCTTTGCTTTCATAATTTTGAACGCTTCAAAAAGCTGTTCCGTTGTCATACCGTATTTAGCATCACCGGGGTTGTCCATAATATTATTTGAAATTTTGAAATATCCGCCGGGATTGTAACGGCATGAAAGCTTTTCGGGGAGCTTTCCGAGAGTTTTTTCGAGAATATCAATATGTGTAATATCGTCAAGATTTATTATTGCACCTAAATCGTTAGCATATTTAAATTCTTCGGGCGGAGTATCGTTTGACGAGAACATTATAGCGTCACCCGTAGCGCCGATAGCCTTTGAGAGCATAAGCTCGGTCTTTGAAGAGCAGTCACAGCCGCAGCCGTATTCACGCAAAATGCTTATAAGGAACGGATTAGGCGTTGCTTTAACTGCAAAATATTCACGGAATCCTTTATTCCACGAAAACGCTTTGTAAATGTTTTCACAGTTTTCACGAATCCCCTTTTCATCATACAAATGAAACGGAGTGGGGTAAACAGAGGCGATCTCCTCTGCTTTTTCTTTTGTTACAAAAGGTTTCTTTTCCATTTTTAGTCCTCCAAATGCGACTCAATAATCGCTTTAATTTTTTCAATATTTTCGCCAGTCTGCGATGAGAACGGAATAATAAATTCACTGTCTAAAAAGCTCAATTCATCCTTTGACTTTTCAAGGCGTTTTTTGTAGTCGCCCTTATTGAGCTTATCGCTTTTTGTCATTACGACAATGAAATCAATTCCCGTGTTTTCAAGAAACTCCATCATCATAATATCGTCAGCAGTCGGCGGATGTCGCATATCAATAATCTGAACCACAAGCTTTATATTCCTGTCGGAATTAAAATAGCCCTCCATCATCTTCGCCCAGCGCTGTTTTTCAGAGCGGGAAACCTTTGCATAGCCGTAACCCGGTAAATCCACAAAATTCACACCGTCAACACCGTAAAAATTGATTGTAATTGTTTTTCCCGGCACGGAGCTTACTCTTGCAAGATTTTTGCGCATAAAAAGCTTATTGAGCAGCGAGCTTTTGCCGACATTTGACCTGCCTGCAAAAGCTATTTCAGGCAAATCGGATTCGGGAAGCTGTTCAAATGTGCCGTATGCGCTTTTAAACTCTGCTTTTTCGTATTTCATCATCGCCTTGCGATACAGCAATCGCACAAAAACACATTAGAAAAATCATTTTTGTGCACGGTAACGCACTCCTTTTCTGTATTTTCACTCTGCCTCACACTAAAGCCGTTTTTAAAACATCGTCTGCAGTTTCGGCAAAAACAAATTCAATATTATCTTTAACCTTTTCGTCTACCTCGTCAAGGTCGCCCTCATTAGCTTTCGGAATAATAACCGTCTTTATTCCCTCAACATAAGCCGCCATGGTCTTTTCGCGAAGCCCTCCTATGGGAAGAACACGTCCCGTAACTGTAATCTCACCCGTCATTGCGACGCTTGACTTTACCTTACAGTTTGTGAGAGCGGAAACAAGAGCCGTAAATACCGTAACGCCTGCGGACGGGCCGTCCTTCGGCACGGCGCCTTCGGGGAAATGGATATGTATATCCTTTTTTTCATAGAAGGTGCTGTCAATTCCGTATTTATCTGCATTTGCTCTTATGTATGAAACAGCGGCTCTTGCAGACTCCTTAATAACATCTCCAAGAGAACCTGTAAGCTCCAAAGCGCCCTTGCCGTTCATTGTAACAACCTCAACCGTGAGCATTGTTCCGCCCACAGCGGTATACGCCAAACCGTTGACAACACCAACTGCATTTTTAGCTGATTTTTCTTCGGGTTTAAATTTCCTTGAGCCTAAATAATCGGCAATTTCGGTATCCTTAAAGGTTATTCTACCGTCAAAGCCTTTGGCATATTCCACAGCCGCCTTGCGAAGACAAGATGCAATAAGCCTTTCAAGCTGTCTTACACCTGCCTCTTTAGTATAACCGTTGATTATTTCTTTAAGAGCCTTATCGGTAAATTTCACAAGTGATTTTTTAAGACCGTTTTCTTTGATTTGCTTCGGTACAAGGTGTTTTTTTGCGATTTGAAGCTTTTCTTCATAGGTGTACCCCGGAATATCAATAATTTCCATTCGGTCAAGGAGCGGTGCGGGAATACCGCTTTTATCGTTAGCTGTTGTTATAAACAGCACCTTGCTTAAATCGTAAGGAATTTCAAGATAATGGTCAACAAAAGCGCAATTTTGCTCGCCGTCCAACACCTCCAAAAGCGCCGAGGACGGGTCGCCGCGGTGATCCGAACCGAGCTTGTCCACCTCGTCAAGTAAAATAAGAGGATTAGAACTGCCTGCATTTTCAATTGCCTCAATAATTCTGCCGGGCATTGCGCCTATGTAAGTCTTTCTGTGACCTCTTATGTCTGCCTCATCACGAACTCCGCCAAGTGAAATTCGGGCAAAATTTCTGCCCATAGCGGCGGCAAGCGATTTAGCAATTGAGGTTTTGCCCACACCGGGAGGGCCTGCAAGGCAAATTATCTGCCCTTTTACATCGGGATTTATTTTTCTTACTGCAAGAAACTCAATGATTCTGTCCTTAACGGTTTTAAGCCCGTAATGGTCTTTATCAAGCGAAGCATAAGCTTTTTCAATGTCAATATTATCTTCCGTAAATTCGTTCCACGGAAGAGCCGTTATTTTATCAAGATATGTCCTTGTAACAGCTGATTCGGGACTTGACGGCTGCATTTTCATCATTCTGTCACATTCACGAAGCAGCTTTTTCTCTGTTTTTTCGCAAAAGCCAATTGCACGGATTTTTTCACGGTAACTTTCAACCTCGGATAAAGCGTCTTCGCCCTCTCCAAGCTCCTCGGAAATTGCTTTTATCTGCTCACGCAAATAATATTCCTTTTGATTTTCGTCAATTTGCTCCTGAACACGCTCGCTAATCTCTTCCTCTATTGCCAAAAGTTCTTTCTCTTTTGACAAAACAGCGCAAAGCCTTTCAGCACGCCTTATCGGGTCAAGCTCTTCAAGCATAGACTGTTTAAGAGAATACTCAAGCGGAATATTAGAAAGGATGTAATCCGTAAGCTCGTTTGTTTCCTTACGCACTGCAACGCCTATAATAACATCCGGCGGCATTTTCGGGAGAAGATAGGAATATTCTTCAAATACAGCGGACAGTCTCCGAACAAGTGCCTGCTCGTAAATTGAATCCTCTCTGTTCACCTTTTTGCTTTCAACCTTTGAAACGATAGCCGTAAGAAACGGGTTTGCAGAATTTATGCTTAAAAGCTGCGCTCTGTAAAGCCCGTCAACAACAACTCTGAGAGCGTCGGTACCGGGAAGCTTAATTACCTGTTTAATCTCGCAGACAACGCCCACTCTGTAAACATCCGATGTTCTCGGGTCGTCACATTCCATATCAATCTGCGCTGAAAGAAATATATTCTTTTTCTGCTCCATTGCTGTTTTAATAGCCTTAACGGACTTTTGCCTGCCGACATCAAAATGCATTGTCATCTGCGGAAAAATTACAAGTCCTCTGAGTGCCACCATAGGCATTGAAACAGATTTATCGTTATAGTCTTTAATTATGTTGCCGATTGTTTCCATAACTGTGTATATCACTCCTATTATATTTCAGTATTATATAATAAAAAGCCTAATTATGCAAGTCGGCAGAATGCATTTATCATTGCCAATTAAATAGTATTTTTTGTCACTGTTGTATACTTTGTTAAAAAAATCAACAAGTTTTAGATAATATTTGAATATTGCGGGGAAATATTGTTAAAAGTTTGTCAATTCATTGACTTTTACTGTATTACTTTGTTATAATACATTCAATGCGTAAAAATATATTTTTACACAATCATATAATTTTTTTCGGAGGTTGCTATTATGGCAAGAGTTTATAATTTTTCAGCAGGTCCTTCAATGCTTCCCGAAGAGGTATTGAAAAAAGCAGCGGCAGAAATGCTCGACTATCAGGGCAGCGGTCAGTCCGTTATGGAAATGAGCCATCGCTCAAAGGTATATGACGACATTATTAAGGGTGCAGAGGCTCTTCTTCGTGAGCTCATGAACATTCCCGACAACTACAAGGTTCTTTTCCTTCAGGGCGGTGCTTCAACACAGTTTGCGGCTATCCCGATGAACTTTATGAACGGCAGCGGTAAGGCTGACTATGTAGTTTCAGGTCAGTGGTCAAACAAGGCATACAAAGAAGCTACAAAATACGGCGATGTTAAAATTGTTGCGACATCTAAAGAGCAGAATTTCTCATGCGTTCCCGAAATGGACAAAAACGAATTCCGTCCCGACGCAGATTATTTTTACATTTGTATGAATGAGACGGTTCACGGCAATATTATCCGTGATTTACCAGACACAGGAGATGTTCCGCTTATTGCCGACATTTCATCATGCTTCCTTTCAGAACCTATCGACGTTTCAAAATTCGGTATGCTTTACGGCGGTGCACAGAAGAATGTTGCTCCCGCAGGTCTTACAATCTGCATTATCCGTGAGGATTTACTCGGCAATGCAAGAGATTACACGCCTTCAATGCTTGACTACAAGCTTATGGCTGACAACGATTCACTTTACAACACACCCCCCTGCTACACAATTTACATTTGCAAGCTTGTCCTTGAATGGCTCAAAGAGAACGGCGGACTTGAAGCAATGAAAGAAAAGAATGTTAAAAAGGCAAAACTTCTTTACGATTTTCTTGATAATTCAAAAATGTTCAAGGGCACTGTTGTTCCGAAAGACCGTTCTCTTATGAATGTTCCTTTCGTTACCGATTCTGAAGAGCTTAACGCAAAATTCGTTAAAGAGGCAACTGCGGCAGGTCTTGTTAATATTAAGGGTCACCGTTCAGTAGGCGGAATGAGAGCATCAATCTATAACGCAATGCCCTATGAAGGTGTTGACGCACTTGTTAAATTTATGGCTGAATTTGAAAAGGCTAATTCATAATTGAGGTATATTACAATGTATAATATTTTAACTTTAAACAAGATTTCCGCAACGGGAATCAAGAACTTTACATCAGACTACAAATGCTCTGACGATATTAAAAATCCTGACGCTGTACTTGTCCGTTCTGCATCAATGCACGAAATGGAATTAGCTCCCGAAACCCTTGCAATTGCAAGAGCAGGTGCAGGCGTTAACAATATTCCCGTTCAAAAATGTGCCGAAGACGGTGTTGTTGTTTTCAATACTCCAGGTGCAAACGCAAATGCTGTTAAGGAGCTTGTTCTTTGCGGACTTTTCCTTGCATCAAGAAAAATTGTTCCTGCTATTGACTGGGTTAAGACAACTCTTAAGGGTGATGAGAATTTCTCAAAATCAGTTGAAAAAGGCAAATCTGCTTTTGCAGGCCCTGAAATTAAGGGCAAGAAATTAGGCGTTATCGGTCTCGGCGCTATCGGCGTACTTGTAGCAAATGCCGCAAATTCACTCGGTATGGAAGTTTTGGGCTATGACCCATATCTTTCTGTTGACGCCGCCTGGAGCCTTTCAAGAAGCGTTAAGCACGTTACAAATCTTGATGAAATATTTGCTGAATGTGACTACATTACTCTTCACGTTCCGCTTACTGATTCAACAAAAGGAATTGTTAATACAGTAAACATTGCAAAGATGAAGGACAGCGTTAGAATTCTTAACTTTGCCCGCGGTGAGCTTGTTGACACAAACGATATTATCACAGCACTTGGCGAAGGCAAGGTTGCAGCATATGTTACGGATTTCGGCAATGACGCATTACTTGACGCAAACGGTGCAATTGTTATCCCCCACCTCGGCGCATCAACTCCCGAATCCGAGGACAACTGTGCAGTAATGGCTGTTAACGAGATTATTGATTACCTTGAGAACGGCAACATTGTAAATTCTGTCAACTTCCCGAATGTAAATGTTCCGAGAACAGGCAAAACAAGAATTACAATCATTCACAAGAATGTTGCAAATGTTATCAGCCAGATTTCAACCGCTGTTGCAAATGAAAATGTTAACATTGACAATATGGTTAACAAATCAAAGGGCGAATTTGCATACACAATGCTTGACGCGGACGCTGATGTTTCCGAAGAGGCAATTGAGTCAATCAAGGCTATTGAAAATGTAATCAGAGTAAGAGTTATTAAATAATATCATATAAATTATTCCATAAAAAATGCAGTTCACCACGAACTGCATTTTTTATTCTTCAGTATCAACGTTTAATTTAACAATCTCGGCGGTATTTCTTTTAACATCTACCCTGTTATAGAGTTTCTTTATGCGCACGTTAACTCTGAACAGCCTGTCACAATGTTCACAGTAGAAAACCGCCCTGAACGAATGGTTCATATATTTCCAGTTTTTCTTTTTTTGAACAGCGCCGCCGCAAATATCGCAAAATTCGTTGAACACCTTACTGTCAACATTAGGATCATTTCTGTTGCTGATATAATACGGTCTGAAAGCAAGTTTTTCAAAAAATTCTTCATCGCAATTCGAAATATATTTTTCCAATTTTTCGGCGACAAAGTTTTTCCTGAAGCATTCACCGCTGAGGCGGCTGTCGTCAAGCGCTCTGTGGTGGGGAAAATCGTCGGGATTGATATTAAGACACTCTGCGGCATAAGAAAGCCCCGCCTGCTGAACATTTTCCATATTTATAAAACCTTGACAATATTTTTGCAAATCTGCATACCGTTCAATAAAACAAACATCCTGTTTTCTGCCGAAGAACTTATAATTTGAAATAAGTGTGCGAATATCCGTATCGCCCCATGTAAGCAGCAGAAAATCACTCCCGCACCAATCGGCAAAATCATCCATTACCGTTTTAAAAGCACTTGCATCTTCCAAATCCTCATTTTCAATATGTGTAAGCTCTTTAATTCTGCTTCGGATTTTTTTTGACGCAACAGGACAAATCAGCTGTGAAAATGTATCTGTTATTTCAAGCTCTTCATTAAGCTTTATTGCTCCTACCTCAATAATCTCGTTTACGAAGCAGTGAGCAGACTTAAGGTATGCGTTATTCCATTCAAGATCCATTATTATGTAATTCATATATTCACCGTTTCCGTAAACTAATCAATTTTTCCGTCAAAGAGTCTTACTTTTCCGTTTTCAATTTTTGCCAATGCAGATGTAATTTTACCGTTATTCTTCATTGATTTTAAATCGCAAAGTGGTTTTAAAACAAACTCACGCTCATACATTCTGGGATGAGGAACAGTCAAAACACTGCTATTTATCGTTTCATTTTCAAACAAAAGCAAATCCAAATCAATAATTCTCGGTCCGTTCTTAAAAAGACGGACTCTGCCAAGCGCCGCTTCAATCCCTAAAAGCGCACCCAAAAGTGCTTCAGGAGTAAGAGAGGTTTCTGTTTCAACCGCAATATTCAAAAAATCCGCCTGCTTCTCAAAGCCAATCGGGTCTGTTTCATACACAGAAGAAATTTCAATAACCTTTGTTGCCGGAAGAAGTTTTAATGAGTCAACAGCATTTTGAAGATTTTGCAATCGGTCACCCATATTAGTGCCTATACTTAAATATGCCCTCATTTTCTCTCCCTTTCAATTTCAACTGCAACATAATCAAAATCCGCTTTTATGGGAGCTTCGGGCTTTTTGAGAGTAATAATAAGTCTTTGAATTTTCGGAAAGTCTTTAAAAAGTCCATCTGCAACACGCTGTGCAACATGCTCCAATAAATCGTTTTTTTCACTTGTCGCAATTCGTGTTACGGATTTAATTATTTTAGCATAGCTCACCGTGTCGTTTACATCGTCCGTTGCGCAAGGCACGCTTAAATCAAGAAATGCCGTTATGTCAAACACAAAATTCTGCCCGTCTTGCTTTTCTTCGGGATTTACTCCGTGATAAGCAAAAATTTTAAGATTTTTAACAATAATTTTATCCATATCCTGTTATTTTCCTCTTATTATTTTATCCGCTGTGTTAATCGCAAGCCTGTTCTCTTTAACATTGTGAACACGAACAAAGTCTGCACCGCCCGCCGCTGCTAAAACATTCGCCGCCAAAGTGCCATACACCCTGTCCTCACCGTCAGCTCCCGAGCTGTTTTTAATAACCCGCTTATTTGAAAGCGCAGTAAGATAAGCACAGCTGTTATTTTTTAAAAGCGATGTATTTTTTATCAGTTCAATATCTTCGTCAAAGCCACCCGTAAAGCCGATGCCGGCATCAAGCATAATATATTCAG
The DNA here is from genome assembly GCA_002361875.1 of Ruminococcaceae bacterium UBA3329. Lineage (GTDB taxonomy): Bacteria > Bacillota > Clostridia > Oscillospirales > Acutalibacteraceae > Fimenecus. The sequence continues at coordinate 17,981 of DERX01000046.1, forward strand.
ACGGTATTCCGAAGCTATTGCACTTTTCAAGAATTTGGCTGAAAAAGTCCGATACTTTATCCGTTACTGAATTTTTATCCGAATTATTTTCTGCCGTTCTGCCGTTATACATCAAAACATAGCCGCATTTGTGTTTTTTTACGGTTTCCGCCATCTTTTCGTTAAATACACCGCTGACATCGTTTATTACAGAAACGCCGTTATTAAGGGCGTATTCCGCAACTTCTGGGTAAAATGTATCAACGGAAAAAACTGTATTTACCTTTTCGGTCAAAAAAGGGATATATTCTTTAATTATGTTCAGTTCTTCATCGGCAGACAAAACTTTAGCACCGGGTCTTGTGGAATTTGCACCGATATCTATGATATCTGCGCCATCCTGAACCATTTTCCGTGCCTGTGCAAGTGATTTTTCGCGGGAATTATAGCGTCCGCCGTCATAAAAGGAATCGGGCGTAACATTGAGTATTCCCATTATATAAGTTTTTTCGCCGAGTTCAAAAAATCCGTTTTTATGTATAAATTTCAAATTATTTATCGCCGAGCAAGGAAAGTACCTCTGCTCTTGTTTTGGCGTCCTTTCTGATTCCGCCTCGAAGGGCAGATGTTCTTGTCTGTGAGCCTGCAGCACGGATTCCTCTCATTGTCATGCAAAGGTGCTCCGCCTCAATTATTACTGCAACACCTTTAGGGTGCATTTCTTCTTCAATAAAATCTGCAATCTGCGCTGTAAGCCTTTCCTGGAGTTGCGGGCGGCGAGCAAAAGAATTAACTATTCTTGCAAGCTTTGAAAGACCGATAACCTCGCCCTCATCATTAGGGATATAAGCAATATGCGCCTTGCCAACAAAGGGAAGAAAATGATGCTCGCACATTGAATACATCGGAATGTCACGGACAATAACTATTTCGTCACTGTTGCCCTCATGAAAAATTTTAAGGTGCTGTTTCGGGTCTTCCGAAAGTCCCGAAAAAATTTCCTCATACATATTGGCGACTCTTTTAGGTGTTTCGCGAAGTCCCTCTCTGTCAGGGTCCTCACCTATTGCCAAAAGTATTTCACGGAAAGCTTTTTCAATTCGCTCTTTATCCATTTTCAAATCAGCCTTTCTCAAACACTATGCATATATAATTAAATTTGTCATCATAAATATAGCTTTTACTTTTAATATTTTTTCCCGAAAGCCTTGCCACATCAACTGTAAAATCAAAAAAATCTCTGTCCGTTTCATTATTTAAAGCTTTAGTTCTGATTTTGCTATAAGCAAGATCATCGGAAAATCTCATTTCGAGTATCAAATCTTCATTTATTCCTGCAGCGCAAAGGGCAGACATACCGTTAAAATTGTTAAAGCTTGAAAACATTAAACCGTTTACATAAAAATAATTGTATTTTATTGAATTACAGTTATTTTCATAAGGGACAATATCATAATGATCCTTACGAATATCGGCATCGGTCAAATTAAAGTAAAGATTGGTCTTTTCTCCCAATTCGCCGTCACTGTCATCCCAGGTAACATCAATATGGTAAAGCTCTCCGTCAACTGAAACGACATTCCACATATGTCCTTCCATTTTACCGTCTTCGTTTTTGGTTTTTCCAATGACAAGATAATTATAAATTCCGCTGGCATCAAGAAGCATTTTAAATGCTCTTGAATATCCTTCGCAGATTGCCTTTCCGTCAATAAATACACTGTAAGCGGTGTCACCGAATTTCTCATAGGTTGAAAAATCGTAAACCGTATTTTCACATATATAATCATGGAAAAATTTTTCTTTACCGTAGTCGGAAATATCCGAACCGGACCTCGACAGTATTGCATCAACAGCTGATTTAAGCTCAGTACTTTTAGTTTTAATTTCATCGGCTGTAAATCTATAATCAGGTTCAATAAAATAACCTATATGGCTTTTGGAGAATGAATAAGAAGAATCTACCCAAAATATTTCCGGATTATCATAAAGCACGCAGTTGAACATATAATCAAAATCATCGCGCTCCAAGTTCACAGTGAAATCTTTAAGATTCATATATCCATTATAAATCTTTGTATACTCTGCTTTGCCCTTCTCATCAAGATGGGAATAGTAATAGTTCTCACGACCGTTAAAATCATTTGTTAAAGGGGTAACATCAGCCGCTGAATCGAAAACATTTGAAACAAAACTACTTATCGTATTTGGAGTAAATGCGGCAAAGCTGCCTATCAGCAAAACGGCAATACAAAGCACCGCCAAAGCTGCACTTATATGTTTTTTCATAATCACTCCCTAATTTAGTTAACCGATTGCAGTGGGGTAAAATTTATCTTCTGCATTTGAATATATTTTTATTTTTTCAGAAGCATTTGAAAAATCAATAACCGAAATATCAGTTTTGCAGTTGTTGACAAAGTTTTTGAAGAGAACCTCTGATTTTTCAGAATTTTCGGGTGTCAGCGCACCGTTTAAAATATCACACATAATTCGTGAACGCTCTGTATCCGAAGAAACTGCAAGGTATTTATACACAAACTCATCAGACAGTTTTTGCTCGCCTTTATCAAGTATTACATTAAACTCCGGCGATTTATAATTTACCGCCTGTGTTACATTTACCGTGATTCCGCCAAAAGATGCTATAATTTTTTTAAACTGGGTAGGTGTGCATACAATGTACTTATTAACCGAAATAGAAAAATCGCTGTTGATTCTTTGCTTTAGTTCATCGATAAGCCCGCCTTCGTATATATCGGCGAAAGATTTGCCGTCTGCAAGCTTTTTGCCAGCGTCAAAGGATTTTACCGTAATATTTTTCGAATCGAAGTCCGCTGTAATAATAAAGCCGAAATCCGCAACTGAAGAATCATTTGTAATCATAAAAAGATACACTGTTTTTCCCGTCAGTTCGGAAACCGAATAAGATTGGCTAATCTCGGAAACAGTATCGGACGGTTCTTCTGCAGTTGTTCGATCGACAATGTTATTAAAGTCAAAATCAATCGAACGCATAAAAAGAAAAGCTGAAAAAACAGCTAAAATTATAATAAACAGTAAAAACGAAAGAGCAAGATATTTAAATTTAGGATTTACTTTTTTATTTTTTTTAGGTTTTGAAAATAAACCGTTATTATTTTCCATATCACGGCATCGCCTTTTCATAATTTTTTCGCCAACAATGCGAAAATACATAATACTTATTTAGTATAACACAAATGTAAATTATAAACAATACAAACAGCAAAAAAATACCGCATACATTTAAGTATGCGGATAAATTTCAAATTACTCTTGAGGCTCCGTAAAATGATACTTTAGTTTTCCACCCTTTCCATCAAATGCCTCTGTGCTGTCAGATGCCTTAAGGAGGACTGTTACGGTTTGCAAAATAAGCTTGAAATCGAGCCAAAGGCTGTAATGTTCAATATAAAGCAAGTCGAGAACTAATTTGTCTTTTGGAGAGGTATTGTATTTACCTGCAATTTGTGCGTAACCTGTCAGACCGCCTTTAACACGAAGCCTATACGAAAATTCAGGCAGCTCAGCAGTGTATTTGTCAACATTTTCTACCATTTCGGGACGAGGACCTACAACGCTCATTTCGCCCTTCAAAATGTTAATAAACTGCGGGAGCTCATCAATACGGAATTTTCGCAAAATCTTTCCGACCTTTGTAATTCGGTCATCGTCGGAGGTAACAGATTTATTATAGCTGCCTTCTTCTTTCATTGTACGGAATTTATAAACCATAAAAAGATTTCCGCCCTTTGTAGCTCTTGCCTGACGAAAGAACACATGACCGCCGTCCTCAAGCTTAATTGCCAACGCGCAAATGAGCATTAACGGTCCGAAAAGAATCAAAGCAACAAATGAAATCACAATATCCATCAGACGCTTAACCAACTTTTGCTCCAGTGTCAAATCACGCACAACAGCTGAAACAACCGGTTTATCATCAAGAATTGATGTTCGTGCGCCAAGGGCAACAACATCATTCATTTCAAAATTATAATAAATATTCTTTTTACTTGCGTAACAGTATTCGTTTAAAATAATTTTTTCCTTTTGAGGAATGTCGTAAAGAAAAATTGTGTCATTTTTATTTATAAAATCAAAAACCTTAGGAGATGTGTAATGAATCATATCGCAAATTTTATATTGCTTACGGTATCTGCTTATCTTTTCTGCGATCGCATTGAGCGACTCCTCAGATGAAGTAATTATACAACATTTTTCAGGAGGATTGATCGTAAAATAAACAAAGTTTCCGAGATAGGCAAAGAAAGCAATTGTCGCAACTTGAATAATCATAACAAGAATCAGCAAATGCGGAGATTCAAAAACAAAATGTGAATTATTATGAGGATTAACACTCATTATGCAGAATTGAAGATATGTTACAACATCCGTAATAAGTGTTGCCAAAGACATTGAAATAATAATCGGTTTGCTTTTAAGTCTGCCTATAAGGTAACCGCCGTAAACAGAAATGGTAGCGGTAAGAACGACACAGAATGTAACAAGCGAAACACCTGATGTTCTTGAAAGGCCGAGAACCCATTCATACTTTAAGCCGAAAACAACAAAAAACGTTGCTGTTATTATGATGTATAAAGTGGCTTTCAAAAGAAATAAAATACTGTTTTGACATTTATATAAAATATTCATAAAAATACTCCGAATGAAAGCTAACAATATTATGATATCACTTTATTTTGAATTATTTTACTTTATATATACAGGTTTGTCAACAATTTACCATATTCTGTAATAAATGTGTCATTTTTACAAATAATTCTTATATAATAAAAATGCCGCGGATTTCCGCAGCATCTAAACATATATCAAAATTTTTAAAGAAGTTAATGCGAAATATGCCGATTGAAATAATACCGTGTTAAACTTCCTTTAGCTTAATGTTAAATCGCTCTTTTATTTGAGCTTTTTGATATTTTTGTTGTAAGAGTCACAGGTTTTCTGTTGCTGTCATGCAAAAGCTCCGGCTCCGCACCGTTTTCAACGCAGTCACGGGTAATTATGATTTTGGAAATTGTGCAGTCAGAGGGAGCTGAATACATAATCGGCATAAGAACATTTTCCAAAATGCCCCGAAGTCCTCTTGCGCCTGTCTTTTTCTCAAGAGTTTGGTCAGCAATTGAAATGAGTGCGTCCTCAGTAAACTCCAACTCAATGTTATCCATTTCAAAAAGCGCTGTAAACTGCTTAATTAAAGCGTTCTTCGGCTCGGAAAGAATCTTAATTAGGTCTTCGCGGCAAAGCTGTTTAAGACCTGTGACAACGGGTACTCTGCCCACAAGCTCAGGAATAAGCCCGAATTTAACCAAGTCCTGCGCAATTACCTTTGAGTAAATGTCCTCATCGGCAAAGTCCTGCTTATTCTTAATTTCAGCGCCGAATCCAAGACCCGAATTTCCCATTCTTTTCTCAACAATCTTTTCAATTCCGTCAAATGCGCCGCCGCAAATGAACAAAATTTTAGAGGTGTCAATTTGAATGAATTCCTGTTGCGGATGCTTTCTGCCGCCCTGCGGTGGAACATTTGACACAGTGCCCTCCAAAATTTTCAGAAGAGCCTGCTGGACTCCCTCGCCGCTTACATCACGGGTAATAGACGGATTTTCGGACTTGCGTGCAATTTTGTCAATCTCATCAACATAGATTATACCGTGCTCCGCCTTTTCAATGTCATAATCCGCCGCCTGAATAAGACGGAGAAGGATATTTTCAACATCCTCGCCGACATAGCCTGCCTCGGTAAGAGTAGTAGCGTCTGCAATAGCAAACGGAACATCAATAATCTTTGCAAGAGTTTGAGCGAGCATTGTTTTGCCCACACCCGTCGGTCCTAAAAGCACAATGTTACTCTTTTGAATATCAACATCGGTATTTCCGCCGAAATACACCCTCTTGTAATGATTGTAAACCGCTACGCTGAGAGCTTTTTTAGCCTCATCCTGACCGATAACATATTCGTCAAGCTTTTCTTTGATTTCCTGTGGCCTGGGAATTACTTTTTCTTCAATTTTTACCTTTTTTCCGTGAGGTCTGACATTGTCTTCGTCGCCGCCGATTATGCCTGCGCACAAATCGACACATTCATCACAAATGTAAACTCCCGGGCCTGCAATAAGCTTTTCAACTTGCTCCTGCGGTTTGCCGCAAAAAGAGCATCTTACAGACTTTTCGTTATCTCTCGCCATATTTATTCTCCAAAACGATTATCTTTTATCAAATACTTTGTCAATAAGGCCGTATTCAAGTGCCTCGTGAGCAGACATAAAGTTATCTCTTTCAGTGTCAATTGCAATCTGCTCAATAGGCTTGCCTGTATTTTCAGCAAGGATTTTATTTAACTTATCGCGTGTTCTTAAAATGTGGTCAGCTGTAATTTTAATATCGCTTGCCTGACCCTGTGCACCGCCTGACGGCTGATGAATCATTATTTCGCTGTTGGGAAGAGCAAATCTTTTACCTTTAGCGCCTGAAGAGAGCAGAAATGCACCCATAGAAGCCGCCATACCCATACAAATTGTTGAAACATCGCACTTAATGTACTGCATTGTGTCATAAATTGCAAGACCTGCCGTTACTGAACCGCCGGGGCTGTTGATGTAAAGGCTTATATCCTTTTCACTGTCCTGACCCTCAAGGTACAAAAGCTGTGCCACAACGAGCGATGCGGTAGCGTCGTTTACCTCATCGGAAAGAACGATAATACGGTCATTTAAAAGACGTGAGAAGATGTCGTAAGAACGCTCCCCTCTTCCTGTTTGTTCAACTACATAAGGTACAAGTGCCATTATAATTCCTCCTTAAAAAGCTATTCGCAATAGTATTAAAGAATTGCCCCTAAAGTATTGGACAATTCTTTAACCTCTAAACATAATTTACTTTAAATTTTTTTAAATTATTCTTCTGTCTTTTTAGCTGTTTTCTTTGCAGCAGTCTTTTTAGCCGGTTTTTCAGCGCTGTCTTTCTTGGCGGCAGTCTTTTTAGCAGGCTTTTCAGCGTCGTCAGCCTTTGCAGCAGTTTTCTTTGTTGCAGCTTTCTTTGTTGTCTTTTCTTCTGCAACTGCATTTTCCTTTATAAGACCGATTGCCTTCTGTGACTTAATGTCACCTGCAAGGTTTTCAGCGGGAACTGCCTTTTTAATTGCGTCAATTTCCATATTGTAAGCTTTCGCAAGCTTTTCGTATTCAGCATTTATGTCGTCTTCAGTTGCCTCAATATTTTCAGCCTTAACGATAGCTTCCAAAGCAAGTTTGAGCTTAACCTGATTTTCAGCAGGTGTTTTATAATTCTCCAAAAGCTTATCCTTATCCATACCTGTATACATAAGGTATGTATTAAGATCCAAGCCCTGCATTTGAAGTCGGTAAGCGAACTCGTCAACCATTTCCTCTGCTTCTTTGTCAATCATAACAGCAGGAATTTCAACCTCAATACCGTTTGCTACCTTTTCAAGAAGTTCATTTGTGAATGCAGAGTCTGCATCTGCCTTTTTCTTCTCCTCAAGATCGGACTTAATGTGCTTTTTAAGTTCATCAAGTGTGTCATATTCACTTACATCCTTAACAAACTCGTCGTCAAGTGCGGGAAGCTCTTTAACCTTGATTTCGTGAAGCTTGATTTTGAAAACAGCGTCCTTTGAAGCAAGCTCTTCGTGATAATCCTCGGGGAATTTAACATTTACATCAAATTCTTCGCCTACTTTATGACCGATAATTTGATCCTCAAAACCGGGGATAAAAGAATTAGAACCGATTACAAGCTCATAATTTTCAGCCTTGCCGCCCTCAAATGCTTTGTCGTCAACAAATCCTTCAAAGTCAATAACAGCGGTGTCGTCCTTTTTAACCGCTCTGTCATCAACGCTAATCATACGGCTGTTCTGATCCTGCATTTTAGAAAGCTCTGCTTTAACCTCATCGGCAGTAACCTTTACTGAGGGCTTTGAAGCCTTAACGCCCTTATACTCGCCGAGTTTAACCTCAGGCTTAACTGTTACTTTAAATTTCATTTCAACGCCGTTTTTGCCGATTTCGGATACATCAAGGTCAAACGGTGTGTCTACAATTTCGAGTTCAGCCTCTTTTATAGCCTCGCTTACAGCGTCGGGATAAACAATTTCGAGAGCGTCTTCATAGAAAACACCTTCACCGTACATTTTCTCAATAAATGTTCTGGGAGCCTTGCCTTTTCTGAAGCCTTTTACGGTAATATTCTTTCTCTGCTTAAGGTAAGCTTTCTGAACAGCCGCCTCAAAGGTTTCAGCATCGATTGAAATTTCAACCTCGTAAACATTGGTTTCAACTTTGTTTGATGATTTTAACATTAACTATTCCTCCTGAATACATTTGTACTCCATAATCTTTATAAGTATATCACAAGAAAAATAAAAATACAATATTTTCCTTAAAATTCATTGCTTTGCACATCGAAATCACGGAACATAAACACATTTTGGACAAAATTCCAAATAATCTGCCGAACACAGTCTGAAATCTATCCCGTATTTCTCTCCGTTAAATGCATATTTGGCGGCTGTACCGTGGAGATGTCCGTAATAACAGCGCTTGATTTTATACCTTGCGAGCACTTCAATTATCTGCTCGCAGTCCTTTGTCTGCGACACGGGCGGATAATGAAGAAACACAACCGTTTCGCCGCCGAGGTCTTTCGCCGCAAGAATTGAGCGTTCTATTCTGGCACATTCTCTTGTCATAACCTTGCCGTCTTCTTCACCGTCAAAGAACCAGCCCCTGCTCCCTGCCACAGAAAACTCACCGACACGGTACGCATTGTTATGCAAAATTTTTAAGGTATCAAATCCGCTTTCTTTGAAAAATTTTTCAATTTTTGTTTTTGTGCTCCACCAAAAATCGTGATTCCCTTTCATTATAATTTTGCTTCCGTTAAGAGAATTTAAAAATTCAAAATCGGGAAACGATTCGTCAAGATTCATTGCCCAGGAAATATCGCCGTTTATCACGACAGTATCATTTTCGGTTACAAGTCTTTGCCAATTGGTTTTCAGTCTTTCTGTATAATCGTTCCAGCCGCCGAAAATATCCATAGGTTTGTCAGTGCCGAAAGATAAATGCGTATCGCCGATAACATATAGAGACATATTAAAACTCCTATGAATAAAATTGTGCTAACCGCAGAAAATATAAATGAAGGGAGGTTAATAAAATGGATAACCACAACAGAATTACCTGCGACGCACACCACTGCCTTTACAACGACGGCCATGACAAGTGCACCGCAACAGCTATTGAAGTAGGTACACAGCAAGCCCACTGCTGTGACGACACAAGATGCGCAACATTTAAGCTTAAGTCAGACTGCAAAAACTGCAAATAACATTAAGCAGAATTTTAAAAATGCGGGAGCCAAGTGCACGGCTTCCGCATTTTGTACTCAGATTCCGAGCATATCAAACACTACCTGCTTCATATCTTGCTTTTTGCAAACATTTGTAAACCTCGGTGATTTGCCCTTAAGAGCACCAAGCTGCGGCGGAACAGGCTCTCCTGATTTTGCGAAAAGCTCATCGACCATTTCGAATTCATTTTCTGCCGTAATATTATCGGAAACAGCGGAAAGAACGCTTGCAGAGAATTTATACGGATTTGCAGTTGAAGCGATTACCGCAGGAGTATTATCCCCTGTTTCTGATTTATAATTCTTATATACATTCAGTGCAACAGCTGTATGGGTGTCGCAAAGATAATTTTTACCGCCGAAAATTTCGGCAATTGTTTCTTTGGTGGCTGTGTCATCGCAATAACCAGCCGCAAAGAGTGATTTCACCTGTGCAAAAACATCATCTGTTACAGTATATTTGCCGTCCGAATTAAGCTTTTGCATCCAATCCTTAACAAGGCTGTCATTCTCGCCGCAAAGATGGAACAAAAGACGCTCAAGGTTACTTGAAATCAAAATATCCATTGACGGTGATGCTGTGCAGTAAAAGCTGCGGTTCTTGTCATAAGTTCCTGTTTTAAGGAAATCGGTAAGAACATTGTTTGCATTTGACGCACAAATAAGAGTTTTTACGGGAATTCCCATTTGCTTTGCGTAATATGCCGCCAAAATATTTCCGAAGTTACCTGTGGGGACAACAATATTGATTTCGTCGCCGAGAGCTATTGCGCCGTTTTCTACCATATCGCAATAAGCTGATACATAATAAACAATCTGCGGAACAAGTCTGCCCCAGTTAATTGAATTTGCAGAAGAAAATGCAAGACCGTTTTCTTTAAATTTCTTTTCAATATCCTTATCGGTGAAAATTGCTTTTACTCCGCTTTGTGCGTCGTCAAAATTGCCCTCAATGGCACAAACGCTGACATTTTTGCCCTCCTGCGTTGTCATTTGAAGCTTTTGCATCGGACTTACGCCGTCCACAGGGTAGAAAACCAAAATTTTTGTATTCGGAACATCCTTAAAACCTTCAAGGGCCGCTTTGCCCGTGTCGCCTGATGTTGCAACAAGAATTACAATTTCAGTGTCCTTAAGCGTTTTGTTTGACGCCGTTGTAAGAAGATAAGGTAAAAGCTGAAGAGCCATATCCTTGAATGCGCAAGTAGGACCTCTCCAAAGCTCAAGGACATATTCGCCGTCCGCTAATTTATAAAGAGGAGAAACCTTATCGGAGCTGAATTTGCCCTGTTTGTATGCACCCTCAACGCAATATGAGATTTCATCTGCGGTAAAATCGGTAAGATAAAGACTCAAAACCTTTTTTGCTCTTTCAATATATGAAAGAGGGATAAGCTCTTTAATAAAGTCCTCGCTTATCTTCGGAATTTCGGTAGGAACAAAAAGTCCGCCGTCGGAGGATATACCCTTTGTAATAGCCTCAGACGCTGTTACACGAACCGATTTATCCCTTGTACTTGTGTAAAACATATATTCTGCACGCTCCTTGCGAAAAATTACATATTTATTTAATGACCTATACCGTCAAATTTAATTGCCTGTTCCGTCAAATGCGCCCTCAATATGATTGAGCTTTGACGGTTCGGCATTCATGAAATACACCTCAATAATATCAAAACGGGGCTGACGCTTTAAATCATAATTTTTAAGAAAAAGATTTGCCGATGAAATAAGCTTACTGCGTTTGTTGAAATCAACTGCGTCCGCAGGTGAAAACAGATTATTTTCACTTCTTGTTTTAACTTCAACAAAGCATATATACTTTCTGTCTTCGGCGATAATGTCAATTTCGCCGAATTTGCAACGGTAATTGACATCAACTATTTTATAACCGTGAAAACGAAGATACCGCAAAGCTGTAAGCTCGCCGTAATCACCGATCAAGTTTTTATCCATAATTAACCGCCTAAAATCTTTTTAAGAAAAGATTTTCTGTGAATAGGAGAAACTCCGTATTTTTCTATCATTTCATAATGTAGCTTTGTTCCGTACCCTTTATGCTTTTCAAATTGGTACTCCGGGTACTGCTCCGCCATTTTCAGCATAAATCTGTCACGGGAAACCTTTGCAATTATTGACGCCGCAGCAACACTCATTACTTTGCCGTCGCCTTTTACAACCGTTTCAGCAGGAATCTCCAAATTCGGTGCTCGGTTTCCGTCAATTATAGCATAATCAGCAGGAATTTCAAGACCCAAAACGGCTCTTTTCATCGCAAGAAAGGTTGCATTTAAAATATTTATTTCGTCAATCTCTTTTTCGCTTGCCACGCCTACCGAAACGCTTATTGCAACTTTATTTATTACATCAAAAAGCTCGTCCCGTTTCTTTTCGGAAAGCTTTTTTGAATCGTTAAGTCCGTCAATTTCAGTGCCGAACGGCAAAATTACAGCCGCCGCATAAACAGGACCTGCCAACGGTCCTCTCCCTGCCTCGTCAACACCGCAAATTGATTTATAGCCTTTGTTTATTGCCGACATTTCAAAGCTGTAATCCATTACAAATCCTCCGGACTTTCAAGAGAAATTGTACCGAGCTTGCCGCCGCGGTATTCGTCAAGAAGCATTACAGATGTGCGCTCCGTGTCGATTTCACCGCCACGCATAATATTGCCGCGTTTTTTTCCTATAAGCTCCAACACTTCCCAAGCCTGTAAATCATCAAAATCCGATATTTTATAACGCTCGCAAAGTCTTTCGGGATAGTGCTCGCACATAACCTCTAAAAGTCTTACTGCCAAAAGCTCACTGTCAAGAATTTCATCCTTAACAGAGCCGATAAACGCAAGCCTGTCCCCAACCTTCGGGTCATCAAATTTGGGCCACAGTACACCGGGAGTATCAAGAAGTTCTATGCCTCCGCCGATTGCGAACCACTGATTGTGCCTTGTAACGCCTGCTTTGTCGGCAACCTTTGCCTTTGCAGCGCCTGCCATTCTGTTTATAAAAGAGGATTTACCCGTATTTGGAATACCCACAACCATCAACCGAAGCGGATTGCCTGCCATACCCTTTTCTTCATTGCTTTTTATTTTGTCGGCAAGAACCGTTTTAACCGCATTTTGAAACGCATTTAAGCCTTTACCGCTGCGGCAGTCAACCGGAATTGCAGTAACGCACTGTTTTTTATAATGCTCAATCCATTTTTTTGTCGTATTTCCGTCTGCAAGGTCACATTTATTAAGTAATACTATTCTCGGTTTTCCTGAAATCAGCTCCGAAAGCTCGGGATTTGAACTGCTGTACGGAATTCTTGCGTCAATAACCTCAAGAACACCGTCAACAAGGCGCAGACTCTCTTTTATAAGCCTGCGTGTTTTTGCCATATGCCCCGGAAACCACTGAACAACCTGTTTTTGACTGTCTGCCATTTCTATTTATCCTTTTCAAAAAGATTGGTGTCGCCTACTCTGTAAAGAACTCTGCCGACAACATAACGGCTGTCAATAAATCCGATTATCGGGTCACGACTGTCGGTCGATTCATTACGGTTATCACCCATAACAAAAAGCTTGCCTTCGGGGACTGTAATGCTTCCCGACATTTCACCGGTAAAATACATTTTTTCGCAAATATACGGCTCAAAAAGCTCTTTGTCGTCAACCAATACTTTTTTATTTTCCCTGTCAAAGGTTACGGTTTGACCGCCCGTTGCAATTACCCTTTTAATAAGCACCTTATTTATAATATTCGGCTGGGAAATTACAACAACATCGCCGTGTTTAACTGATTTATTTATTGCAGAAATTATAACAGTGTCGCCGTTATGAAGCGTATTTTTCATGGAATCGCCGTTTACATTTGATGTTTTAAAACAAAATGCAAAAGCGATAGTAACCGCTAAAACCGCAGTCATAAGAACTTCCGCAAAATCGTAAATTGCACTCAATATTTTATTATTGCTCATTTTTATTGCCTTTAAATGCACCGTTCACGCAATGCATAATTGCACAGCGGTACTTATCCTTTCCTGTACTTTTTATTCAACTCCGCCGAAGCTTTCAAAAGGCAAAAGCCTGAATTTTGCAACGCCTAAAATATAATCCTCGTCAATAAATCCGATATACTTTTCGCGGCTGTCGGTTGAATCGTTGCGGTTGTCACCCATAACGAACACCGTGCCCTCGGGAACAGTAAGCGGGTAAACCATATTACCCATAAGAGATGTAGGCTCTGCTATGTACGGCTCGTCCAAAACCTCACCGTTAACTATTACCTTATGGTCGAAAAAGTCAATGTCTATTTCGTCTCCGCCTTTAGCAATAACTCTTTTTACAAGAGGCTTGCCCAAAGCATTCGGCTGAGTAATTATAACAATGTCGCCACGTTCAACTGTTGTATTAACAGACTGCACTGCAAGCCAATCCCCGTTTTTAAGTGTTGGATTCATTGAATTTCCGTTGACTCCGACTAATCTTACGAGGAAAGTAAATATTATTAAAATGAATAAAACAGCAAACATTAAGGAATCAATCCATTCGTAAACAAACCCCCAAAAGCCTTTTTTTGACTGTTTTATTTCTTCTGAATAGTCAAATGAAAATTCTTCTGTCTTTCTCAAAATTATCACCTTTTCTGCTAATTTTACAACAATTATTTTATAGAATCCGCAATATCGCAGATTTTTTTAAGCCTGTGATTAACTCCCGACCTGGAAAGAGGTTCGGTAAGGCTTTCGGAAAGCTCACGAAGCGACATATCCGGGTTGTCGTATCTTAACCTTGCTATTTCCTTTAGCTCATCCGGAAGTCTTGAAATTCCGATTGTCTTTTTAATTTTCCCGATAGCGTCAATCTGTCTTGATGCCGCACCCACCGTTTTATCAAGGTTGGCATTTTCAAAATTCAGCTTACGGTTAACATTGTTACGCATATCCTTATACATCTTTGCGCCCATAACCTCAAGACTCGAATTTACAGCGCCCATTACTGTTAAAATATCCTCAATTGCTTCACTGCCCTTGAAATACATTACATAATTTGAATTTCTCTGGATAATTTTCGGTTCATAATCCATTTGAAATTCTTCAAAGCCGGATATGAAATACGCCAAATCCTTTATAAGGTTTTTAAAAGGCAATACAAATTCAAGATGATACCTTTTGCTTGGGTCGTTCACCGTTCCGCAGGATAAAAATACTCCACGCAGAAAAGCCGATTTACAGCAATCGTCTGCAATATTGGCATAGTTTATTCGCATAGTGCGGCTTTTTGAATCGTAGCCGAATGAGGACATAACCTTTACCCTGTCGTCACTGTTTTTAATTTCAAGACGGTATTTTCCTGCGCCCGATTTTACAACGCTCGGAGCAACAGAACAAACACGGTAAATTGTATCTGCATAAACTTGCGCTGTTTCTTTATGCTCTGTCAAAATGGAAATATCTCTGTACGAAAAACTCCTTGAGCAAAGCAAGAAGCCGTAGCAAAAAGCGTGCAGACAACATTCATTTTGAGTTTCGACCGAGAGCAACTCATTTTTTACATCTGCTGAAAAGGACATACTGCTTACCTGCTTATGTCACGGTGATAAACCGAGGCACTGTAACCCTTTTCATTTATTTTTTTGCCCAAAATCTCGGCGAATACAACCGAACGGTGCTTTCCGCCCGTGCAGCCTACAGACACGGTAAGCTGACTTTTGCCCTCTGTTCTGTAAAGCGGCAAAAGATAATTCATTAAATCCTGAAGCTTCGGAACAAGACCGCGAGCCTGGTCAAATTTCATAACATAATCGTAAACGTCCTTGTCAAGACCTGTGTGACCTTTAAGCTCAGGAATATAGAAAGGATTGGGCAGACACCTTACATCAAAGACAAGGTCTGAATCAGTCGGAATACCGTATTTAAAGCCGAAGGATACAACATTTATCTTTATTGAATCGGTTACATTATCAAGAAAAAGCTCTGCAACACGCTCTTTGAAAAGAGAATTTGTCATAAGCGAGGTGTCAATTACAAAATCTGCAATATTTCTTGCTTTTTTAAGCATTTCACGCTCTTTTTCGATTATTTCCCTAAGCTCTTTCGGGCTGTTACTGTTCTGTAAAGGATGCTTGCGCCTTGTTTCCTGATATCGCCTTATTAAAACATCATTGTCTGCGTCGATAAACAGTATTTTATAATCAATTTTCATCGCTTTGAGTTCTTCAAGTGCATTGAAAAGGCTTGAAAACGAATCGCCCAAACGAATGTCTGCAACAAAGGCTATTTTTTCTCTTTGCTCGGTTGAGTCGGTAAGAATTTTAACAAAAGTGGGCATAAGCTGAGGGGTCATATTGTCAACGCAAAAAAATCCGATATCCTCTAAAGTGTCAATCGCACGTGATTTGCCCGCACCCGACATACCCGTTACAATAACAAGCTGCATAATCCTTTCTTTTCCTTTCACATCGTTATTTCTTATCTGCCTATGATTTTGACTTCCGTTTCAAGGCGAACACCGTGTTTTTCAAAAACTGTGTTCTCAACAATTTTAATTAAATCTAAAATATCAGTGGCAGTCGCTTTATTTTTATTGATAATAAATCCTGCGTGCTTTGTGCTTACCTCGGCACCGCCGACGGATTTTCCTTTAAGACCGCACTCTTCAATCAATGTGCCTGCAAAATAACCCTCCGGTCTTTTGAATGTACTTCCTGCACTCGGGAACTCAATAGGCTGTTTTTCCTTACGCTTTGACATAAGCTCGTTCATCTTTGCCTTTATTTCGTCATAATTACCCTTTTGAAGAACTATTTCGGCAGAGGTTACGGTAAATCCGTTTTCAGAATATGCACTGTGACGGTACGAAAGGTCTAAATTTTCTTTTTCGAATGTTCCGATATTTCCGTTACAGTCAATATGTGAAACGCTTTTCAGCACGTCTTTCATTTCGCCGCCGTATGCGCCTGCGTTCATATAAACTGCTCCGCCGAGTGTCCCCGGGATTCCGTAAGCAAATTCCAGCCCTGAAAGTGAAT
Organism: Ruminococcaceae bacterium UBA3329; assembly: GCA_002361875.1. GTDB lineage: Bacteria > Bacillota > Clostridia > Oscillospirales > Acutalibacteraceae > Fimenecus. The sequence continues at coordinate 34,393 of DERX01000046.1, forward strand.
GTTCAAGCGCAAACATACAAATTGATTTAAGGCTTGCGCCCGCCTCGGCAATAATAGTATTTTCGCCCTTAAGAGTGATTTTAGAAAGAGCAGAGCCTATGTGAATAACCGCTCCGTCAAATCCGCCGTCACGCACCAAAACATTTGAGCCGTTACCGAGAATAAAATACCGTATGCTGTTTTCATTGCAGAAAAAAATTATTTCACGCAAAGATGAAATGTTTGAAGGTGTTATAAGCAAATCGGCCTTTCCGCCTGCCTTAAAGCTCGTATATTTACTCATAGGCACATTAAATTCAACCTCTGCGCCAAGTCTTTCTGCCATAACAGCTAATGCTTTATACACTGAAAAAACTCCTTGTTCTGCTTAATCTTCTATTTGTTTATCAAGAAGAGCCGCACCGATTATGCCTGCATCATTACCCAAAGCTGCAGCACAGATAACTGTCTGCTGTTTTGCATAAATACTGTAATGTTCATTTTTTACATAGTAGCGAATCGGTGAAAGGAGCATTTCACCCTCACTACCAATACCGCCGCCTATGCAAAGAATCTGCGGCTGAAAAATATTGATTATATTTACAATTCCGACTGAAAGATAATAAATATAGTTATTTACAACCTCACGGGCAACCAAATCGTTTTCACGCATTGCATCAAATGCAGTTGTACTCTCAACTTTTCTTATATCTTCGGAAACCATATCCCACATCACTGTATCAAAATTCTTGCTCATTGCGTCTTGAGTTTGACGGATGAGGGCCGATTCGGAAGCGTAAGCCTCCCAACAGCCTCTTCTGCCGCAGGAGCAACGCTCACCGCCGAATTTAACTACCATATGGCCGATTTCGCCTGCCGCATCATTACAGCCGTGCAAAATTTTACCGCCGATAACAATACCTGCACCTACGCCCTTTCCGAGCATAATTGCCATAAAATTATCTACTCCGTTGCCCGCTCCTGCTAACGCCTCGCCCAAAGCTACACAGTTAGCATCATTTTCAATGTAAGCGGGAATGTGAAAATCTTCTTCTATAATTTGTTTAATGGGAGTATTGTCAAAATCCAAGTTGCTTGCGTATTCAATAATTCCTTCTTTAATATTAACTGTTCCGGGAGTTCCTATACCGATACATTTAATCTCAGACCAATCAACTCTTGAATATTCAACAGCCATTCTTATTGATTCTTTAATGTCAGCAATTATATCATCCGCCGAAGAATTCTTTTTAGTCCTTACATTACCTTTGCCCACAATACGATAGTTTTCGTCAACTACACCTGAAACAATATTTTTACCGCTTAAATCAACGCCGATTCTGTACATAATTATGCACTCCTTATATTTAATAATTTTGCCAAATATCAATTTCCTGTGCGTTGGGCTGATAATCGTCATCCATACCAAGGTGATGCAAAAGCTCACGTGCAGCATTATAACCCATCTTTTTCTGCCTGTTGTTCATAGCGGCACATTCAATAATAACTGCAAGGTTTCTGCCCGGCTTTACGGGAACTACTGTCAGCGGAACCTTAATGTCCATAATATCAATATACTCATTATCAAGTCCCATTCTGTCATAAACCTTT
>DERX01000046.1:36236-36554 GCA_002361875.1 Ruminococcaceae bacterium UBA3329
AGTCCCATTCTGTCATAAACCTTTTCAGGGTCCCAAGGCTCAAGCTGAACCACCATATTGATTTTTTCGGTAAGCTTTACAGCGCCCATACCGAAAAGCCGCCTTGCGTTAATAATTCCTATGCCTCGAAGCTCAATAAAATGACGGATATTGTCAGGGGCCGAGCCTACAAGAGTTTTTGCGGATGCCTTGCGGATTTCAACTGCATCGTCAGCAATAAGCCTGTGCCCTCTTTTAATAAGCTCAACGGCTGTTTCACTTTTACCGACGCCGCTGTCGCCCACAATAAGCACGCCTTCGCCGTAAACCTCAACCAAA
>DERX01000046.1:36870-37389 GCA_002361875.1 Ruminococcaceae bacterium UBA3329
CCTTCGCCGTAAACCTCAACCAAAACGCCGTGACGGGTAATACGCTCCGCAAGCTGTGTACCGAGAAAATAAATGAGAGTTGCCATACAGCTTGAGGTTGATTCAGAAGTTCTCAAAACGGGCACTTTATATTTCTCGGCAAGCTGTAAAAAGCCGTCGGGAACATCAAAATTACGGGTAATAATGATTACGGGCGGCTTTTGGCTTGTGAGCGCCTCAATTCTTTCAAGCATTTTTTCTTTCGGAAGGCTTTTTATGTATTCCATTTCCGAAAGACCGATAAACTGAACACGGGCAGGGTCAAAATGAGCATCGTGATCCGTAAGCAAAAGTCCGGGTCTGTTAACCTCTTGCGACTCTATGAAAATGTCTGATGCGTCGCATGGCAAATACAAGGTTTCATAACCGTGCTCGCTGATAATTTTTTGAAGAGAAACAGAATATTTTGACGCCAAAGCGCATACCTCCCCATTTATAAATATAATTTTATTTATTATACTACAAGTTGTGTATTTTTCC
>DERX01000082.1:0-15555 GCA_002361875.1 Ruminococcaceae bacterium UBA3329
ATTTAGCACTCTACTCTTTTGAGTGCTAAATATATTGTAGCCACATTTTTCCAAAAAATCAAGTACTTTATTAAAAATTCACACTTTTTTAATATTATTTACAAATCAAACAAATCAGTACTGATAAAAAAGGGTGTCTTTCGACACCCTCCCCAAGGCTATTGCAAGCCGAAGCTTACATACAGCGCTCTGTTTACCTTTGACATATCTGTTTGGGACAAATTCCCCATACGCTCACGAAGTCTTTGTTTGTCAAGCGTTCTGACTTGTTCAAGCAGTACAACCGAATCCTTCGAAAGACCGCAGCCGTCACCGTTCACATTTATGTGTGTAGGCAGTCGGCTTTTGTCCTGCTGGCTTGTTATCGCCGCCGCAATGACCGTTGGGCTGTATTTATTGCCAACATCGTTTTGAACAATCAGTACAGGTCTTACTCCGCCCTGTTCAGAACCCACAACAGGACTTAAATCGGCGTAATAAATGTCCCCTCTTTTAACATTCATCAATATCACTCTTCCGTAAAGGCGATTTTATTCGCCCGATTTTCTTATTACTATTTTTGCCGTTTTATTCCGTGTTTAAACACTGACAGCAAAATTTAGGGGAGCAATATATAATATTCAGTTTTGAGGGTGAAAGTCCCTGTCAAATATAAGAAAAGCTTTCAAAATAAAATTCCTGACCGCCGACAAGCAGTTTTTTGAAATTTTTATTTTCGTCCGTGTAAAGAATACAAGAGGTTTTGTCAATTGTGTAAGCATATTCAAGCGTTCCGCTGCTTTCTCTTGCAGGGTATGCCCCACTGACAGCATTTATGCAGTCCGACATTGCTCTGCATACCATTGACGGCGGCAATTTGGCACTTTGAAGACTTAATGTTAATTTTTCACCTGAAAGAGTAAATTCGCCGCCTTTGCCGCTGACCGTCAGATTTTTAAGCGTTTCGGGCGAAGCAAATGAAAATTTATAACCGTTTGCAAAATCAAAACTCACATTAGAAGAAATTGTTATTCCGTTAAAATCCGTATTTACCACAGCATTAAAGCCGCTGAAAGTGAGCGGCTCCGTTTTGCTTTTATCCTGCTTTTTTGCACATCCTGCCAATAAAATAAAGCACAAACAAATGCAAAGCAGTTTTTTCATAATTACCTCATTCGTATTTTTTTAATGTAAGCGGGATTTGGCAAAGCAACTTTGACGGGGTGTTGCCCATCATTGAATATTCTTCAGAAACCGTATCCCCTGCCTCGCCGTGAATATACACGCCTGCAATTGCTGATTTATAGGGTGACAGCCCTTGGGCACAGAAAGAGCCTATTAAACCTGCGAGAACATCTCCGCTCCCACCTGTGGCTAAACCCGGATTGCCTGTTGTGTTTATATAAATTCCGTCGTTACCCGTTTCGCTTATAAACGTTGATGCACCCTTTAGCACAAGAACGGATTTATGTGCCTGTGTAAAGCTTTTTACAGCCGCGCCTCTGTTCGACTGAATTGCGCTGACACTGCATTTTGCAAGGCGAGCCATTTCGCCCGGGTGGGGAGTTAAAATCACTGCGGATTTCGCTCTGTCTATTATATCTATATTATCTTTTACGGCATTTATTCCGTCTGCGTCAAGAATTACGGGAACAGGTGAATTTTCGATTACATAACGCACAACAGCTTCTGTATCGCTGTCAACACACATTCCGCACCCTATTACAACGGCGGAGCAGTTTTCCAATTCCTTTGCTATTGTCGGAAGTGCTTTATGCGAAATTCTGCCATGTTCATTGCTCGCAAGGGGAACGAGCACCTGTTCAACGGTTTTGGAGGCTATTGCAGGATACGCTGCATCGGGAAAAGCGAGTTTCACTATCCCTGCACCGCTGTTAACTGCCGCCGAGGATGCCATAAATGCCGCACCCGGCATTTCGTAGCTCCCGCCGATAACAAGAACAGTACCGAAGGTTCCCTTGTGGCTGTCAAACGGGCGTTTCGGGAAAAAGCCTTTAATATCTTCGCTCTTGAATGTGACCAAAGGTGACGAAACCGCCCTGTAACACTCTTCGGGGATTCCGATAGACGCCAAGACCACCTGACCGCACTGCTCGCAGGCAGGCTTTAAAACATGGACAGGCTTTAAACAGGTAATTGCAACGGTTATATCCGCCTTTACATGTGCGCCCGTTACCTCGCCGCTGTCGCCGCAAAGTCCCGACGGCACATCAACACTGACTACCACTGCCGAAGATGAATTTATTCTTTCAAATACATTTTCACTGACAGGATCGGGCACGCCTTTAAAGCCTATTCCGAAAACACAGTCCACAATTATCTGCGCACTGTCAAAATAATTGTTTCTGCTGTTTTTGCCGTCAAAATAAATGATTGGTATCCCCGAAGCACGAATTCTTCCAAGCATTTCGGAGGATTCGGCATCTTTGGGCAGACCTGCCGTCATCATGACCGTGACATTATATCCGTTCTCCATTAGTTTTCGCGCTATCACAAAACCGTCGCCGCCGTTTTTGCCCTTTCCGCAGACAATAAGTACATTGCGCTTATTTGTATTTTCAAAGGTTTTGCGAATAACCCTTGCGCAGTAAGAGCCTGCATTTTCCATGAGCTGTAAATATGAAATACTGCTTTCGTTTGCCTCACGCTCTACAAGACGAACATCGTTAACGGTTAAAACCAACATAAAATCACATCCCGAATAAAATAAATTAGCCTTATATATTTATCTTATCATATTTTATAAAAAAGAGCAACAAAAAAGGACTTCTAAACGAAGTCCTTTTAAATCAGCCTAAAACATAAATTGTTACATTTCTTGAGCCCCATGCGTAGCACTGGCTTGTTGAATTCATATAAAGGTCAACTACAAATTTACCCTGCTTGGCAAATCCGCCAGTGTCCGCCGCAATTGCATAGCCGTAAACAACACCGTCATCGGAAACAATATACATTTCAGTGCCGTAGGGTATCTGCTTCGGGTTAACCGCAATGTAACCGGGTTTAACCTTTTTGCCGGTTGACGTTGTACCGCCGGGGATGCAGTAAGCCGCCGCTTTGCCCTTAATTGTGTATTTATAGCTTGTGGGAACTCCGTTTGAGCCTACCGTATACTTTGACGGCATTTTAAGCTCTGAAATCGGAGAGGAATTTTTAACAACACGGCTGTTTCCGCCCGAATAAGTTCCGATTGTTTTAATCTGCGAAGTCGGCGCAAGAACTTGTGTTTCACTTTCAACTGTTTTTTCTGAAGATTCACCGTTTACAAATTTTTCCTTGTAAACTACGCTCTTTTTACCGTTAACACCCTTTTGAGTGATTTTGGACGAGCCCTTTGACATCGAAGATGAATATTCAGTTTTCTCATTAAACGGAATTGTCTCATCCTCAGTATAAGACTTATATTCAATTCTTAAAACTTCTACCGTAAGTCCATCGGAAATAGGTGTATCCACCGAAGGCTCAACCTCATCATACTCGCCGAGCGTAATGCCAAGCTCCGAAAGAAGCTCGCCGACTGTTCCTGACGATGTGCTTACCGTTGTGCTTTCGCCGTCAGCATTTACCGTTACACTGTAAGGTCTTGCCATTACAATTTCCATACCGTCAAAGCAAATGTCTGTAAGCTTTACATTTAAATCTGTTTCATCGCTTACTTCAATACCCTGTGAGGCAAGAAATTCGTTTACTCTGCCTGCAAATACAAATTCACCCGTTTTGCCGTTTGCATCAGTAAACTTAATGTTAGATTCACGGCAAATAATAATTTTGCTTTGCGAACCGGGGGCAAAGTCGTCAAGAATGAGCTTGTCATTCTCCGAAACAGGTATTTCCGCCTCTGCAACAATTTCGTTCGCATCCTTTTTTGATGTTTCAATTCTTGAAACATTTGAGCCGTCGTAAATGTCAACTGTATACAGCTCATTAGCGGCAGCGAATGCAGTTCCGGCAAATATAATAATAAGTGCCATCATAAGCGCTACGGAACGGATAAAATAACCGTTTGCCGAAATCGTCTGCCCCTTAAAATTTGTAATCATCAGTTTGCTCCTTTAATAAGCCGTGCCAAACAAATGCAATTTGCCGAATGATTTATGCAAAAGTGCTATCGCTCCGCTGCCTTTGAAAAGGAGCTTTACGAATCGCTTAAGGCCTGACCGTTATTCTCGCTAATTGATTTAATTTTTATCCGCAGACATAAAGAATCGCCTTTACGCCTTAAGACTTTGTGTATTATATTCATAACTTTTCAAAAAGTCAAATTTTTCGACAAACTATTTTTGTATAAATTGTCTAAAAGCAAATGTCAATTTTTGACTAAATAGTCGTAAAAACGCTTTTTTACCGCAATATCTTGTGGTACGCTATTTAGAAAATGTAACTTTTTTTGTGAGATTTTTAAAAAAGTCGTAAAATATTACAAAACAGTTACAAAATTAGTTACAAAATGATACTTTTGAGCTTGTATTTTTAAAATATTATATGCCGATTTTTGAAAAATATTCCTGCTTTTTTCCTATACTATTATATATAGTGAATTTTGGGCATAAAAAATCCAAACTTTTCAGGGCATAAAAATACTGCTATCAAAAAAGTTAAAATTTATTTTCTTTTTCCCCGTTCATTTGCCGTTTTTTCATCTTTGACCAAGATATAAATCCGTAAATATCGTTTGCTAAAAATACAATAAAACAAATCACAACGGAAATATAAGCAGTGTTTGAAAGCGATGCCAGCACCCATAAAAATATCAAAACTGCATCATTTGCGGCATAAGCGACGGCATAAAAAGCGCTTCTTCTAAAAGTCAGATAAACAGCAATAAAGCTTGTTGTAACAGACAGCGTACTTGGTATTAAATTAGCCGTGTTAAAGTAATCTAATATATAATAGAAAGCGGCGGTGACAACGGCTGTAAGAAAAAGCATAAATACTGTTTCTTTTTTTGTAACTTTATTGACTTTAACCTCCGATTTATTCCCGTTATACGGATTTTTAAACCACGAAATCAGGGCAAAAACAGCCATAGGGGCAGTCATTCCAAGATAGGTTATCATTTCGCCGTAATATGAAAATGAGAATGAAATAATACCGTACAGCATGCTGAATATCACCATAAGGAACTGTCCGAAAGGATTGCCCTTTGCGTTGAAAATCAGCGATGTTACGCCGATTAAAGACGCCGCAGGTCTTAAAATACCGTTTCCGTCAAATGCAAAGTAAGACACCGCAATCAGCATAACGGATATACACCACAACGCCTTTTCCGCTTTTGTAAAATAATTGATGAATGATTTGTTTTTTCCCGATAACATAAAATACCTCTCTTCAAAAATAAAAAGCACCCGTAATACACATCTTCAAAGACCTAACGATGTGCAACGAATGCATTCGGTTTTTCTACCCGGTGGCAGATAATTTGTTTTTAATTTTATAACACAATTTTGCTGTGCGAAGCACAGTGAGCGGCAAAGCCGCAAGGGCAACAGCCCAAATTGATGTAACAATGTTCTCAAACGCTTGCATCAGCAAGCATGGCACTTTTGTGCCGCAATCAGCTTGCTGATTGTAGTTTGAGGTTACTATAACCTATTTTCACAGTAAAGTCAATAGTAAATTTTATTTGTGCGGATAATTACTGTATTTTGAAGCCGTATTGTCCCTCCAATTCTAATTTACTGTTTAATTCATTATAAAACAATACCGTGCTAAAGCCAATTGCTTCTCTGCGAGAATACCGCAGTGGGCTATAAAAAAGCACCCACTTTCGTAGGTGCTGAAAAGATAGACAATAAGTTATCTCTTTGAGAACTGCGGTGCACGGCGAGCGCCTTTGAGACCGTATTTCTTTCTTTCCTTCATTCTCGGGTCTCTTGTTAAGAAACCTGCCTTTTTAAGCTCGGAACGAAGATTTTCGTCATACTGAAGAAGAGCACGTGAAAGGCCGTGGCGGATTGCGCCTGCCTGACCTGTAACACCGCCGCCGTTTACACGGCAAACAATGTCAAACTTCTCTGTTGTGCCTGTAAGTGCGAGAGGCTGACGAACAATAAGCTTGAGAGTTTCAAGACCGAAATAATCGTCAATATCTCTGTCGTTAATTGTGATTTTACCTGTACCTGCATAAACACGTACACGAGCTACTGATTTTTTTCTTCTGCCTGTACCGTAAAAATAAGGATTTGTTTCGTACATCTAATTTTGCCTCCCTTTCTTAAAATTCTCTTGTCTCGGGCTTCTGTGCGGCATGCTTGTGGTCAGCGCCTGCATAAACACGAAGACGAGTAAGAGCCTCACGGCCGATTGTGTTGTCGGGAATCATACCCTTAACTGCTTTTGTTACTGCGAATTCAGGCTTTGTCTTCATAAGAGTGCTGTATTTAACCTCTTTCATATTTCCGATATAGCCTGTGTGATGATAATACATCTTCTGGTTAAGCTTGTTACCTGTAAGAACAACCTGAGCAGCGTTGATAATGATTACATGGTCGCCGCAGTCTGCGTTCGGTGTAAATGTGGGCTTGTGCTTACCTCTTAAAAGAGTAGCAGCTTCAGCGGCAACCTTACCGAGGGGTTTGCCGGCAGCGTCAAGCACATACCAGTTACGGGTAATATCGCCCTTTTTCGGCATATAAGTTGACATAGAACTTACCTCCACTAATATTTTTTATTGCGAGAGAAATAATAGCACATTGTTTTTTGCTTGTCAACACAATTTTTTTAATTTTTAATTAAACAAATAATTATCTCTTATTTTCTTGATTTTTCTCTGCTTTTTGCATATTTTTCTCATAAAGAATTTTTTACAAATTTTTGTTTACTTTTTTGTTATAAAGATATAAAATAAAGAAAAAAACGGAGGTGAGCGTATGCAAAAGCTGTTAAGCCTTGTCCGTGCGGCAGTTGACAAATATAATATGATAGAAGACGGCGACAGAATTGCAGTGTGCGTTTCGGGTGGAAAAGACAGCGTTGTGCTGTTAAAATGTATGGCGGAACTCGGGCGCTTTTACCCCAAAAGCTTTGAGCTTTGCGCAGTTACGCTTGACCCGTGCTTTTTCGGTGAATACGGCGATTATTCCGAAATTGAAAGGCTTTGCGGGGAAAATAACATTCCGTATACCGTTAAGCGAACAGACTTATATAATGTAATATTTGAAACGAGGAAAGAGAAAAATCCGTGCAGTCTTTGTGCAAGGATGAGAAGAGGACTTTTGCACGATACCGCAAAAGAGCTTGCCTGTAACAAAATCGCACTCGGTCACCACATGGACGACGCCGCAGAAACATTTTTGATGAACCTTTTCTCCGGCGGAAGAGCCGAATGCTTCTCTCCTGTTTCATACCTTTCAAGAAAAGATTTATATATGATACGCCCGCTGATTTTCGCTTATGAATCAGACATTATGAGGGTTGTCAAAAAAGAAAATCTGCCGATTGTTAAAAGTAACTGTCCTGCGGACGAAAACACCCACAGAGAAGAAATGAAACAGCTTTTAAAGGAGCTTGAAAAGAAGTACCCTGCAATACGGCAGAAAATTGTGGGCGCAATGCAAGCAGGTAATATCAGTAATTGGTAATACTTGAAAAAGCTGAATAATTAGTATATAATAAAATAAAAATTTTTTAATGAACGGAGAGTTGTTTGTTATGAGTGATATGAACATTGTATGTCTTGATATGGAAGGTGTTTTAGTACCGGAAATTTGGATTGCTTTCGCAGAAGAAAGCGGAATCCCCGAGCTTAAAAAGACAACAAGAGATGAGCCTGACTATGACAAGCTTATGAAATACCGTCTTAACATTCTTAAAGAGCACGGTTTAGGACTTAAAGAGGTTCAGGCAACTATCGCCAAAATCGACCCGATGCCCGGCGCAAAAGAATTTCTTGACGAGCTTAGAAGTCTTACACAGGTTATAATTCTCAGCGATACCTTTACGCAGTTTGCAGGTCCTTTAATGAAAAAGCTTGGTATGCCCACCATTTTCTGCAACACTCTTGAGGTTGCGGATGACGGTGAGATTACAGGCTTTAGAATGAGAATTAAGGATTCAAAGCTTTCTACCGTTAAAGCGCTTCAGTCAATAGGCTTTGAGACGATTGCAAGCGGTGACAGCTACAATGACCTCGGTATGATTAAGGCAAGCAAAGCGGGCTTTTTATTCAAGAGCACAGACAAAATTAAAGCTGATTATCCCGAGCTTCCGGCATACGAAACTTATGACGAGCTTTTGGCGGCAATTAAAGAGAATTTATAATTTGTAATTTGAGGTGACAAATATGGGATTCGACCCTAATCAGAAAATAGAAACAAAGTGCGTTCAGGGCGGCTGGCAGCCGAAAAGCGGCGAACCGAGAGTTTTGCCCATTTACGAGAGCACAACCTTTAAATATGATACATCTGCCGATATGGCAAAGCTTTTTGACCTTGAACCGGGATATATGTATACCCGTCTTGCAAACCCGACAAGCGACGCAGTTGCGTCTAAAATTGCGGCGTTAGAGGGCGGTTATGCGGCTGTTCTCACATCATCGGGTCAGGCGGCAAACTTCTTTTCGCTTATTAACATTCTCGGCGCAGGCGACCATTTCATAAGCGCCGCAACAATTTACGGCGGTACATTTAATCTTTTCAATGTAACAATGAGGAAAATCGGAATTGATGTAACATTCGTTGACCCGAGAGCGACCGAAGAGGAAATTCAAGCGGCATTTAAGCCGAATACAAAGGCTGTTTTCGGCGAAACCGTTGCAAACCCCTCTCTTGATGTTCTTGATATTGAAAAATTCGCCCGTATCGCCCACAAAAACGGCGTTCCGCTTATAATCGATAACACCTTCCCCACACCGATTAACTGCCGTCCTATTGAATGGGGCGCAGATATTGTAACTCATTCGACCACAAAATATATGGAAGGCCACGCATCTACAATCGGCGGCTGTGTTGTTGACAGCGGTAATTTTGACTGGTTCCAAAATGATAAATACCCCTGTATGACCGAGCCTGACGAGAGCTATCACGGCGCTACCTACGCAAAAGATTTCGGCAAAGCGGGCTATATTACAAAAATTGTTGCCCAGCTTTTGCGTGATTACGGCTCAACACCATCTCCGTTTAACGCATTCCTTTTGAATTTAGGACTTGAAAGCCTTGCAGTAAGAGTTGAAAGACATGTTGAAAATGCTCAAAAGGTTGCGGAATATCTTGAAAATAACGAAAAAATATCTTGGGTGAATTACCCCGGACTTAAATCAAGCAAAGACTATGAGCTTGCCAAAAAGTATATGCCGAAAGGCACCTGCGGTGTAATTTCATTCGGCGTTAACGGCGGCAGAGCCAAGGCTGAAGAATTTATGAATAACTTAAAGCTTGCCGCTATTGTAACTCATGTTGCAGACGCAAGAACCTGTGTTCTTCACCCTGCTTCGTCAACACACAGACAGCTTTCCGACAAGGAACTTATTGAATGCGGCGTAACGCCCGACCTTATAAGATTTTCAGTAGGCATTGAAAATGTTGACGACATTATTGCCGACATTGAACAGGCCTTGCAGAAAATATAAGAAAAGGTAAAGAAAGGGATTTGGGGAAAATGACAAAGGCAAAAAAGCGTATTGTTACGGCAATTCTCTGCATAGTTGCAGTTTTGCTGATTGTCGGTATAGTTTTAGGGATTCTTTGGTTTCCCGTAAAGGGAAAGGCAAACAGTGAATTTTGGCTTTCAACTGACCCCTACCGTTTAGAGGACACTGTTGTTATTCAGAAAGACCCGAATAAGGATTTCAAAATTTTAAATCTTACGGATATTCAGTATAACGATACCTTGGATATAGGCAAGCGCAAATACACCGAAGAAACAATCCGTACGCTTATCGAGCAGGAAAAGCCCGATTTGATTACCATGACGGGCGATCAGGTATGGGCGGCATTTCAAAAGCAGTCGCAAAAGGATTTAATTGAGCTTATAGACTCCTTCGGTATTCCGTGGGCGCCCGTATTCGGCAACCATGACGGTGAAGGCAATGCAGACAAAAACTGGCTTGCAGACCGCTACATTGAATCTAAAAACTGTTTATTCAAAAAAGGGCCTAATAACATCGGCGGCGTAGGCAACTATATTATCAACATTACGGAAGGCGACAAAATAGTTCAGTCGCTGATTATGATGGATTCAGGGTCTTGGCGAGGATATGACGGTATTCCCGAAGAGCGCAAAATGACGGAAAAGGCAATTGACCCCGACACGCAGGAATGGATAATGAATGATGACGGCAGTATTAAGGTTGACACATTCGGTACAGGCTACGAATTTTTAGCCGAAAGTCAAATTGAATGGTACAAATGGGCAATTAAGGGCGCAGAGCAAGTTAACGGCGGTGAAATGCCTGAATCCATTGCGTTTTTCCATATTGCAATTCCCGAATTTTACACAGCCTACATACGCTGGAAAGAGAGCGGATATAACCCAGAAATGGGCTTCGGCGAAAAGCGTGAAGAGGTTTGCTGTCCCAGCGTAAATTCAGGATTTTTTGACGCTGTCAAGGAGCTTGGCAGTACCAAAAACATTGTTGTGGGTCACGACCATATAAATAACTATTCAGTAATGTATGAGGGCGTGCGGCTGACATACGGTCTTAAAACAGGCGACAGATGCTATGCAAATGATGACTTAAACGGCGGTACAGTGCTTACAATTAACGAAAACGGTGTAAAAACCGAGCATAAGTATGTAAGACCGACAAAATAATCAAATAAAACACAGTTAAAAGCCGAAATTCACAAATGCGAGTTTCGGTTTTTTATTTTAACTAAATACTATTTACAAAAGTTTACAATATTTTAACCAATTTTAATTTAGAATGTATTATAATGGGTTTATAAAAGATGCATATTCCCCCAAAAGAAAGGAGAATACTAAATGAGCTACAATAAAACAGATTTGGACAATTTCAAAAAGACACATGCCGAGCTGTGCCTTGAAAACGGCAAAATTGATGTTGAGCTTTATGAAAAATACGGTGTAAAACGCGGACTTCGCGACAAAAACGGACAGGGCGTTGTTGCCGGTCTTACCACGGTTTCAGAGGTTTTGGCATCAAAAGAAACACCCGAGGGCAGAGTTCCCTGTGACGGCAGGCTTTCATACAGAGGAATAAATGTTATTGATTTAATTAAAGGCAGAGGCTCTAACCGCTTCGGCTTTGAAGAGGCGACATATTTATTGCTGTTCGGCAAATTGCCTACAAAAGAACAGTTAGATGAATTTATCGCCGTTCTTTCAGACCTTCGCACACTGCCCACCAACTTTACCCGTGATGTCATTATGAAAGCACCGAGCAAGGACATTATGAATTCGCTTACAAAAAGCGTTTTAACCCTTGCGGCTTATGACGACTTGGCGTCGGATTTGAGCCTTGACAATGTTCTCGGGCAGTGCCTTCGGTTAATAAGCTGTTTTCCTATGCTCTCGGTTTACGCATACCACGCATACAATCATTACGAATGTGATGATTCTCTTTATATTCACAGACCTGACCCGTCACTGTCAACAGCGGAAAATATTTTAAGAATGCTTCGTCCCGATATGAAGTATTCAGAGCTTGAGGCAAGAGTTTTAGATACCGCTTTAATTCTTCATATGGAGCACGGCGGCGGTAACAACTCCTCATTCACCACGCATGTTGTCACATCTTCAGGCTCTGATACATATTCAACTATGTCGGCGGCACTTTGCTCGCTTAAAGGGCCAAAGCACGGCGGAGCTAACATTAAGGTCGTTGAAATGATGGACGACATTAAAGCGCATGTAAGCGACACTGCGGACGATGACGCTTTGCGTGACTATCTTTCAAAAATTGTGGACAAAGAGGCTTTTGACAAAAAGGGTCTTATTTACGGTATGGGTCATGCAATTTACTCCGTTTCCGACCCCCGTGCGCAGGTTTTCCGCTCATTTGTTAAAGAGCTTGCCATAGAAAAAGGACGAACGGACGACTTTGAGCTTTACAGCAAGGTTGAAACAATCGGCAAGGAAATAATTGCGCAAAAGCGTAAGATTTACAAGGGAGTCAGCATAAATGTTGACTTTTTCAGCGGATTTGTTTACAGTATGCTCGGAATTCCTGAAGAGCTGTTCACTCCGATTTTTGCAATTGCAAGGGTTGCAGGCTGGTCTGCGCACAGAATTGAGGAGCTTATAAATACTGATAAAATTATCCGCCCTGCGTACAAGAGCGTGGGCGAAAAGCAACAGTATTTGCCTTTAGACGAAAGATAATCAAATTAAATAAAATCGTTAAAATCCCCGCTCTTACACAAACAAGAACGGGGATTGTTGACTAAATTTTAATTAAGTGCTATTATGAAAGATAAAGAAAATCATTTTTAAATTAGAAAGATTCAATGATATGGAAAACAAAAAAAGAGTTTCTCTTGAAGAAATTTACCCTGCAATTAAAGAAACACTTTTAGGCGGCGGCACGGTCGAACTGCCGATTACGGGAACGAGCATGTTTCCGCTTTTGAAGGCGGGTCGTGACACGGTTATTATTAAGGCAGCCAGTGAATTTGCCGTCGGCGACATAATTTTTTACCGCAGAGACGACGGTCATTTTGTTCTGCACAGAATTGTAGGTACTGACGAAAACGGATATATTCTTTGCGGTGACAACCAAACATTGCTCGAAAAGAATATTGAGAACAGGCACATTATTGCAAAGGTTATTGAGCTTCACCGTGACGGAAAAATCATTTCGGCGGACGACCCCGAATATGTTCGCAGGGTAAATTTTTGGATAAAAGCTCTGCCCCACCGCCGACTGCCCCTTGTTATAATGAGAAAGCTGAGTAAATAACATATTATATAAGAATTAAAGCGGAGTTTTTGCTCCGCTTTTGTTTTGCTCTTATTCTGTTTGATTCAGAATTTTCTCCAAACCATTTTGTTAACAACGCCGGTGTAAGACTGAATGAGCTTTACAACCTTTGTTGAAACATTTTCATCGGTGTAATCGGCTACGGGAATTCCGTAATCGCCGTTTTTATTTAGCTCAACCGCTGTGTCAACAGCCTGCAAGAGTGATTTTTCATCAATACCCGCAAGAACAAAGCAAGCCTTGTCAAGCGCCTCGGGACGCTCGGTTGATGTGCGTATGCACACTGCGGGGAACGGATGACCAACACTTGTGAAAAACGAGCTTTCTTCCGGTAATGTGCCTGAGTCGGAAACAACGGCAAATGCGTTCATTTGCAAGCAGTTGTAATCGTGAAAGCCCAAAGGCTCATGCTGAATAACCCTCTTGTCAAGCTTAAATCCGCTCTCTTGGAGGCGTTTTCTGCTTCTCGGATGGCAGGAATAAAGAATAGGCATATCGTATTTTTCAGCCATTTTGTTTATTGCAGTGAAAAGCGATGTAAAATTCTTTTCGGTGTCAATATTCTCCTCTCTGTGAGCGGAAAGCAGAATGTATTTGCCTTTTGTAAGACCTAATCTTTCGTGAATGTCCGAGCTTTCAATTTCAGCGAGGTTATTATGAAGAACCTCAGCCATAGGCGAGCCCGTAACATAAGTACGCTCTTTAGGCAGACCGCAGTCAGCCAAATATCTTCTTGCGTGCTCGGAATAAGCCATATTTACATCTGAAATAATATCGACAATTCTTCTGTTTGTTTCCTCCGGAAGGCACTCGTCCTTGCAGCGGTTTCCTGCCTCCATATGGAAAATCGGAATATGCAAACGCTTTGCGCCTATAACGGAAAGGCATGAATTTGTATCGCCCAACACCAGAACTGCGTCGGGTTTTATTTCCGCCATAAGGTTGTAGGACGAAGCAATAATATTGCCCATTGTGTCGCCCAGCGTGTCGCCGACTGCATTTAAATAAACATCGGGCGCATCAAGCTTTAAATCCTCAAAAAACACTCCGTTAAGGTTATAATCGTAATTCTGACCCGTGTGAGCAAGAAGGCAGTCAAAATAATTTCTGCATTTAGTTATTACAGCCGCCAGCCTGATAATTTCAGGGCGCGTACCCACAACAATCAAAAGCTTTAATTTACCGTTATTTTTCCATTTAATGTTCGCATAATCTTTCATTGTATTCATCTTCTTTCAAAGGTTTAAATAATACTTAATTTGTGGCACTGTTCATTAAAAAATTACAGTCCCAGCCTTTCTTTAATTTCTTTAGTTGCATTGATTTCTTCATCTGACATATTTGTAACTGTCTTTAATTCAGATAAAGCCTTTTTAGTCTTTTTAGAAAAAAACAATTCTAAAATTCGCACAAGCCAAAGCAAAGGCAACAGAATCGGTATTTTATTTAATACCGGATACTTATTTTTCATCTTTCGATATGGCAAAAACAGTCTTTTGAAAGTATATAAAAAGTTACTGTTAACCTTCGTTTTTGTAACGGCAATGCTGTTTTGCGGCGTTCCGTAAACACCGCCGTTTATAATATAATTTAAAAGAGTATCATAAAACGGATTCTTTTCAGTATCAGAGAAGCAAACATCTGCAAGCTTGCTTATTTCTTCTGCAAATTGGTATATTCCTGCTTCCTTCAAAAGTTTTTCTGCCTGCAAATATGTAATTTTCATATTATACTTCATTATCCAGACATCCATTAGAGCACGGATGCCGCACCCTCCGTGCAAAAAATGATACGACATATGTGCAAACATGTGAAAAAGAAAAAACTCCTTCGAAAAATCATATCTGTATCCGTTAGTTACAGCAGCATATTGCCAGGCATTTTTAAGCACACTGTCAAGCCTGTCAATATCTTCGAGAATATTGAAGTGCAGTTCCAAATGTATTCCCATAGGTGAAAAGAGCGAAACATCGTGGAAATTCTTTTTTCTGAGTTTATAACCCTTTTCTATTAATTTTTCGGTTGCTGTTTCAATATTTTCCTCCGGAATAAGAATATCTATGTCACAGCTTGTCCGCATACTCTCCTCCGGATAATACGGACGGATTACAGAACCCTTCAACGGAATGTACTTTATTTCTGCACTCTCAAGAATTTCGCAAATTTCACTAAAGGCTAGTTTCATCTGTTCGTTTCTGTAAACAGACAGCAGCCTTTGCTTATTGAAATTTTTAGACACCTCATCATCTGTCAGCAGACCGTTTTTGTAAAAGGAAGACGCCACTATATGAGCTAAATCATGATGCTTTGATAATGAATAAAGGGCAGAAATAACTTCGGGAGTTAACTGTTCTTTGACAGAAACATCAAGCTCTGTTTCGTTTAACTCGGAACAAAGTATTTTAATAAATATATTATACAAGGAATTCTTCTCCATTTTTTGCCCTTTCATTACTTGCTTCTTAATATTTTTATTTTTTGGCTAATTCTTCTCTAATGTAAGAAAGCTCTAAAAGCTTCTCCTTAACCTGTTCAACAGTCAAAAGCTCTGTGTTGTTTGAATCAAACTCCGTAAGTGTACTGCGGTTTGTGTCTCCGTCTTTAAAATATTTATCATAGTTAAGCGAGCGCTTGTCGCTCGGTACACGGTAAAAATCTCCCATATCAATTGCATTGGC
>DERX01000082.1:15933-16706 GCA_002361875.1 Ruminococcaceae bacterium UBA3329
CCTATTATTTTAATATCAGTTTCAGGACAGAACAGTTCTTTTACTGCCTCGGCAAGAACACCTATAGTACAGGCAGGTGCTTTTTGTACAAGTATATCTCCCGAAACTCCGTTTTCAAATGCAAACAGAACAAGGTCAACTGCCTCGTCCAGGGACATAATAAATCTTGTCATTGCCGGCTCTGTTATTGTTATGGGTTTACCCTCTCTTATCTGCTCAATCCAAAGCGGAATAACCGAGCCTCTTGAGCACATAACATTGCCGTAGCGTGTGCAGCAGATTTTTGTCTTTTCGGGGTCAACTGTCCTTGACTTTGCTACGATTACCTTTTCCATCATTGCCTTTGAAGTGCCCATTGCGTTTACAGGATAAGCCGCCTTATCGGTTGAAAGGCAGATAACTGTTTTTACCCCCTCCTCAATAGCCGCTGTAAGAACGTTGTCTGTGCCGATAACATTTGTTTTAACCGCTTCCAATGGGAAGAACTCGCATGACGGTACCTGTTTTAATGCTGCTGCATGGAAAATGTAGTCAACACCGTGCATTGCATTTTTTACTGACGCTAAATCACGGACATCGCCTATGAAAAATTTGATTTTATCGCTGACCTCGGGCATTTTTGCCTGAAACTCGTGACGCATATCGTCCTGCTTTTTCTCATCTCTTGAGAAAACTCTGATTTCGCCGATATCCGTTTTCAGAAACCTGTTCAGCACTGCATTGCCGAACGACCCTGTTCCTCCGGTTATTAAAAGTGTTTTATTTGTGAATAA
>DERX01000060.1:0-287 GCA_002361875.1 Ruminococcaceae bacterium UBA3329
TTAACCATTCTGCCGAGAATGTCTTTTTCAACATAGTCGGGGCGCTGTTCGATTACCTTTTCAAGAGAACCGAAAACCTCAGTAACAGTCTGTATAAATTCAGGCTTGTCACCGTCACGCATTTTTACAGAATCAATAACACTTTGAATGTATTCGTTCATTAAAAATGAACCTCCCTTATTAAGTTAGAATCATAACACGATAATAATATCACTTAAATAACAGTTTTTCAATTGATTTTTAATACAACTGAAAGATAAAAATATTAACGATTTTTGTATATTTTT
>DERX01000060.1:487-7079 GCA_002361875.1 Ruminococcaceae bacterium UBA3329
GCTTTTTGTGATAAAATCTAATTAACAATAATAATTTGGTGTAATTTTAATGCAGACATTTGTTACGAAAAACGAAAATGAAACTGTTCTTTTAGGCGAAAGATTGGCGAAAACATTAAAAGGCGGAACTGTTGTAGCTTTCTTCGGCGGACTGGGTATGGGTAAAACCGCTTTTACAAGAGGTATTGCCAAGGGACTGGGCGCAGTGCGGAGTGTTTCAAGCCCCACATTTGCAATTGTAAACGATTACGGCGGAGAGCCGCCATTGTACCATTTTGATATGTACCGAGTAGAGAGCTGGGACGACCTTTATTCAAGCGGCTTTTTCGATTATTACGAAAGCGGCGGAGTGTTAGCCGTGGAGTGGAGCGAAAATATTGAAAACGCTCTGCCAGAAAACACAGTCCGTGTGGTATTTGAGCGCGGCAGTGCCGATACGGAACGCATTATTACAATAGACGGAGGCGAAGAAATATGAGAATACTTTCAATTGACTCGTCGTCTGTCAGTGCGTCAGCGGCTGTTACCGAAAACGGAAAAATCCTTGCGGAGGAATTTGTGAATAACGGCTTTACTCACAGCGTAACGCTTATGCCCATTATTGAAAAGGTATTAAAGGACAGCGGAACGGCGGTTTCGAGTATTGATTTGCTTGCAATAACGAACGGCCCGGGCTCGTTTACGGGCGTGCGCATTGGAATTGCGTCTGCAAAGGGGATTTGCGATGCGGCAAATATTCCGTGCTTTGCTGTTTCAACACTTGAAGCTCTTGCAAAACCGCTTTGCTCACAAAATGTGCTTGCAATTTCTGTTATGGATGCACGTTGCAATCAGGTTTATACAGCCTCGTTTTACAAGGGACACCGCGAAACTGAGGACAGGGCGATACTGATTTCCGAACTCAAAGAAGAGCTTAAAAATGAAAAAAGAGATATTGTTTTAATCGGCGATGGCGCATTGCTTTGCTTTCAAAAGCTGAAAGACGAAACCAGCGGAATTTCCGTTGCCGATGAAGAAATAAGACTTGTTCACGCAGGGAATATCGGCTTTTTAGCTGATGAAAAACTAAAGAACGGCGAAATCACCGTTAAATCTGAAAATTTACTCCCTTTTTACCTGCGATTACCGCAGGCGGAAAGAGAGCTTAAAGCTAAAAAATCATAAAATATTTTTAAAATAAAGGAGAAAAGCAAATGATAGCATTAGGTGCAGATCACGGCGGATTTGAATTAAAAGAAGCAATAAAGAAACATCTTGACGAAAGAAAAATCGAGTATATCGACTGCGGAACATATTCTGAGGAATCTGTGGATTACGCTCCAATAGCCTTAAAGACCTGTAAAAAGGTTATTTCGGGCGAATGCGAAAAGGCAATTCTTTGCTGCGGCACGGGCATCGGCATTTCAATGGCGGCAAACAAGGTTAAGGGAATCCGTGCGGCTTGCTGTTCAAATTATTTCGGCGCAAAGTACACAAGGCTTCATAACGATGCCAACGCTCTTTGCCTCGGCGGCAGAGTTATCGGAGTGGGATTGGCTTTGGAGCTTGTCGATGTTTTCCTAGACACCGAATTTGAGGGCGGCAGACATCAGCGCAGAATTGACCAGATAGCCGAAATTGAAAATGCTTAAAAATATTTAATATGAAAATTTATTTAAAAGAGAGGAATATAAAAATGGCAAAAGTATTTATTGCGGACCATCCGCTCATTCAGCACAAGCTCTCAATTCTCCGTGACGTTAAAACAGGCACAAAAGAATTTCGCGCTTTGATTCAGGAAATTACAATGCTCCTTTGCTATGAGGCAACGCGTGATTTACCCCTTGAGGACAAAACCGTAGAAACACCTATGGGAATGTGTAATGCAAAGGTGATTTCAGGCAAAAAGCTGGCATTTGTACCCATTCTTCGCGCAGGTACCGGTATGCTTGACGGTGTCCTTGAACTTGTTCCGTCAGCAAAAGTAGGTCATATCGGTCTTTACCGTGACCATGAAACATTAAAACCTGTCACTTATTACTGCAAGCTCCCCGCAGACATTAACGAGAGAGAGGTTTTTGTTATCGACCCAATGCTTGCAACGGGCGGTTCTGCTATTGACGCTATTGACAAGGTAAAGGAATTTAAACCAAAATCGATTAAATTTATGGGCATTATTGCCGCTCCCGAGGGAATTGAGGCGCTCAAAACCGCTCACCCCGATGTTGACATTTTTGTATCCGCTCTCGATGAAAAGCTCAATGAGGTTGGCTACATTGTTCCCGGACTCGGCGACGCAGGCGACAGAATTTTCGGCACAAAATAAGTTATAAAAATATAAAAAACGGAGCTGCACGTTGTTGTGTAAGCTCCGTTTTTTCGGTATTCTGTATATGGTAGGGAAAGGTTGCGGGCATTCGGTGGACACCTTTAAATCGAAGATTCAAAAGCAACGATCGAGCCGCAGGCGAGAACCTTGCCACTGCCGGATATAAATAGTAACAAAAAATAAATCGGACGCAATGCTAACGCCACATAAGGAAGTAATTTGAAAAACACTTAAAAATAAAACTTTATGGGCATTGCAAAGGCAAGAAAGACAGAGTATAAGGCAAAAATGCTTTTAACTCTGTCTTTCTTTATATTCAATACAATCAGAGAACCGTCCCCTGATTGACCCTGATTGACCCTGATTGACTTTTTTGTATTGCATAAATCCGAAATGTTGTGTATAATGAAGAAAAACAAAAAAAGGAGGACGAGTGATGAACCTGTTTTATGGCATTGTGGCGTTAATTTCAGTATTATTGGCGTTCGTCTGCCTCTTTGTTGTACGGAAAAAGAATATATATCTTTCACTCTTGTTCGTTTCGGTTGCCGTGTGCAATACAGGGTACTTTTTCCTATCCATTTCCAAAACCTTGCCTTTTGCAATCGTTTCTAACGATATTGCATACTTAGGCAGTGTATTTTTGCCGTTTTTAATGCTGATGATGATATTTTCCCTTTGCGGAATTAAAATATCCAAAAAATCGGCGGCAGTTTTCGTTTGCATCGGTCTTGCAGTATTGTTTATTGCCGTAACACCCGGGATACTCCCCATATATTACAAAAGCGTGGATTTGGAAACCGTAAACGGTATGACAACCCTTGTAAAAGTTTACGGCCCTTTGCATTTTTTGTATGCCTTGTATGTTGCATTGTATTTTGTGGGTATGATTTGCGTAATTCTGTATTCCATTGTGAAAAAAACGGCGGTTTCTCTCAAATACCCTGTGTTTCTCTTGGTCGTCGTGCTCGGCAATATCGCAATTTGGGTTGCGGAAAAATGTATTCATGTTCATTTTGAGTTTTTGTCGGTTTCCTACATGATGACCGAGGGCTTGTTGCTTTTGCTGTACGGCATTGTTGAAGATTATGAGAAAAAGAATGTTCAACCGTCAAAAGCACCCGAAAAACTCTCTCTCCTTGAAGAATTTTTGCAAAATGCAAATCCACGGGAGCCTTTAACCGAACGGGAGCGCGAGGTGCTCGGTTACATATTGGAAAACGAAAAGAGAAAAACCATTGCCGAAAAAATGTGTATTTCCGAAAATACGGTAAAAACCCACACGGCGCATATTTTTGAAAAGCTGGGCGTTTCCAACAGGGCAGAGTTGTTTGAGATGGCGCATAAAGAATAAAAACAATTTATGCCTCCTCTATATCTCGTCTCCCCTGAAAGGGGAGATGTCACAAAGTGACAGAGGGGTTATCTCGTCTCCCCTGAAAGGGGTGACTCCCCGCAGTGCGGGGAGATGTCACGAAGTGACAAAGGGGACGGCCGCCGTCAGCGGATGTCACAAAGTGACAGAGGGGTTATCTCTGCGGTTTTTCTTTCTCCCTCTCCGGAGGGAGAATTTTTTTGCCGAAATCGCCTTATCACCCCAAAAATCACCCCTTATTTTTCAAATATCACCCCTACGGTATGTTGCGGCGAAAGCGAAGCATATATATACTGATTATAAGCAGAATTGTAATCTTTAAGGAGGAATTTTTATGAAAGCAAAAATGAAATGGCACAAGCTGTTGAGCTTGCTCCTCGCCCTTGTGATGCTGCTCTCGCTGCTCCCCACCATGGTGCTGGCGGCATCTCCGGATGCAAGCAATGTTTATGTTGACGGAGGTAAAAGCTTTTACAATAACAGACTTTATTACAAAAAAGGCGATCAGGACAAGAATTTCACCGGCAACGAAGGCGACTACATCGCCCACTATAATCCCGCCACCGGTACGCTGACGCTGAACGGCTACAGCGGCGGGAGCATCTCGGTGGGCGGAGTCGGTCGTACTGATATTACCGTCGTACTGAAGGGCACGAATATCATCGATGGTAGCCTTACAAATGAGGTGGGCGGCGATATCACCGTTACATCCAGCGACGGTGGCACACTCTCTATTAGCAAAACAACAAGCGGCTCCAATCCCGCAATCGGCATCGAGACCGGTTTATCTGCCAGCTATACCACCGGCAATGTGACGATCAAGGGCGATGCTAAAGTGACTATCAACATGACGCACAATGGCACAAAAGGCTACGATAACGCATACGGCATTTTCGCAAAGGAAAACATCACCATCTCCGAAAATGCTTCTGTGGACATCACCTGTGCTACGCCAAACAATACGACAGGCGGTGGTAACTGCAACGGTCTGTATGCAGCTAAAGATGTGACCATCGACACCAACGGCACGATTAAGATCGACGTGACAAACGCCGGTAAGGATAAGGATAATGGATACAGCTACGGTGTTTATCATATGAGAACTGCGACCTTGACCAAGGTTGGCAATATGGAGGTCCAGTGGAAAAAAGAAGGCAACAGTACCCGCTACTCCGGCGGTGCCTTCACCAAAGGAGCGACCTTCAGCGACACAGACCATGCAATCAATGAGGATACAACCAACTGCTACGCCTCTTACCGCAAGGGCACACCCTATACGGTGACGGTCGAGAATGGCACGGTCACCGGTCCCGGCGTCAAGTACGAAAATGGCAGCGGATATTTCCTTGCGGGTGACAAGGTGAACATCACGCCCGCCATCAAGAAAAGTTGGGGTGATCAGGAAATTCCCTTCAAGGAGTGGACTTCTTCGGATGTGACGCTCGACAAATCGGCTACCACGGCGAGCAACTTCTTCACCGTTCCCGGCAAGGATGTCACCGTGACGGCGAAGCACAGTCCCTTTGTCGGAACGCCGACCTTCACGCCCACCGGCACGACCGGCACCCAAGGAACACTCACTTTCAAAACGGTGGTAAAGGCGGATGACGCATATGAGGGTTTCAGACTGGTGAAAGAGGGGGATGAGAACAATGAGAGTAGTTACATCTCTATCAGATCAGATACGACCTCCACATCCAGCCCGTATGAGTACAGCCATAGAACAAGTATTTATGACCTAGATGAGGGCAATTACTATGTCGTAGCGTATCTGAATAATCACTATTATCTGGGCGAGAAGGTCACGGTGAACTACACCGTCCCGCCCACGACCTACACCGTTTCCGGCACGGCAACGAGCTTTAACAGCGACACCGACGATGTGACCATTCAGCTCATTGAGAGCGGCGCATCCGAGGCGGCCTATGAAGCTGTCGTACATGGTAACACCGCCAGCTACTCCATCGCAAATGTTCTTCCCGGCACCTACACTATGAAGGTAATGAAGAAAAACCACGCCACCCGCGAGTACACCGTTACGGTGGGCGATAAGAATGTGATTCAAAATGTTGATCTCTGTATGCTGGGCGATATTAACGGCGACGGTGAGGTTAACTCAAATGACTATGCAATGCTTAGAAATTACGTTCAGTGTCGCAGCACATTGACAGAAGAACAGAAAAAAATAGCCGATATTAACGGCGACGGCGCAGTTGACGCATTTGACGCAATTCAACTTGACCTCTACTTAAACGGCGTTGTTGATATAAACGGAAAATATAACACAAAATGAAGGAGCTGTAAAAAAACAGCCAAAAAAAATCCGAGATTCGCAATTGAAGTGAGTCTCGGATTTTTTTTACGGGCAAACCCGCAGGACTTCCGCTTTGTAGCATAAGAAAAAAGGGTACGGTGTAACCCATTTTACTGAGTTATACCGTACCCCACATAAAAACTTCCTTATCCGGCGTTGCCAAAAGTCCGCCTCGTTTTTTGAAAAATTATTTCGCCAAATTGATAACCGTAAGCACTGCGCCTGCATCGCCGTCAATTACAACCTTACCCTTATTGTATGCTTCAACGGGGTCAAGCTTGCCGTCAAGAAGCTTTAAAAGGTTAGTGGGGTTAACGGTAACAAGAGCGTTTCTGTCGTGGTAGTCATAAGGCTCAACATTAACACTATGGTCTTTAACCTCGATATAGAAAATACCGTTTGTGTTTTTACCCTCAAGGTTAATCTGCAAAGCAACAACACCGTCAATCTTTGATGCATCAGCTTCTGCAAATTTTTCCTTTACTTTAGAAACAACCTGCTCATATGTCATTGAAATCACTTCCGTTCATTTTTTTATTAGTTTACCACAATTTAATTCTATTTGCAAATTTATAAATATCAAAAATCAGGTTAA